>DATAUR010000032.1:0-13322 GCA_036268175.1 Phenylobacterium sp. | reverse complement strand
TCGATCCCGGGACCACCTACACGGTCAGCCAGGTCGGCGCCGACACGGTCATCGACCTGGGCAACGGCAACGAGATGATCCTGGTGGGCGTCAAGCTGTCGACGCTGACGCCCGGCTGGATTTTCGGGGCCTAAGGCCATCCCTGAAAGCAGAGGCCGCAGGCCGGGCTGCCGCCACGTGACCCTTGCCCAGGGCGGGAAAGTGGCAGACGAAATGTCCCCCGCGCCCGGCGCCATATCCGTTCCAAGAGATCCCAGGAGTCTCCCATGCCCGAAGCCCTGATTATCGACGCCTGCCGCACGCCGCGTGGAATCGGCAAGGTCGGCAAGGGCGCGCTGGCCGACCACCACCCGCAGCACCTGGGCGCGACGGTCCTGAAGGCCCTGGCCGAACGCAACGGCCTCAACACCGCCGAGGTGGACGACATCGTCTGGGGCACCTCCTCCCAGCGCGGCAAGCAGGGCGGCGACCTGGGTCGCATGGCGGCGCTGGACGCCGGCTATGACGTCCGCGCTTCCGGCGTGACGCTGGACCGCTACTGCGGCTCGGGCATCACCGCGGTGAACCTGGCGGCGGCCCAGGTGATGGCCGGCATGGAAGACCTGGTGATCGGCGGCGGCACCGAGATGATGAGCTACACGGCCGCGAGCGCCGCGCCGCGCGATCCCAACGCCGGGCCGATGCTGATGGACTCCGGAAACCTCTCGCTCCGCGCGAAACATCCGCAGAGCCACCAGGGCGTCTGCGCCGACGCCATCGCCACCATGGAGGGCATCAGCCGCGAAGCCCTGGACGAACTCGCCTTTGTGAGCCAGCAGCGCGCCGACGCCGCCATCAAGGGCGGCCACTTCGACAAGTCGCTGGTCGCCGTCTACCGCGAGGACGGCTCGATCGCCCTGGACCGCGAGGAATTCCCGCGCCCCGGCACCACGCGCGAGGGCCTGGCGGCGCTGAAGCCGTCGTTCGAGGCCATGGCCAACGTGCCGCTGGACGACAAGGGCACCACCTTCGCCGGCCTGATCAACCAGGTCTATCCGGACCTGAAGATCCAGCACTTCCACCACGCCGGAAACTCCTCGGGCGTGGTCGATGGCGCGGCCGCCGTGCTGATCGCCTCGCCGGACTATGCCAAGAGCCATGGCTTAAAGCCCCGCGCCCGCATCGTCGCCATGGCCAACATGGGCGATTCGCCCACCCTGATGCTCAACGCGCCAGTCCCGGCGGCCCGCAAGGTGCTGGCCAAGGCGGGCCTCACCCTCGACGACATCGACCTCTTCGAGATCAACGAGGCCTTCTCCGTGGTCGCCGAGAAGTTCATCCGCGACCTCAAGCTCGACCGTGACAAGGTCAATGTGAACGGCGGCGCCATGGCGCTGGGCCATCCCATCGGCGCCACCGGGTCGATCCTGATCGGCACCCTCCTCGACGAGCTGGAACGCCGCGACCTGAAGCGGGGCCTGGTCACCATGTGCGCCGCCGGCGGCATGGCGCCGGCGATCATCATCGAACGGGTCTAGGGGCGACCGAGCTCCCGCCGGGCGGCGGTGACCTAATCGTCCTTTTCGCCGAGCCAGGTGCGCAAGGCGCGCAGGAACGGCAGGGCCTCGCGGAACTCCTTGGGCGTGAAGCCGTCGCGCAGGCTTTCCATCTTCGGCCGGATCGCGGCCATCGACTGGGCGTAGGCCTGCCGGCCCTCAGGCGTCAGCCAGATGCGCTTGCGCCGCGCGTCGGCCTCGCAGTTCTCCACCGCGATCAGCTTGCGCGCCAACAGGCGCTGCAGGGTGTTGGTGAGCCCGCTCTTGGTCATCTGCAGGGCGCGCGCGATGGCCAGCGGCGTGGTCCCGTCGCCCCGCCGCGACAGCAGGTTCATCACCTCGAACTGAGGATAGTTCAGCCCAATCGGCAGCTTGCGCGCGATGGTCGTGCGCACCAGGTGCTCGATGTAGCGGATCTCGTCGAAGACCTGGACGTCGGGGTGGTCTTCCGGTTCGGCGGCCATGGCGGCCTCCTCGGTTTGAACCCTAACAGCCTAGGCGCTTCGAGGTCGAACCTCAAGTTCGATATCGAACTACCTGCCGTTCGCCGCCAGGGTCTCGGCCATGCCCTGGCGGGCGAGCGCGTCGGCCCGCTCGTTATATTCGTGGCCGGCGTGGCCCTTCACCCATCGCCAATCGACCTGATGGCGCAGGCGCGCATGATCGAGCCGCTTCCAGAGGTCGTCGTTCTTCACCGGCTTCTTGTCGGCGGTCAGCCAGCCGCGGCGCTTCCAGCCATGGATCCACTCCGAGATGCCCTTCATAACGTAGGTGGAGTCGGTGTGCAGCTCGACCTTGCAGGACTTGTTCAGCGCCTCCAGCGCCTGGATCGCCGCCATCAGCTCCATGCGGTTGTTGGTGGTCTGCAACTCCCCGCCCCAGAGTTCCTTTTCCTTCTCGCCGTAGTGCAGCACCGCGCCCCAGCCGCCGGGCCCCGGATTGCCCGAACAGGCGCCGTCGGTATGGATCACCACCTGCGGCGTCATCCGAACAGCACCAGGTCGGGCGAAGCGCGGTGGACAGCCAGCTTGCGCTCATACTCCAGCGGGTCCTTGGGCCGCACCAGGGCGCCGGCGGGCGTCGCCCCCCAATCGTGCAGCCGGGTTAGGAAGAACCGCATCGCCGCCCCGTGCGCCAGCACCGGAAGGGCAGATCGTTCGAGATCGGACAAGGGCCGCAGGCCTTCATAGCCCGCCACCAGTTGCCGGGCCGAGGTGATGTTGAAACTGCCGTCCGCCTCGAAGCACCAGGCGTTCAACGCCACCGCCACGTCATAGGCGAAGGCGTCGTCGCAGGCGAAATAGAAGTCGATGGCGCCGGCGAATTTTCCCTGCTTGAAGAAGACGTTGTCCGGAAAGAAGTCCGCGTGGATCACACCCTCCGGCAGGTTCCTCGGCCACCGCGCCGCCAACAGTTCGAGATCGGACGATATGGTCGCCGCCAATCCCGGCTTCAGGTCTTCCGCCGCCCCCTTCAAACCCTCGAACATCGGCGCCCAGGCCGCCTGCCCCAGATCGTTGGCCCGCGCCTTGGGAAACCCCGCCGTCGCCAAGTGCAATTGCGCCAGCCCCGCGCCCGCCTCACGGCAATGGGCCGCGTTCGGCCGCCGCACCGCCAGCCCCGACAGGAACGAGACAATGGCGCAGGGCTTGCCCCGCAGGGTCTTCAAGAGCCGCCCTTCGCGGTCGGCGATCGGCGTGGCGCTCGGGAACCCGCGCCCGGCGATCCAGCGCAGCAACTCGAGGAAGAACGGCAGGTCGGCCGGCTTCACCCGCCGCTCATAGACCGTCAGGAAATAACGCCCGGCCTCGGTCTCGAGCAGGAAGTTGGAGTTCTCCACGCCTTCGGCCACGCCCTTCAGGCTCAGAGGCGCGCCCAAGTCGAAGTCCGCCAGCAGGGTCGCCAGTTCCTCGTCGGTGATGTCCGTATAGACCGCCATCCGCCCCCGATGGGCGAGGTCGCCGGAGCGGTCAAGACGTTGTGGTGAATGCCCGGCGTGAGGTGTGACAAGGTGGAGCCGGAGATTGGACGTGACCTATTTGAAGATCGCCCAGACCGAAGCGGGCCTCGCCATCGTGCTCAACGAAGAGGTGCGCGAGTTGCTTGACGCCAAGGACGGCGCCCAGGTTTCGATCGGGGTTTCCGAGGACGGCGAGGTGTTCCTGCTGGGGCGGGACATGTCCCCCGAGGCCCGGCGGACCCGCGGCCGCGCCCTCATCCAACGCTAAAGGAGCACGTTCGACGCCCTGGCGAAGTAGGTCATGGCGGAGCCGTTTTGGCTGGATCTCGCCGCCACCTACGCCGTGGGCATTTCATCGAACCACCCGTTCATCGACGGGAACAAGCGCTTGGCTTCATGGCTATGGGTCAATTCCTGAACGACAACGGGTTCGACCTGATCGCCGATCAGGTCGATGCGACGGCGACAATGTTACGTGTGGCGCGCGGCGAATTGACCATAGAGCAACTTGCCACCTGGCTGCGAACCCGGGTCTGTCCTGCCCTCGATAATGGCCCCTAAGCCAACACCCGCGGCAGTTTGAAGGTCACCGTCTCGCGTTCGGCGTCGATCTCTTCGAGCGAGACCTGGAAGCTTTGCGACAGGCGCTCGATCACCCCCTGCACCAGCACCTCCGGCGCCGAGGCCCCCGCCGTAACCCCCACCACCGAAGCGCCCGCCAGCCAGCCGAGGTCCAGCTCCTCGGCGCTGTCGATCAGATAGGCCTTGGCGCCGGTGCGGCGGCCCACCTCGGCCAGGCGCATGGAGTTGGAGGAATTGGCGCTGCCCAGCACGAGCAGCACCTCGCTGCGGGCGGCCACGGACTTCACCGCCTCCTGGCGGTTGGTGGTGGCGTAGCAGATGTCCTCCTTGTGCGGCGCGGCGATCTGCGGGAAGCGGGCCCGAAGCGCCGCGACGATCTCGGCGGTGTCGTCCACCGACAGCGTCGTCTGGGTGACGAAGGCGAGGTTGGCGGGGTCCTGCGGCGCGAACGCCTCGACATCCTCCACCGTCTCGATCAGCGTCACCGCGCCCGGCGGAAGTTGGCCCATGGTGCCCACCACCTCCGGATGGCCGGCGTGACCGATCAGCACGATCTCGCGCCCGGCGTCGAAATGGCGCCCGGTGTCCACGTGCACCTTGGAGACCAGCGGGCAGGTGGCGTCGAGATAGAGCATCTTGCGCGCCTTCGCCTCGGCCGGCACCGCCTTGGGCACCCCATGGGCGGAAAACACCACCGGCCGGTCCGGCGGGCATTCCTCCAATTCCTCGACGAACACCGCGCCCAGCGCCTTCAGCCGCTCCACCACCAGGCGGTTGTGGACGATCTCGTGGCGCACATAGACCGGCGCGCCATATTTGCCGATCGCCTTCTCGACGATCTGGATCGCCCGGTCGACGCCTGCGCAAAAGCCCCTGGGCGTGGCCAGCAGGACGGTGAGCGTCGGTCGAGGAACGCCAGGAGACACGGAGGACTGCGACATTGCGCGCAACCTAAGGGCTATGGCCCGCGAAGGTAAGTGGGGCAGCCAGCCGCGTTGCCGCCACACTCTGCACGCTGTACTAGGGGGCAACGCAACGCGAACCTTCGCACCGCCTCTTTTAAAGTCACGGACGCCCGCCATGCGCCGCCTCACCCTGCTCGCAGCCGCCGCCTTCATGGTCGCAGCGCCCTTCGCCGCCCATGCCCAGTTCGGCGGCGGCGGCGGAGGATATGGCGGTGGCGGCGCCCACGGCCCCGGCGGCGACCAGAAGCAGCAGGACCAGGACGACGCCAAGAAGAAGAAGCGCGACAAGGAATGGGGCGACAGCTCCGCGCCGCTGCCCGCCATGCGCAACTCCGGCCCCTGCCCGTTCGTGAAGTCGCTCTACGACGCCAGCCGCTATGTCGAGTTCAAGGACAACAAGGAAGCGTCCGCCGACGTCGGCTACACCGGTGAGATCCAGGGCATCTCGGCCGGCTGCGAGTACAAGGACGCCGAGCCGATCAAGGTGATGATGGATATCCTGTTCGAGCTCGGCAAAGGCCCGCAGGCCACCGCGACCCAGAAGACCTATCACTATTGGGTCGCCGTCACCGACCGTAACCGCGAGGTGATCGCCCGCCAGGAGTTCGAGTTGCCGGTGACCTTCCCGGCTGGCAAGGACCGGGTCTACATGACCGACTCGATCAACAACATCCTGATCCCGCGCGGCTCGGCCACCACGTCCGGCGCCAATTTCGAGGTGCTGATCGGCTTTGACGTGACCCCGCAGATGGCGGCGTTCAATCGCGTCGGCAAGCGCTTCCGCGTCAACGTCGCGTCGACCACCGTGGCCTCCGCCGGGACGAATCCGCCCTCCCGATGAGCGACCTGAAAGGGTCCCTCAGCGAAGCGGTCGAGGCCGCCTTCGCGAGCCTTGGCGCGCCGCCTGAACTGGGCCGCGTCACCGCCTCGGACCGCCCCGACCTTGCCGACTTCCAGTCGAACGGCGCGCTGGCCGCCGCCAAACGCATGGGCAGAAACCCGCGGGAAATCGCCGCCCAGGTCGCCGAGGCCCTGGCCGGCGATCCGCGCCTGGCCGCCGTGGAGATCGCCGGCCCCGGCTTTATCAACCTGAAGCTCACCGACGCGGCGCTTTCCGACCGCGCACAGCAGATCGCCGACGATCCGCGCCTGGGCGCCGAGCGCGTGGCGCATCCCCGCAAGGTGCTGGTGGACTACGGCGGCCCCAACGTCGCCAAGCCGATGCACGTGGGCCACCTGCGGGCTTCGATTATCGGGGAGTCCCTGAAGCGCCTCTACCGCTTCCGCGGCGACGAAGTGCTGGGCGACGCCCACTTCGGCGACTGGGGCTACCAGATGGGCCTGCTCATCGGCGCGGTGACTGACGAGAACCCCGCCGTGGCCGCCGTCGTCGAGGCGCTGAACGCCGGCCAGGCCACCGAAACCAAAGCCTTCGAGACCGTCAGCCTCGCCGACCTCGACCGGCTCTATCCGGAGGCCGCCGCCAGGGGGAAGAGCGACACCGGCTACCGCGACCGCGCGCGCAAGATCACCGCCGCCCTGCAGGATCGCCGCCCCGGCGACTTCGCGCTCTGGCAACGGTTCCGTGACGTGACCCAGGTGGCCCTGGAACGCGACTTCCATGCGCTGGGCGTCGACTTCGACCTCTGGAAGGGCGAGAGCGACGTGGAGGACCTCATCGACCCGATGGTCGCCGAACTCGACGCCAAGGGCCTGCTGGTCGACGACCAGGGCGCGCGGATCATCCGGGTGGCCCGCGACGACGACAAGCGCGAGCTGCCGCCCCTGCTGGTGGTCTCCTCCGAGGGCTCGGCCATGTACGGCACGACCGACCTCGCCACCATCCTGGACCGTAAGCGCAGCTTCGGCCCCGACCTCATCGTCTACTGCGTCGACCAGCGCCAGGCCGACCATTTCGAGATCGTCTTCCGCGCCGCCTACCAGGCCGGCTACGCGGCGCCGGGCGAGTTGCAGCACATCGGTTTCGGCACCATGAACGGGACCGACGGCAAGCCCTTCAAGACCCGCGAAGGCGGTGTCCTGAAGCTCGCCGACATGATCGAGATGACCCGCGAAAAGGCCCGCGAGCGCCTGCACGAAGCCGGCCTCGGCGAAGACCTCACCGCCGACGAGTTCGAGGAGATCGCCGGCAAGGTCGCCGTCGCGGCGCTCAAGTTCGCCGACCTGCAGAACTTCCGCGGCACCTCCTACGTCTTCGACCTCGACCGCTTCACCAGCTTCGAGGGCAAGACCGGGCCTTACCTGCTCTACCAGGCCGTCAGGGTGAAATCCCTGCTGCGCCGCGCCGAGGCCGAACAGGCCAAGGCCGGTCCGATCGCGGTGACGGAGCCCGCCGAGCGCGAGCTGGTCCTGACGCTCGACGCCTTCGAAACCGCGCTTTCCGAAGCCTACGACCGCTATGCCCCCAACACCGTGGCCGAACACGCCTATCGCCTGAGCCAGGCCTTCTCGAAATTCTACGCCGCCTGCCCGATCATGACCGCGGAGCCCCCCGTCCGCGCCTCGCGGCTGGCGTTGGCGGCGACCACGCTCGCCCAACTCGAACGCGCCCTCGACGTGCTGGGCGTCTCCGTTCCCGAGCGGATGTAGCCCAGGCTCGAATACCGCCCCGCGACGACGACCGCATACGTCGTATAAATCCGCAGGCGCTTGGCGATTCTGGAGGCCTCGATGCGGTGGTCGTGGGGAATTGGCGCGGTGCTGGCGCTGGCTGTCGCGGCCCCGAACTTGGCCCAGACGCCGACGCCGCTGACGCCCCAGAACGCCAGCGCCCTGTTCGCGGAAGCCCAGGTCATCTGCCAGCGCGATGGCGGCAAGCTGTGGAACCACAGCCTCTGCGGCCCGATCCTGCTGGTCGATCCGGACAATAACCTGATGATCGCGAGCCAGGCCGATCCGGGCGGCGTCCTCAAGCCGATGGGCGGGCTCTTCGGCGGCCCGATCCCCGACAAGATGATCGTCGCCAACACGCCCACCGATTGGTCGGGCGCCACCTGGACCCAGTTGATCTGGCCGTTCGTCCCGCCGGACACGGCCACCCGCCACGTCATGCTGGCCCACGAGCTCTTCCACCGCATCCAGCGCGACGTGCCGATCCCGCATCTGGGCGACGGCAGCAACGGCCACCTCGACACCCTGGAAGGCCGCTACCTGCTGCAGCTCGAATGGCGGGCGCTCGCCAAGGCGCTGGAGGCCAAGACGCCGGCCGCCCGCAAGGCCGCGGTGGCCGACGCGCTCTTGTTCCGCGCCGAACGCTATCGCCGTTTCCCGGCCGCCGAGCGAGACGAGATGGGCCTGGAGTTCAACGAGGGCGTCCCGGAATACACCGGCGTCCGCATCGGCCTGACGACGCCGGCCGAGCGCACCGCCTACGCCATCAAGGACCTGTCGAGCCACGTCGCCGACGACACCTTCGTGCGCTCCTTCGCCTACGCCACCGGCCCGGCGTACGGCCTGATGCTCGACCAGGCCGACCCGGCTTGGCGCGGCAAGGTCAAGGACGGCCCGCCGCTCTGGCGGCTGCTGCTGACCGACCTCAAGCTCCCGGCGCCCGCCCCGAGTGAAGTCGCCGTCGCCACCCGCGCCAAGGCTTATGACGATGGGACCCTGCGCGTCTTCGAGGTCGCCCGCGAGGCCGCGCGCCAGAAGCGCCTGGCGACCTTCCGCGCCGCCCTCGTCGAGGGCCCGGTGCTGAGCCTGCCGCTGGTCAAGGCCAACCGGCAGTTCCGCCCCACGACGCTCGTCGGCCTCGACAACCTCGGCACGGTCTATCCGACGCTGCGCCTCACCGACGCCTGGGGCGCGCTGGAGGTCACCGGCGGCAGCGGCGCCCTGCTCGACAAGGGCTTCGCCCGCGCCACCGTCTCGCTGGCCGGCGCCGACGGTTCCGGCCTGAAGGGCGACGGCTGGAGCCTGACGCTGAACCCCGGCTGGTCGGTGAAGCCCGGGCCTCGGCCCGGCGACATGACGCTGAGCCAGGATCGCTAGCCACCCGCCGTCGGAGATGGCGCGCGCCGAGGGGCTTTCCACGACGCCATTCGCGAGCCGATAGTGGTCCCGATCAAAAGGGGGCGGATCATGCGACATGCCAAGGGCGCGCCGAGCCGGCGCGAGGCGCTGGGCCTGCTGGGAGCGAGCGCGATCGCCGTGGCTGGCGCCGCGCGGACCGCCGAGCCCGAGTTCCCGCCCGGCGCCATCATCCGCACCCTCACCAAGGACTACGCGCCCGCCGAGCTGGCCGGCGCCGCGACCCTGTTCCACGAGCACATGTCGCTGCGCGACGGCTTCATGACCGACTGGATGCGCCATGCCGCCGAGACCCGCGCGGCGACCCAGCCGCCGGGCGCGCCGCCCAGGCCCGCGCGGCCGCCGGGCGCCCCCGCCACGCCCGCCGGCAATTTCCTGGCCGACGAGGACCTGATGGCCGACGAGCTGGCCATCGCCAAGCGCGAGGGCATCGGCTGCATCGTCGACGCCGGCCATCCCGACATGGGCCGCGACGTCGGCTTCCTGCGCCGCATCTCCCAGCGCTCCGGCCTGCCGATCGTGGCCAGCGCCGGCTTCTACACCCAACCCTTCTATCCGCCCGAGCTCGCCACCTGGAGCGAGGACAAGGTCGCCGAGGAGATCATGCAGCAGGTCCGCGCCAACCCCACCGGCGCGCTCGGCGAAATCGGCTCCTGGGACTACATCAGCAAGGACGAGCGCAAGGTGTTCCGCGCGGTCGGCAAGGTGCACCGCGCCACCAACCTGCCGATCTTCACGCACACCGGCATCCCGGGAAAATCGGCGCTGGAGCAGCTCGACATCCTGGAGGACGCCGGCGTCGATCCCAGGCGCGTGGTGATCGGCCACCTGGGCAACCTGGTCGACCCCAACACCGAGGTGCAACGGGCGATCATCCGGCGCGGCGCCTTCGTCGGCATCGACCGCCAGGGCGGCGCGGGCGACGCGCAGGTCGTGCCGATGGTCGTCTCGCTGATCGCCGACGGGTACGCCGACCACCTGATGTTCTCCTCCGATCTTTCCATGCCGCGCGAGATCAAGCGCAACAATCCGGCCGGCGGCTACGCCAAGACCCTCACCGTCTTCGTCCCCAAACTGCGGGCCGCCGGCGTTCCGGAGGCGGCGCTGCACAGGATCATGTACGACAACCCCCGCCGTTTCCTGGCCTTCGTCCCGAAGATCCGGCGCACCGCCTAGGGCTCGCCCGGCCCCTTCACGGTCAGGCCCTTGGCCTCCAGCCGGGCGATCACGCCGTTCTGGGCCAAGAGGCGGCGCAGGCTGACCAGGGCGACGGCGTGACCGGGCTTGCCCAAGGCGGCGGCGATGTCGTCGGCCTCGTCGCTGGCCATGCGGTTCCACAGCTCCGCCCCGCCGGTCAGCACCAGCAGGCAGCGGTCGAAGCCGCGGGGTTCGGTCAACGCAACGGCCACGTCGCCCCGCGCCCAGCCCTCCGCCGCGCGCCTGGCCGGCGCCTCGCCCGCCTCCACGTCATCCAGCGCCCAGCCCAGGCACTGCTGCTGCACCACCGGGGTCATCCCGGCCATCGCGGCGCGGGCCAGCGGCAGGGCCGGATAGCGCGCCGAGCTCGTCACCCGCAGCCCCTGGCGGCGCGCGACGCCGCGCACCTGCGGCTCGACCGCCTGCCAACGGTCGCGGCTGGCGCGCAGCAGGAAGGCGCCGGCCGCCATCGGCTGCCAGTCCGACCATTCGCCCGGCCGCTTGCCGGCCCGCGCCACGGCGGCGGCGTAGCGATCGGCCAGCGGCCTGGGCAGGCCCGCCTCCATCGGCCCCTTGGATTTCAGCTCGGCGCGCAGGCGCAGCACCCCGAAGAGGTCGCCCAGGCCCGCGGTGAACCCCGGCGGCCCGATCACCGCGTTGGCGCCGGTGAGCCGGCGCTGCAGCACCGAGCGATCCCAGGCGATCCCCCGGGGGACGGCGCCGTCCGGCAGGCCCAGGATGTAGACCACCGAGCCCTGGCCCTCGACCCGCCACCAGGCCGGCCCGGGCTCGCGCGCCTGCACCACCAGCTCCGAGACGATGGCGCCGCCGGGGTCGGCCGGTGGCGGCGCGGCTGGCGCGGTCGGGGCGACCGGCGCGGCAGAGGCGGCCGAGCCCAGCGCCAGGAGCGCGACACAGCAGGCGGCTTTCAGACCTCGCACCCTTGGCTCTCCGCGCGGACCTTGGAACAGAAGCCGCGGCTTGCGGCGGAAGCTTGTCCAGGCTCAGCCGCCCGCAATATCGCCCTGCCCGCACCGATGTTGGGCGAGCGTCCGCGCGATCGGATCGAGGAGCTGGAGGAGCTGGCCGGCGTAGATGAACCGCAGGGTCGCGTCCGCCCGCTCGGTCAAGGCGTAGGCCGGGCCCGGATGGGCTGCCAGCAGACCGTGGGCGGAGGCGCCGGCCAGCACCCGCTTCAACTGCTGGGCCGAGACCCCGATGGTCGCCGCCGTCGCGGCGATCGGCAGCCGGACCGGATTGCGGGACGGGAAGGCGGCGGGGTCGGCCGCCTCGGCGATCAGCAGGGTCAGGACCTGCAGGCCGCCGGCGGGGTGGTAGAACGCCTCCACCACCGGCTCGCCGGCCGGCAGGGCGCTGGCCGATCTCAGCACGGCCTCGCCCTGGATCTCGATGAAGCTCGCCGCCACCGCCGGATCGTCGAGGCGCCGCAGCAGGGCCGCGGCCGAGGGCGCGATCAGGGCCGCCGCCCCCACCGGACCGCGCAGGTGGTCGATCCAGTCGGCGCGGAACCTGGCCGTCGCCCGATAGAGCGCCGGGCGGCCCCCGGCGGCCGGGGCGACCTCCCCGACGAAGCCCGCGTGCCGCAGCGCGTGCAGGAAGTCGCGGGCGCGGCCTGGGCTCAGGAGTCCGGTGCGGGCGCAGAGCGCCTTCAGCGCCGGCAAGGTGAGTTCGCCCCGCGCGTCCAGCCACATGGCCGCCAGTTTGGCGACATAGCGCCCGGCGTCGACGCTGCCGTGGGCGCGGTTGGCGCGGGCGCGGATGATCTCCAGGGACGCGGCGGCCAGGGCGGTGACCGCGGCGGGAAAGCGGGGATGGCCGAGCACCAGGCGCATGGGCTCGGCCGGCGCCGCGCCGCCGGCGATCCAGATCTCGAGGTCGGCGGCCGGGCTGGCGTCAGGGCTGGCGGGGTCCGGCGGCGTTGCGAGGGCGGTGGTTCGCTCGGACGCGGACATGCGGTCTTGACTCAAAGCCGCGGAGGCGCGCTCCGCGCTGGATCGATACAGGAACAATTTGAATCACGCCAACGGGGGCGCGCCTCCCCTCCCCCTCGTGGGGAGGGGTCAGGGGTGGGGGTGTCGGCGTCGGTGCTCAAGGGGCCGGGGCGGCGGGTTCACAGCTTGCGCCCCCACCCCAACCCCCTCCCCACGAGGGGGAGGGGCCTAGGCGGAGGAGCGGAACTCGGGTTGGGCGGAGCTGGCGGGCGCTGGTTCACAGACGCTGAGCTTCAGCTCGCCCGAGAGCCCCATGTCGGCGATCATTCGGCGGCAGAGGGTTTCGATGGGGAGGGTTTCGAAGTCGGGGCTTCGGGCGGCTTCGTCAAGGCGGACCCGCAGGTCCTCCTGCAGGATGTCGCACTCCTCGGCGTCGCCCTCGGATTCATTCCAGAGCAGGCGGTAGAGCAGGTTGCCGACCCGCGCCTTGCGGGCCTCGACGGGATCGGGGGCGCGAGGTTCAGGCGCCGGCTTCGGCGCTGAGCGGAGGGCTTCGGCTTTCGCCTCCGCCTCGAGCTTCGCCGCCTCGCGATCCTCCCGCGCGGCGTCGCGGTCGAGCTTGAAGTCCAGGGCGAGCGTCAGGCGCACCACGCGGGAGGCCTTGTGGAAGGCGTCGGCCAGCGCCACGGCCTCGCCGGTGTCCTCGCACTCGCGCAGCCGCTGGGAGAGGTCCTTGGCGACGGCCAGGGCGTGCTCGGCGAGCTCGCCCAGCATGGCCTCCGCCCGGGCCCGTTTCTCCGCTTGACATCCCATGAACAAAAAGAGAACACGGAGATGGCCCTAAGTCAAATATTCGCGCAAAAATCTGCTCCTCTCCCGGATGCGAAGCATCGCGGGAGAGGTTGGGAGAGGGCGGTAAAGGCGATTGCGGCGGCGACGGCGTTGGACCCGGTCGCACCTCGGGAGCCGGCGGGTCCAACGGGAGGGGAGGTTTCGATTCCTCCACCGCCCTCACCCAACCTCTCCCACGGCGCTGCCGCGCCTGGGAGAGGAGCAGATCGGCCGCTACCCCGCCGGCTTGAGG
>DATAUR010000031.1:0-20506 GCA_036268175.1 Phenylobacterium sp. | reverse complement strand
CGAGTCGAAGCTGCCGCTGGCCGGCGGCCCGCAGCCCCGGCGGTTTACGCCCTGACCTTTCGCCTTCCGCTCATCCCCGCCTTCGCGGGCATGAGCGGATAGGGGGCTAAGCCGCTGACGCGCCCGCCGGCAGCATCACTTCCAGCAGTTGCAGATCGTCCGACGCGCCGCTCAGGCCCCAGGCCTCGCCAGCCGGGATGACGAAGGCGTCGGTCGGGCCGAGCGCGTGGGCCTGGCCGCCGTGCTGCAGCGTCGCCGATCCCTCCAGCAGGAAGCCGAAGAAGAACTCACCGGCGTGCGGCGGCGCGGTGAAGCCTTGCGCGCCGGCCGGCCGGATCGTGCGCACATCCGCCAGGCCATTCGTCGCCGCCGCCATGCCGCTCTCCCGTGCTTCGAAGCCCGCCACGCCGTGGGGCGTCCAGGGCGTCTCCGCCGCCACATGGTGCAGGAACCGCTGGCCGCCGAAGTCGCGGTCGGGCGCCAGCGTCGCGTTGGGCAGCTCCATGCCGTGATCGGCCAGGGTCTCGTGCAGCGCCGGGCAGCCGATCTCCACCACCTCGAAGGCGTCGGAGCTTTCCAGCACCCGGTGGCGGATGCGCGGCGGCTGCAGCACGCAGTCGCCGGCGCGGAACAGGAAGGGTTCGCCCTGGTCCTCATAGACCAGCCTGACCCAACCTCGCCGGCAGACCAGCATCTGGAACCGGATCTTGTGGAAGTGTGTCCAGTCGGCGACCGGGCCACCCTTGGGGATCGCGATGTGCGAGGCGATGAACCGCCCGCCCAGGCGCCCGGGGATCAGGTCGCGGTAGAGCATGCCCGCGCGGCCGGTCCCCGCCTCCGGTCCGTCCGCCGCCCGGGTGACCATGAACTCCGCCCGCAGCGGCGGGACCTCGAGGGGAGGGTCGAGATCGACGAACTCGATCCGCGTGCCGTTGGGCGCGATCAGGGTGCGGGGCGCGCCGGCCAGCCGGATCACGCCGGGATCGCCCTCGCCGGGCGCGAGCCGCAGCCGCAGCCCATGGCCCGACAGGCTGGCCACCCGCGGATCGTCCGCCGGGAAGATGGTCTCGATCCGGAAGCCGAGCTCGCCCACGAAAAACTCCAGCGCCGGGGCCAGGTCGTCGCAACGAAGCTGCACTTCGGCGGCGGCGGCGGAGAGATCGGGGGGGCTGGGCATGCGCGGCCATATTCGGCCGGCGAAGCGCTAGCGGATAGCCGGTTTTTCCGCAGGCGCCCGGAATGCCGCCGCCCGCAGGCGCCGAGGCTCCGGCGACGTTGACGGCAAGGGCGGCGGGAAGAACGATTCCTCCGACTTCAGCTCGGAGATCGCCTGGTCGACGCTGAGATCGGCGAGGCTGCGTTGCAGGCGCTCCAGGAGGTCCGCCTGCGCCAAGCCAGGCGCGCGCTCCAGCGCCCGGGTCAGCCAGCTACGCGCCTCGCCCGCCAGGCCGGCCTCGCACCAGAACCGCGCCGTCGCCGCCGCCAGCCGCCCGCCAGGCTCGGCCTCGTCGTCCGCCGGCTCCACCCACCCCAGCCACAGCGGCATGGTGGCGGCGCGGACCCGGCCGATGAAGCGATAGCCCCGACCGGGCACGGTCAGGATGCAGCGGCTTTCCGCCCCAAGCGCGCGGCGGATGGCGGCGATCTGGACGTGCAGGTTGTTCTCCTCGACGTAGAGGTCGCCCCAGACCCGTCGCATCAGCTCGGCCTTGGTGACCACCCGCTCGCGGCCCTCGATCAGGGCGACGAGCAGATCGAAGGCCCGGCTCTTCAGGGCGATCCGGCGGTCGCGGACCCACAGCGCCCGTTCGCGCAGCGACAGGCGGAATGAGCCAAACATGAGGTCTTCGGCGCTGGCGAAGCTCATCGGCGTCCCCCCTTGGCGGCCCGCGTCGGTGACAGCCCTGACCGGCGGCTCCAAAGATGCAGAGACGACTAGCACATTCGACACAGTATTTAAATCATCGGAACGACTCAAAAAGGTTCGCTTGATACGCGAGTTCATCGCCGTCGCAATTGCGATTCAGAAGAATTAAGAATTCGTCGTGTGGACAGTGTCCATCGATCCACACACTATCATCGCCAACTCGTTCCGGCGTATGCAATTCACTCGAAGGAGTCTTTCCAGCGTTCAGGTACACAACTGACGCCGGCGTGATTTCTTAAATAGATGCGGACGCCAATAGCTCTCAATGGAGGTCCTTCGCGGGCCTCCAGCGGAGCTTTTGGCTGAGGATACACAACCTTGGGTTCAAATAGACTTCGCGTAGACCTATCGAGGGTGGTCTTTTTCGGTTGAACGCCGTTCGGCGCGGCGATCTCGGGACCGGCCCCCTCACAAGACCTCAAATTTCAGGCCACGGCGCCGGCGCCCCCAAACGCCCAACGCCGGACCCAGCGTCATCGCCCCCGACCGCGTTGGGGAAAAGGAGACTTCCATGCCCACCACCACCTCCAACGGCACGCCCAACGCCAAGTCCCGCGCCCGCGCCGCGGCCGCCGCAGCTCCAGCCGGCGGCGTCACCGCCCCCGCCGAGCCGCGCACCATCCCGACGGAAACCGCCGTCGCGGTGACCACCGCCAAGCTGACCATCAACCGCCAGCGCATTCCGGAAACCGTCGACTTCCTGAGCACGGCCGGCATCAAGCTCGGCTCGCAGCTGCAGCCGTTCCGCCTGTCGGCGGTGAGCAAGGTCTTTCTCGGCCTCTCGCAGATCAAGGCCAGCCTGGCGAACATCACCCAAGCGCTGAACGGCCCAGCCTTGCCGCCACAGATCCTGGGCGTGCTGAACGAGCCCGACGGCACGCCGGCCAAACAGGTGCAAATCACCTTCGATCCGACGCCGCTCGGCGGAAAGCCGCCGCCGATCACCGTGGTCACCAGCGACAGCGGCGGGTTCACGCTCCCCATGCCATCAGGCGCCTTGATCCCGTCGGCGGGCCTTTCCTTCACGGTGCACGGCGCCAACGCCAATGCGCAGGTGAACCTGCCCGCCGCCCAGATCGCCACCAACGGCCTGGCCGGAGTGCTGACCCTTTCGACGCAGATCGAGCCCCTGCCGGTCAGCATCCTGCAGGCGCTGAAGGACATCCTGCCGCCGCTCCCCAGCGCCACCACGCCCACGGCGGCCAGCGTCTCGCAGTTGCCGTCCATACGGATCGGCGAGGCCGGCCCCTGCCAGCAGGAATACAACGCCGGGAACTCGATCGATTCCTTTCCCTTCAACGTCTTCGTCAGGCTCGTCGAACCGCAACTGAGCATCGTCAACGAGATCCAGTGGGTGCCGCTGGGCGACCGGTTCCTGCCGCTGCCGATCTACGCCACCGGCTCCAAGGCGATCCTTGGCGGAACCACCGCCCACTACGCCGACCGCGTGCCGGTGGAGCAGCCGCTGAGCGTCGACGGCTTCCGCGACCAGATCATGGGCCTGGAATCCGACGGCCTGTTCGGCGCCGACGAGACCGTGCCGATGGCCGCCACGCTTGGCCTCGGCTACGTGCTGGAGATGCAGCAGAAGTGGACCTTCGCCGGCGTCGGCCTGGGCGATCTGGTCTATTCCCTGCCGCTGGCGCCTGGCGAACAGCAGCAGGTCGCGGTGTTCGAACGCGCCGACACCTCGGCGGTGACCGAGAGCGAATTCTTCAGCGAGGCGGAGACGCAGCAGCAGAGCGCGCTCGCCGACACCTCGACGCTGGCCACCTTCAACTCCGCCTTCGACGAGGCCTCGCGCGGCGGCAGTTCGTTCCAGACGGAATCCGCCAACGGCGGCTTCTCGATCCCCCTGTTCGGCGGCGGCGGCGCCTCGCAGTCCAGCGGCAGCACCGATAGCTGGCTGCAGGGCCAGCGGGAGATGAGCCAGGCGGCGGCCGAGGCCACCCACTCGGCGGCGGAGAACCAGGCATCGGCCCGACGCACCGCGTCGCGCACCGGCATGCGGCTGGCCAGCGCCAGCGAGTCGGAATCGGTGACCACCAAGACCATCACCAACCACAACCACAACCACGCGCTCACCATGCAGTACTGGCAGGTGATCCGGAACTATGACGTCACCACGGTGATCGACGGCCTGACGCTCTGCTGCCTGGTGCCGATGCAGATCGTGCGCTTCATGCCGCCGGGCCAGCCCCTGATGCTGACCGACGTCACCAATCTGACCCGGCCCAATGTGCTCATCCGCTATTCGGCGATGATCAAGCACCTGGACGTGCTGCAGCAGGCCGTGCCCAGGACTTATCAGTACGGCCTGACCCTGCTCGCCCAGTTCGCCGCCGATCCCACCGCCGAGGTCGAGCCGGCCGGCGGCGTCGCCGAGGACGTGGTCAGCTTCGCCATGCAGGGCAGCTTCGTGCCCGGCGAGACCGTCTCGGTGCGCGCGGTCACCAGGCGCAACACCCGTGTGGGCCCGGTGCAACTGATGCCGCCCGCCCCGCTGACCCTGCCGCCGGACACCTTCGCCAGCCAGGAAGAGCTCTTGGCCTACATGACGCTGCAACGGGCCAACCCGGCCGGCATCACGCTCACCGGCAACCTCGCGCTGCCGCAGTCGATGAACCGCGCCGACATTGTCGGCTTCGAGATCATCCGCAGTTTCAGCACCATCACCTATACCCTGATCTCCCAGGCCCAGCAGACGCTCAACTCGCTGGACAGCGAGTTCGGCAGCACGGTCGGCGACTGGATCGACTCGGCGGTGTCGCTGTTCGGCGCCGGCGGCTCGACCACCCGAACGACCGTCTCGCTCTCGCCGCGCGACCTGGAAAACGCCCTGGGCGGGCCCAAGCTGCACCACTTCACCGCCTTCATCGTCGAGTTCGACGGCAGCGGCAACGTGGTCTCCACCCCGGCCAACGAGACCTACGCCAACGACTCGCTGGGCGATGTGGAACTGCCGCCGCAGCCCTATCCGGTGCCGGCCCTGCAGATCGGCCCGGTGCTGCGCTTCCAGGACATCCTGGAGGTCGAAAAGGCGATGCACCACATCGTGCGCAACACCACCCGCTATTCCAAGGCGGTCTGGTCGTCGCTGTCGGCGGAAGAGCGCGCCATCCTGCTCGACGCCTACACCATCGGCGTGCCCTCCGACGGGATCGCCGACCCCAGCCAGATGATCCCGCTGCTGAATTGCGTGGACAACCGCCTGCTGGGCTTCTTCGGCAACTCGATGATCCTGCCGTTCCGCATCCCGCAGGTCGCCGGCAGCGGCGCCGCGATCAGCGTCAACGGCCAGGGCGTGACCAACGTGGACGGCGATGATGCCACGCTCGGCCTCGATCAGGGCGAGATCGAAGCCGCCCTCCTGGCCTACCAGCAATCGGCCTTCCAGCCGCCGACCTCGGTGATCTCGCTGCCGACCAGCGGCGTGCTGGGCGAAGCGGTGCTGGGCTGCTGCCCATCGGCGGAAAAGATCGACCTGACCCGCTTCTGGAACTGGCAGGACGCGCCGGCCGACTCCGCGCCGACCATCAATCCGGTGAGCCTGCCGACCACCACGCCGTCGCTGACCACGGGCCTGACGGCGCCCAGTTCGCTGACCGGGCTGACGCCCCTGATCAACAACGTGCTGGCGGCGCCCACGCCCAACACCAGCCTGTTGCAGTCGCTGGGCCAGAACTTCGCCAGCCAGAAGGACTTCGACACCTCGCTGACCGGCGCGACGCAGTTGGCCTCGCTGATCCAGAACACCCAGAACACCGCCTCGGCCGCCCGGTCCGACGCGCTGAAGGCCAGCCAGGCGCTCACCTCTCAGGCGATGAACACGCTCGGCGGCCTGGTCACTGGCAAGGCCGGCGGCGGCGCCAACGCCGCGGGCACGACCGGCAGCAAGACCAAGACCAAGAGCAAGACCAGCTCCACCTCGCCGGCCGACTCCTCGTCGTCGTCCTCCGCCGGCTCCGACGCCGCCAGCGCGATCGGCACGATCGCCCCCATCCTGCTTTCGCTGCTCTAGGCCCGGCCTGGACGCCGGCAAGCCCGCAAGGAGACTTCCCATGGCACTGCCCATCGTGACCAGCATCGCGCCGACCACCGGCCCCACGGGCGGCGGCACGATCGTCACCGTCACCGGAACCGGCCTCACCGGCGCCATCGCCGTCGGCTTCGGCGCCTCGGACGCCACCAATATCGCGGTGGCCAGCGATACCCAGGTGATCGCCGTCGCCCCGCCGGGATCGAGCGTCGCCAACGTGACCGTGGTCACCCCGGCCGGCCGCTCGGCGATCAACGCCGCGGCGCAGTTCAGCTATTCGGCGCCGACCGCCACCAGCGCCGGCACGCCCTACTTCATCGATCCGGCCCTGACCTCGACCATCGTCGGCAGCCTGGTGAACGTGCTCACCGCGTCCACCAGCCCCGACGCCATCGAGGCGCAGAACATCCTGATGCGCCGCCTGGCCCTGGAGGGCGACGTGGTCGGCTCCCGCGTGCCGCCACCCAGGAACATCACCGAGATCGGCGGCTACATGAACCTGCTGGCGACGCTGCAGGAGGGCGCCATGCGCGAGCAGACCCTGGCCGGCATCCTCGGCGTCGCCGGGCCGGTGCAGGCGCAGGGGTTCCTCGACCAGACCACTCCGCTCTCCATGGTGGCGCTGGCCAACGATCGCCCGGCAGGGGTGGCCCAGCCCAGCATCCCCACCAACGTCTGGGTGCGCAGCGATTTCGTCTCGTCCGTGCAGGCCGCGGTGAAGACCCTGCACGCCCAGGGCGCGACCTTGCCGCTCACCGGACCGTCGGTGCTGACCCTGCCGCCCGGCGGGCCGGGGGCGGTGATGCCGGCCAATGTGCTGTTCTACCTGGGGCGCACCCTGATGATCGCGCCGCAGACCGCGCTCGCCACTCCCGGGACCGATCCCATCGCCCTGATCCGCGCCAGCGGCACGAGCGATCCCTTCGCCGCCGCCGCCAATGCGATCAACCCGGCGACCAATCCGGTGACGCCCGCCAACTACGACGCCCTGCAGTGCACGGCGACCACGGCGACCACCGTGCCCCTGACCGCGGCCTCCTTCGCGCCGCTGGCCCCGGTGCTGGGGGCCGCTGGCTTCTACCAGGCCTCGCCGCCGCCGCAGCCGGCCAGCAACCTCGACACCTCCTGGGCCAGCTTCGCCAACGTCACCGGCCTGGTGGTCGGCCACACCATCCTGGGGGACGAACTGACCCTGCTGCACCAGCCCAGCGACATCGCCGCCAGCGTGTTCGCCTCGCTGCTCAACACGGTGTGGAACGGGACGACCTTCGCCTGAGGCGCAATCCCGCATCTAGCGGCACGGTCAATGTCAGTATATAGGCTGACCGCAGAGACTTAGTCCGACGCCCCGTCCGCGGGGCGCCGGGCCCGTCGGCTGCGGAGGCGACCATGAAGCTGTGGACCTGGCTGGGGGCGATCGTGCTCGTGGCCCTGGCGGCGGTGGGCCTGGCCTATTCCAACCGCGCGACGATCCTGGCGATGGTCGCCCACGCGCGCCTGCCGCATGTGGCGCCCAGCCATGAGGTGACCTGGAACGAAGGGCCGCCCATGCCGCCCACGGGCCGGCGGCCGCCCAACGTCGTCTTCATCCTGGCCGACGACATGGGCTTCAACGACATCACCTTCAACGGCGGCGGCGTGGCGCGGGGCGCGGTTCCGACCCCCAACATCGACTCCATCGGCCACGAGGGCGTCGACTTCATCAACGGCTACGCCGGCAACGCCACTTGCGCCCCCTCGCGCGCGGCGATCATGACCGGCCGCTATCCCACCCGCTTCGGTTTCGAGTTCACCCCCGCGCCGGTGGCCTTCGAGAAGATGGTCGGCACCGAGAGCCAGCCTGGCGACATCGTGAAGCCGAAGTTCTTCAAGGACCGCCTGGCCCAGATGCCGCCCGGCTCGACCTCGGCCTCGCCGGCGGCGGTCAACATGCTGAGCGTGCCGGCGAGCGAGATCACCATCGCCGAGGTGCTGAAGACCAAGGGCTACCACACCCTGCATTTCGGCAAGTGGCACCTGGGCGGGATCAAGGGCTCGCGGCCCGAGGACCAGGGCTTCGACGAGAGCCTGGGCTTCATTCCGGGCGCCTCGATGTACCTGCCCGAGCACGACCCGAACGTGGAGAATTCCAAGCAGCCGTGGGACCCGATCGACAAGTTCCTGTGGCCGAACCTGCCCTACGCCGTGCAGTTCAACGGCAGTCCGATGTTCAAGCCTAAGGGCTACATGACCGACTACCTCACCGACGAGGCGGTCCGCGCGATCAAGGCCAACAAGAACCGGCCGTTCTTCATGTACTTCGCCCCCAACGCCATCCACACGCCCTTGCAGGCCACCAAGGCCGACTACGACGCGCTCCCGCAAATCAAAGACCATCGCCTGCGGGTCTATGGCGCCATGGTGCGCAACCTCGACCGCAACGTCGGGCGGCTCCTGGCGGAGCTGAAGGCCGACGGCCTCGACCAGAACACGCTGGTCATCTTCACCAGCGACAACGGCGGTGCCGGCTACATCGGCCTGCCGGAGATCAACAAGCCCTACCGCGGCTGGAAATCGACCTTCTTCGAGGGCGGGGTGCACGCGCCTTTCTTCATGAAGTGGCCGGGCATGATCGCGGCGGGCTCGCGCTACAAGTATCCGGTAGGCCACATCGACATCTTCTCGACGGCGGCGGCGGCGGCGGGGGCGGCGATCCCCAAGGATCGGGTGATCGATGGCGTCGACCTGTTGCCCTACCTGCAGGGCAAGCTTACCGGGCGGCCGCACCAGACGCTGTTCTGGCGCTCCGGCCAGTACAAGGTGGTGCTGGACGGCGATTGGAAGCTGCAGTCCAGCGAGTCACAGCACAAGGTCTGGCTCTACAACCTGGCCGACGATCCCACCGAGCGTCACGAGTTGTCGCAGGCGCAGCCGGAGCGCACGCGGGCGATGCTGGCCCTGATCGCCGCCCAGGACGCCCAGAGCGTCAAGCCCCTGTGGCCCTCGCTGCTGCAGGGCCCGGTGTTCATCGACCACCCGAGCGGCGTGCCGCAGCGCAAGGGCGAGGAATACATCATGTGGGACAACTGACTGGGGGATCGCGATGAGCTTCCTGCCACCCTCGACGAACGCGCAGTACCGCGGGGCGCGGTCCGCGCCCTGGTTCCTGGGCCTCGCCGCCATCCTCACCCTCGCGCCCGGCCTGATCCACAGCTTCCTGCCGGACGGCGGCGCGGGCGTGATCGCCCACCTGGACATGGGCGACAAGCGCGAGCTGGTGCGCGGGCTCTTCGCCTGGGAGGGCGCGACGCAACTGGCCTTCGGCATCCCGATGCTGCTGGTCGCGCTGCGCTACCAACCGCTGACGCCGCTGTTCCTGGCCATGGTCATCGTCGAGCGGGGGCTGATGTCGTTGCAGGGCTGGATCCTGCTGCCGCCCTCCAACGGCCACCATCCGCCGGAGCACTATGCGAGCCCGGTCACCGTCGTCCTGGCGGCGATCTTCCTGGCGCTCTCGCTGCGGCAGCGCAAGACCTGACCAACCTCCCCCGCGCAGCGGCGGGAGGGGAACCATCGGCCGACCCCGGCGAAGGCCGGGGGAAGAGCCGATGGTGGAGGGGGCAAGCCTCAGGCTCCGCGGATCGACCGGGCTGTCTTGAACTCTGCGGATGGGGCTTGCCCCCTCCACCACTCGCTCTTCGGCGAGCGGTCCCCCTCCCGCCGCTTCGCGGGGGAGGTTGATATTCAGAACCCCGCGCCGGGCTTGGTCCTGATGTTGAGCTGGCCGGCCAGGCCCGCCATCCGGTGGTGCTCGATGGCGTGCATGGCGGGCGACATGGCCATGTCGCGGAAGGCCGCCAGCGAGGGGTATTCGGCCAGCGCGACGGCGTCCCACAGCTCCTCCACCTCGCCGATCATCAGGCCGGTGACCGCGCCGGAATAGCGCACGCGCCCGCCCAGACCCTCGACCAGTTTCCGCACCTCCTCGCCGTAGCGCATGTAGGCCTCGGCCCCGGTCAGGTGGCTGTCGGTCCCGTCGGCGTATTCGGCGCGCGGCTTGAACTTCAACAGGTTGACCATCACGAACGGCCCGTCCTCGGCCCCGCCGAAGAAATCCATGGCGCGCGCCATGTCGGGCATCACCTGATTGACGACGTTCATCAGGCGAACCCCTTGGCGCGGCGGACGATCATCGCCTCGAGGAGGGCGGCGATCTCGTCGGGACTGTCCTCCTGCAGGAAGTGGCCGCCGGAGAGGGTGACGTGCGGTTGGCCCTTGGCGCCGGGCACGCGCGCCTGGAACGCCGCCTCGCCGCCGCGGGTCACCGCGTCGCCGTCGCTGAACGCGGTGACGAACGGCTTTTCGAACGCCTCCAGCGCCTTCCACGCCGCCTGGTTTTCGGCCACCGAGGCGTGCTGCGGGGTTACCGGCACCAGCGCGGGGAACACCCGCGCGCCTTCCTTGTAGCTCTCGTCCGGGAACGGGGCGTCATAGGCGGCGACCTCGGCCGGCGTCAGGTCGCGGCCGGTCCCGCCATTGACGATGACGCCGATCGGCATCTGCGGCACGGACTGGCTGAAGTTGAGCCAGGCCTGGAAACCCTCCGACATGCCGCTGCCGGTGGGCAGGCCGGTGTTGGCCGCCACCACGCCGGAGAACAGCTCCGGGAAGGCCGCCACGAGCCTAAGCCCGATCAGCCCGCCCCAGTCCTGGCAGAACAGCGTGATGTCGTTGAGCTCCATCTGCAGCAGCCATTGGCTCATCCAGGCCACGTGGCGCTCATAGGTGTAGTCCTGGCGCCGCGCCGGCTTGTCGGAGCGTCCGAAGCCGATCAGGTCCGGCGCGATCACCCGGCGGCCCTTGGCCCCGAGCCCCGCGATGACCTTGCGGTAGAGGTAGCTCCAGGACGGCTCGCCGTGCAGCAGCAGCACCACCGGCCCCTCCGGCGGCCCGGCGTCCACATAGTGCAGGCGCAGTTGGGTTCCGTCGTCGTCGAGCACCGTGGCGTAGCGTGGCGTGAACGGCCATCCCGACAGGCCGTCGAAGCAGCTATCCGGCGTCCGCAACACTTCCATCACTCGGCTCCTCGATTGACTCCCCGGCCTTCAGCCTGGAATATAGTGGCAATATGAGTGTCACTATATGAACAGAGCGTCAACCAAGCTCAACCATTGGAGGCGCAAATGAAACCGTGGCGGGTGGCGGTCCTTGCGGGGCTGGGCGCGGCGATCGTCGCGGGCCTGATCTATGGCTTTCGCGGCCCCATCGCGGTGGCCGCCATGGGCCGGCTCTACGCCCACGCCCTGGAAGAGGATCCCTACGCGGGCCTGGGGGACGAGCTGCACGTGGGGCTCTGCGGCTCCGGCTCGCCGATGCCGGACCCGACGCGGGCGGGGCCTTGCGCCGTCGTGCTGGCCGGCCGACGGCTCTATGTGGTCGACGTGGGCGCCGGCGCGCAGAAGAACCTGGCGCTGATGAACCTGCCGCCGGCCAGGGTCGACGGCGTCTTCCTGACCCACTTCCATTCCGACCACATCGACGGCCTGGGCGAGCTGATGCTGCAGCGCTGGGCCGGCGGCGCCAACACCCAGCCCCTGCCCATCTATGGCCCCACCGGCGTCGACCAGGTGGTGGCGGGGTTCGAGCAGGCCTATGGCCTCGACCGCGGCTACCGCATCGCCCACCACGGGCCCAAGGTCGTGCCGCCCACCGGCTTTGGCGGGACGCCGCATCCCTTCGCCGTCGATCGCAACGGCCCCGACGTGACGCTGATCGACGCCGGCGGCCTGAAGGTCACTGCCTTCCCGGTGGACCACCGGCCCGTGGAGCCGGCGGTCGGCTACCGTTTCGACTACAGGGGCCGCTCGGTGGTGATCAGCGGCGACACCGCGCCGTCGCCACGGCTCGAAGCCGCCGCCCGGGGCGCCGACGTCCTGGTGCACGAGGGCCTGGCGCCCAACCTGGTGGCGATCCAGCACCGCGCGGCGCTGGCCGGCGGCAAGGCCAACCTCGCCGCCATCACCCACGACATCCTCTCCTATCACACCACGCCCGAGCAGGCGGCCGGCATCGCCCAGCGCGCCGGGGTCCGCTACCTGCTGTTCACCCACATCATCCCGCCGCTGCCGGTCCGGGCGCTGGAAGGGCCGTGGCGGGGCAAGGCGCGCGACATCTTCCATGGAACCGTGCGCGTAGGTCATGATGGCGACTTCCTGAGTCTGCCCGCCGGATCGCACGACATCTCGCGCACCGACCGGCTCGCCACCTTCCGCTGACCGGAGCCCGCGCGCGCATGACCCAAGCCATCGCTCTCTTCGGCGCGCCCCATGACTGCGTGGGGCCGGGCGGCTCTTCAGGTCTCGCCACATGAGCCGGGCGCCGGCCATTCGCTCCGCGGCGGCTCCCAACGCCGACGGCCGCCGCCGCCGGGGCGAGGACAACCGCGCCAAGATCGTCGCCGCCATGCTGGAGATCATCCACGCCGGCGAGATCGCCCCCAGCGCCGAGCAGGTGGCCCAGCGCGCCGACGTCGGCCTGCGCACCGTCTTCCGCCACTTCCAGGACATGGACAGCCTCTACCGCGAGATGTCGGTGGTGATCGCCAAGGAGCTGCACGGCGCGGCCGAGAGGCCCTTCGTCTCGCAGGACTGGCGCGAGCGGGTGGTCGAGCTGATCGCGAGGCGCTCCTGGGCCTTCGAGAAGATCGGCCCCTTCCTGCGGGCCTCGTCGGTGTTCCGCTACCGCTCCAAGTTCCTCGACGCCGACAACGCCGACTTCGCCACCGCGCTGCGCGCCATCCTCAAGCGCCAGCTGCCGCCCGTCGTGGCCCGCGACCAGGCGAAGCTGGAGATCCTCGACCTGCTGCTCAGTTTCGAGACCTGGTCGCGCCTGCGCCGCGAGCAGGGCCTGGCGCCCAAGCGCGCCCGGGAGGTGCTGGAGACCGCGGTCCGGCGCCTGCTGGACTGATCTCCACCCGTTCAACGAACGGTTTTACGCATACCGCGTAAATTACGTGCAAATGCACGCATCATGTCCCGGATAAACAAATTTCTGTCCCCCGGGAACAACCTCGGCCGTCGTTAACCATGTAGGGGAACCGCCGAATCACCCCCTCCGGGATCGGGCGGAAGACCTTCGGGTCCGCGGCCCTTTCACTGGGTGTTTTCGCTAACCGAAACCCTACGCGAAAACCATGCCCTCAATGCGTCCTGAATTTCTCAACGACCGTATTTCATCCGTCTTTTCAGTTGCTTCGACGGCCCCCACGGCTGTCGTCGCGCCGCCGCCGGAGGTCGCCCCCCAAGCCTCCGGCGGCGTTTGCGCCCACGATCTCTACGACCTCATGGCGGTGATCATCGGCGTCTGCGAGTCCCTCGCCGACAGCATGGCCGACCACCCGCAGCACGCCGAGCTCGCCCGGGTCGGCGTGCTCGCCGCCGACCGCGCCGCCCACCTGGTCGCCGGCCTGAAAATGGCGCCGGCCAATGACGCCAACGATAGAACGCCCGCCGCCGAGCGCGCTGGCCGGGTGCTGCTGGTGGAGGACGATCCCGACCTGCTGCGGCTGCTCACCTCCGCCTTCATCCGCGAGGGCTTCGAGACCCATTGCGCCGCCAACGGCCGGCTGGGCGTCGAGATGCTGAAATCGCTGAAGCCCGACCTGATGGTCACCGACATCGTCATGCCGGAGATGGAGGGCATCGGCGCGATCATGGAAGCGCGGCGCTCTTCGCCGGCCACCAAGGTCATCGCCATCTCCGGCGGCGGTCACTACGGACGCAGCCAGAACTTCCTGGTCTGGGCCCAGGAGCTGGGCGCCGACGAGGTGCTGGCCAAGCCCTTCCGCATGTCCTCGCTGATCACCGCCGCCCGGGTGGTGCTCGACCGCCCCGCGTCCAGGCCCGCCCAGGTCGACGCCACGATCGTCGAACCCGAACGCCCCGCCCCCGCCCGGCTGATCGTCAGCCGATAACCCCGCCTGCCCGTCACAGCCTCCGAAGGAAGACCGAAGAATGCGCGTTTTGTTGATTGAGGATGATCGTTCCGCGGCCCGCAGCGCCCAGCTGATGCTGGCCGCCGAGAAGTTCAACGTCGAGACCACCGAGTCCGGCGAGGACGGCATCGATCTGGCCCAGACCTACGACTACGACATCATCCTGCTCGACCTGAACCTGGGCGACATGAGCGGCCTGGACGTGCTGCGCGGCCTGCGCCGCAACGGCTGCAAGACCCCGGTGATGATCGTCAGCGGCTCGGCCGACGTGGCGGTCAAGGTGCGCGCCTTCTCCGGCGGCGCCGATGACTACATCGTCAAGCCGTTCCACAAGGACGAGCTGACCGCGCGGCTGCGCGCCGTCATCCGCCGCTCCTCCGGCCACGCGGACTCGGTGATCACCATCGGCGACATCGCGCTCAACATCGACGCCCGCACGGTGCATGTGAACGGGACCCGGGTGCACCTGACCGGCAAGGAGTACCAGACCCTGGAACTGCTGGCGCTGCGCCGCGGCAAGACCCTGCACAAGGACGTCTTCCTCACCAGCCTCTACGGCGGCATGGATGAGCCCGGCGGCAAGATCATCGACGTGTTCATCTGCAAGCTGCGCCAGAAGCTCGCCGCGGTCTCCGACAAGCAGCACATCGAGACGGTGTGGGGCGGCGGCTACGTCATGCGCGACCCCCAAGAGACGCCGGCCCAGCAGGCGGCATGAGCCGGCTCGCCCGCCCCGTTCGGCCGCGGTCAGGCGGCGGGCGCGCGCATCCGGTCGTGGGCGAACGCCGCTTCGTCGCGGGCGCTGCGGGCGCGGTAGGCGCTTGCGGTCAGGCCGAACTGGCGCCGGAACCAGTGGGCGAACGCGCTCAGGCTGGAAAAGCCCAACAGCTCGGCGACGCTCTGGAAGGACCGTTCGCTGCGCGACAGCAGGGGCTCGGCCGCCTCCCGCCGCGCGGCGTTCAGCAGGGCCGAAAAGGTCGTGCCCTCCGCCGCCAGCCTGCGGTGCAGCGTCCGGCGGTCCATGGCCAGCCGTCCGGCGACGCGCTCGACGGTGACTCCGCCTTCCGGCAGCAGCAGGACAACCACCTCCCGCACCTTGTCGCTGAAGTTCGCGCCGCGGCCAGCGGCGATCTGCTCCAGATAGCGCACCACCTGGCGGGCCATGTCCGGATCGGCGCTGCTGATCGGCCGGTCGAGATCGGCGCGGGCGATCACTATCCCCATGAAGTCCTGGTCGAAGCGCGGGGCGACGCCGAACACCTTCAGATGCATGTCGAGCCTGGCCGGCGCGCTGTGCGGAAAATAGACCTCCAGGGGACGCCAGGCCTCGCCCAGCAGTTCGCGGAAGATCCGCATGGCCACGCCCAGCGCGACCTCCGAGCCCTGCCGTCCGGTCCAGGCCGGGGCGTTCAGGCGCACCACGGCGATGTCGCCGGTCTCCTGCATGTCGGTGGAATAGGCGTCATTCTGCAGCCAGATGTAGCGCCGCAACTGGTCCAGCGCGGCGCGCATCGTCGGCTGCTCGCGGACCACCAGCGCGACGGGGCCGAGGTTGGAGAACCGCCGCACCTCGGCCAGGCGCAATCCGAAGTCTTCCGCCCCGGAGCGTTCGGCCGCCAGTTCGTGCATCAGGCTGAGCGCGCGGGCGGACACCTTCATATCGGGATCGTTGAACGCCGCGACCGGAATGCCGACCTCGCCCGCGATTCTGTAGGGGTCGACGCCGAGCGCCAGCGACAGGTCGACGAAGCCGGTCAGCCCGGCGCTACGGGCAAGATGCGACATGGGGCCCCCCGGGGCTACGATACCCTTGGAATGCGACGCCCAATGTCCCCGGAAATCAAGCCCGCCCGGACCGGCCGCCCGTCATGATCCCGCCCGCACCCGAGACGCGTCCCCTGGCCGCCCCCGCCCGCCGCGCCGTTTTGCCGCGCCCGCCGGCCGGCCGCGAGGACCTGACGCCGGCGCTGAAAGCCGCCCAGGCGATCTTCGACCATTCCCACGACATCATCTGCGTGGTCGGGATCGACGGCCGCTTCCGGCAGGTCAATCGCCACGCCGAGCGACTCTGGGGCTATCGCCCGGAAGAGATGATCGGCCGATGCTACCTGGACTTCATCCACCCCGACGATCGCGGCGACGGCGCCGAGCTCGGCCGCCAGGTCGCCGCCGGCATCCGCATCGAGCCGTTCGTCAACCGGCACCTGCACAGGGACGGCACGGCGACGCCGGTCATGTGGTCCTCGGTCCGCGCCGGGACCGGCGATGAGATCATCAGCATCGGCCGCGACATGCGCGAGCACATGGCCACCGAGGAAAAACTGCGCCAGGCCCAGAAGATGGAGGCGATCGGCCGGCTGACCGGCGGCATCGCCCACGACTTCAACAACCTGCTGACCGTGGTCATCGGTTCGACCGAGACCCTGGCCGACGACCTCGCCGACCGGCCCGACCTGCAGGCGCTCGCCCGCCAGGCGCTGGACGCCGCCGAGCGCGGGGCGGAGCTGGTGAGCCGGCTGCTGGCCTTCGCCCGCACCCAGCCGCTGGCGGCGAGGACCATCGACTGCGACCGCTTCCTGCGCGACCTGCTGCCGATCCTGCAGCGGACGCTGGGCGGCGCGATCCAGGTCGAGGTGAAGCCATCGCACGGGCCGCTCTATTGCCTGGCCGACCGCACCCAGCTCACCTCGGCGGTGCTCAACCTGTGCATCAATGCGCGCGACGCCATGCGCGGCGCCGGACGCCTGACGCTGAGCGCGGCGCGCGACGGCTTCATCGCCGCCGATGGCCCGACCTATGTGGCGATCCTGGTGCAGGACACCGGCGAGGGCATGTCCCCGCAGGTCCGCGCCCGCGCCCTGGAACCCTTCTTCACCACCAAGCCGGAGGGCGAAGGCTCGGGCCTGGGGCTCAGCATGGTCCACGGCTTCGCCACCCAGTCGGGCGGCCGGCTGGAGATCGCCTCCGAGCCCGGCCAGGGGACCCAGGTCCGCATCGTCCTGCCGCAGGTCCCTGAGCCGGAGGCCCTAGCCGCTCCGACCGCCGAGGACCCAGCCGCCGCGCCGGTCCAGGCTCGCCACGTGCTGCTGGTGGAGGACGACGACCTGCTCCGCGGCCAGGTCTGCCGCCAGCTCGCCTCCCTCGGCTATCGGGTCACCGCCCGCGGCAATGGCCGCGACGCCCTGGGTTGCCTCGCCGAGGCGCCCGACGTGGACTTGCTGATGACCGACATCGTCATGCCGGGCGGCCTGAATGGCTGGCGCCTGGCCGACGAGGCGCGGCGGCTCTATCCCGGCTTGCCGGTGCTGTTCACCTCCGGCCACACCGACGAGCCGGCGATCCGGGCGTTGCGGGCGGAGGGCGCCGCGGGGTTCCTGGGCAAGCCCTATCGCCGCGCGGAACTGGCCCAGACGCTCGCTCAGATGTTCGGCGACCCGTTGGCGGGCGATCAGCCGCCGGCCGCGGTCCTCGCCGGCTGAAACTCGCTCAGCGTCACCGCCGCGAGGATGGCGGAGAACAGCGCCTCGACGTTGATCGGCTTGGCGACCACCTCGCTCATGCCGGCGGCCAGGTAGTCGGCGACCTGATGGATCATGGCGTTGGCGGTCACCGCGACGATCGGGGTGGGCGCGCGCCCGAGCTCGGCCTCCCGCGCGCGGATCTTGCGCGTGGCGGTGACCCCGTCCATCTGCGGCATCTGCACATCCATCAGGATCACGTCCCACTCGGCCTCTTCCCAGGCGCGCACCGCCTCAAGGCCGTTCTCGACGATCACCGGCTCGACGCCGATCTGCGCCAGCAGGGCCTTCAGCACCATCCGGTTCACCGGATTGTCCTCGGCGGCCAGCACCCGCAGCGGCTCGGCCGGCAGGCTCGGCGCGCCCAAGGTCGCCGGCCGGGGCGCGGCCTGGCTCAGGATCAAGGGCAGCTCGACGCTGAAAGTGCTGCCGCGGCCGGGCGTGCTGGCGACGGTGACGTCGCCGCCCATCGCGCGGGCGAGCTGGCGGCAGATCGCCAGGCCCAGGCCCGCCCCGCCATAGCGCCGCGTCATCGAGGAATCCGCCTGGGCGAAGGTCTCGAACAGGCCGGCGACGCGGTCGGGCGGGATGCCGATGCCGGTGTCGCGCACCTCCATGCGCACGCCGTCGGCGGTGCGCGACAGGCGCAGCAGCACCTCGCCCTCGTGGGTGAACTTCAAGGCGTTGGCGACCAGGTTGCCGAGGATCTGGCGCACCCGCCCGGCGTCGGCCTGGAACAGGCCCGCCGCGCCCGGATCGATGTCCAGCAGGAAGGTCAGCCCCTTGGCCACCGCCTCTCCGGCGTAGGCGGCGTAGACGCCCTCCACCAGGGTCTGCAGGTCGCAGTCGTGCGGCGTCAGCTCCAGGCCGCCGGCCTCGATGCGTGACAGGTCCAACAGGTCGTCGACGATGGCCAGCAGGGCCGAGCCGCTCTCGCCGATCACCCGCAGCCGCTGGCGCTGCATCTTGGACAGCGGGTTCAGCGCCATGGCCTGGGCCATGCCCAGCACCCCGTTCAGCGGCGTGCGGATCTCATGGCTGATCACCGCCAGGAACTCGCTCTTGGCCCGGTTGGCGATCTCGGCGGCCTCCAGCGCCTCGCGCTGTTCCCGGGCGGCGCGGCGGGCCTCGGTGACGTCCGAATAGGTCGCCAGGCACAGGCTCCAGGGCGCGCTCTGGTCAGGCGCCATGCGGAAGTGGACATCGACGTCGAGGATCTTGCCGTCGACGCAGATCAGCTCGGCCGGGAACGCCGGCAGCACGCCGTCGTCGCTGATGGCGTTCAGCGCCGCGCAGAACGCCGGCAGCGAGGCCTCGGTGAAATGCCGCCGGCCCAGGTCCTCGCCGCAGAGGTCCATCGCCACCTGGTTTTTCTCAAGCAGGACGATGTGCTCGAAGACCTCCTGCAGGGAGCCAAACCTGGCCGCCAGCCGGTCGCCCAGCTTCGCGCCCGCCAGCTCGCCGTGCGCATCGAGGGCGTCGTAGAGGGCGGAGGCGTTGAAGCACAGCCGCGCCATTGGACTGTGCTCGAAGATCATCCGCCAGCGCTGACGGCTTTCCTGCGCCTCGCGGCCGGCGATCACCGCCGAGGCGCTGTGCCGGGCGAGCCCGTCCAGCGCGACCTTCAGCGCCAGTCCCTTGTCGTAGAACTGCTGCGCCATGCGCACCACGAAGACGGTGAAGGCTGTGCCGGCGCAGGCGGTGAGCAGGACGTCCGGCGCCGACACCCGATAGCCGATCAGCCGCGCCAGCAGGGGTCCGGCGATCAACAGCCCCGCCGAGGGCGTCACCAGGGTGAAGGTGGCCAGGCGCGAGCCGCAGCACATCATCGCGTTGTTCAGGCAGGCCGCGCAGAGCGCCAGCACCGCCTCGGCCAGGTGCACCGGCGTCGGCGGGCGCGACAGCAGAAGCGCGACCGCGGCGAAGCTGCCGGCGCAGGCCAGGTGGCTGGCGGAGACCAGCACCACCGCCGCGCGGGTCTTCGGCCGGTCGAGCAACCAGGCGCTCAGCCGGGCGTCGAGCGCGCCCAGCACCAGGGTGATGGCCAGCCAGCCGGCCAGCAGGTCGTGCGACGGGCTGAAGACGGAGAGGCCGGCGATGACCAGCACCCAGGCCGTGCGGATCCAGAAGGAGCGCGCGCGCCAGGCCAGCGCGCGCTCGAACGGCTCGCGGGCCAGCGCGTCTTCGATGACGCTGGGCATCGGGGTCATTCGCGGGCCTCGCAGAGCCGGCCGACGTCATCCTGCATGGCCATGGCGCCGCCGGGGGCGCAGACGTCGGTGAGGCGATCGTTCGGCAAACGCAAGGCGCCGGACACGGCGGGAATTCTCCGGTGGTTGGCCGCCAAGGTTGCGTCAGTCCGGATAATTCATCGTTAAAAGTGGGAATTTGCGGGAATTAGCCGCTTCCACCCTCGGGGCGCCGCCGGTTAGCCGGCGCTCAGCCCTGCCCTGGCTCGGCGCGTCCGAAGTTCAGCAGGTCCATGGCGAGCTCGTCGCTGCCGGCCAGCTTGCGCAGATTGGCCTGCAGCAACGCCATGGTGTCCCGCAACCGGTCGGGATGCACTTCGTCCAGCAACTGCGCATTGTGCGCATCCAGGATTTTCACCGCCCGCAGGAACAGCTCCTCGCCCTGGTCGGTGAGCGACAGGTTCACCTGCCGCCGGTCGCGGTCGGGAACCCAGCGGCTGACCAGGCCGCGCCCCACCAGTTGGTCCACCGCCCGCGTCAGGGTGGTCCGCTCGACGGTGGAATAGCGCGCCAGCGAGGTCATGGTGCAGACCTCCAGGCGTCGCACGATCGCCAGTGACCGCCACTGCGCCATGTTGAGACCGCAGGAGCTCAACGCCTTGTCGCAGAACAGGTCCCGCTGCCGGGCCGCCTGGAACAGCAGGTAGAAAAAATACTCCCGCGCACCGAGCGGGAACTCGCCGTCGGATTCGGTCGATCGCTTGGAGCTTTTCGATTTGGGCGACTGTGACATTACACGGATATTCAACGGTGTTTCGAGCGAAGGGACAATGCGCAATCCGGATATTCCGTTATGCAATA
>DATAUR010000030.1:0-22853 GCA_036268175.1 Phenylobacterium sp. | reverse complement strand
CGAGGGCGAGACGGCCACGCAGGCCTGGTTCCGCACCATGGTCGACACGGTGAAGGCCGAGATCGCCGCCTTCCGGCGCGCCGACGGCCTGCGCGAGGTGTTCGACGCCGATCGCGCCCACCTGATCGGCACCTCCGGCGCGATCACCAGCCTGGCCGGCCTGCACCTCGACCTCGCCCGCTATGACCGCAATCAGGTGGACGGCATCTGGATGAGCCGCGCCGACTGCGAGGCTGCGGCTGGGCGCCTGCTGGCGCTGAACGCCCGCGAGCGCGCCGAGCAACCCTGCATCGGCCCCGATCGCGCCGACCTGGTGTTGGCGGGGGCCGCGATCCTGCAAGCGGTACAGGAGCTTTGGCCCTGCAACCGGGTGCGGGTGGCCGACCGCGGCCTGCGCGAGGGCATCCTTCTGTCGCTGATGGCGGACCGGGGCGGGCGGCATCGCCGCCGCCGGCGCAGGGGGCCGCGCTCAACTGCGGCGGCCGCCCAATGAGCGACGACAAGCCCCCTCGCAAGCGCATGGTCAAGCCGCCCACTGGGGGCACGGAGGCCGGCCGCGCCACGCCCGAGCGGCTGAAGACCGCCTGGAAGCGCACGCCCTCGCAGCAGGCTTGGCTCAACCGCCAGATCAACGACCCCTTCGCCGCCAAGGCCCGCGCCCACGGTTATCGCAGCCGCGCGGCCTACAAGCTGACCGAGCTGGACGACAAGCTGCGGGTGTTGAAACCCGGCGCCCGGGTGGTCGACCTGGGCGCGGCGCCGGGCGGCTGGACGCAGGTGGCGCTGGAGCGGGGTGTGACCCACATCGTCGGCGTCGACCTGCTGCCGGTCGATCCTCTGCCGCCGGCGACCATCCTGGAGATGGACTTCACCGAGCCGGCCTGTGGGCCCGAGCTGATCCGCCTGTTGGGCGGGGCGCCGGACCTGGTTATGTCGGACATCGCGCCCAACACCGTGGGCCACCGCCAGACCGACCACCTGCGGATCGTCGGCCTGATCGAGGCGGGCGTGGAGTTCGCCATCGAAGTGCTGAAGCCCGGCGGCGTCTTCATCGCCAAGGCCTTCCAGGGCGGGGAGACAGCCGAGGTGATCGCCACCTTGAAGCGCCACTTCGCCGAGGTGAAGACCGTCAAGCCCAAGGCCAGCCGCTCGGATAGCTCGGAGCTCTATCTCGTGGCGACGGGGTTCAAGGGGCGGGGCTAGGTCCGCGGCGGCTCCGGGGTCTCCGCGCCCCGTTCGACCAGCCACCTCCGGAATGCCGCCAGCGACCGGCTCTCGCCGCCGGGGGCTGCGAGGAGGGAGAAGGCGCTTTCGGTGCGGCGAAAACCGAACGGGGCGACGAGCCGGCCTTCGGCGATGTCCTCGGCGACGAAGGGCCAGGACATGATCGCGACCCCCAGGCCCGCGAGCGCGGCGTCCAGCGCATAGTGCACGTGGGCGAAGGGAGTTTCCGGCGCGGGCGCCAGCTCGAACCCCGCCACGGCCGCCCAGATGGCCCAGCCCTGGGGGTGCGAGGCCGCGCCTAGGCGCGGCGCCGCCAGTGGCTCCCTGGCGAAGCGCTCGGCCAGCGCGGGCGTCATCACCGGGCCGGTGTGGTTCTGGATGAAGGGGGTGACCAGCGGATCGGCGAGGCGGCTGGCGGGCGCGATCCGCACCACCGCCTGGGCGCCACGATGCGCGACGGCTTGCGATGGCAGCTCTTCCAGGTGCAGGCGGATCTGCGGATGGCGCGCGGCGAAGTCGCCCAGGCGCGGGATCAGCCATTTCACTGACAGGCTGGCGTTGACCGCCAGGTGCAGTTCCTCGCCGTCGCTTTTCAGGCGGCGGACGGCGCCGGCGATCTCGTCGAAGGCCTGGCTGAGCGCCGGCAGTAGCTCCTGGCCGGCGGGGGTCAGCGTCAGGCGGTGCTTTGGGCCCTGGAACAGGCGCACCCCCAGGCTGGCCTCCAGGGCCTTCACCTGCCGGCTGACGGCGCTGTGGGTGACGTTGAGTTCCTCAGCGGCGAGCGTGGCGCGGCCGGTGCGGGCCATGGCTTCGAAGGCTCGCAGCGCGTTCAGCGAGGGCAGGGCGCCAGATGTGAGATTTTCGAACATATTGCCGCAGATATGTCGGTTTCCGCGAAACGGCAAGGCGCGCATAAGCGGCCATGGAACCCCGCATCAGCGCTGACCGGCCGCAATTGGCGATCGTCGCGGCCCTGGGCTTGGGCCAGATGCTCTCCTTCGCCTCCAGCTTCTATCTGCTGGGCGTATTGGGCGAGGGGGCCGCGCACGACCTGCATGCCCGCCCGGCGCTGATCTCCAGCCTGCTCTCGGTGGCGCTGCTGGCCTCGGCGTTGAGCGCGCCGGCCATCGGCCGCTGGATCGACGCGCGCGGCGGCAAGGTGGTGCTGATGAGCGCCAGCCTGACCTTTGCCACCGGCCTGACCCTGATCGCGCTTTCGCCCAGCGTGCCAGTGCTGGCGGCTGGCGTGCTGGTGCTGGGGGTCGGCATGGCGCTAGGGCTCTATGAGACCCCGTTCGCGATCCTGGTCAGCCTCTATGGGCAGGAGGCGCGGCGGCCGATGGCCGGGGTCGCCATGCTGGGTGGGCTGGGCTCGACGCTCGGCTGGCCGACGACGCTCTTCCTGGAGCATGCCCTTGGCTGGCGAGGCGCCTGCCTGATCTGGGCTTCCGTCCATCTGCTGGTCTGCCTGCCGTTGACGCTGCTGGTCGTGCCGCACGTGGGCGCGAGACGCCGCGCGGAGGACGGGCCCCGGCCGAAGATCCGCTGGGATCGGCCCATGGCCCAGATGGCGGCGCTGTTCGCCGGCGCCTGGATGATCTCCGCCTACATCAGCGCCCATCTGCCCAGGCTCCTGCAGGGCTTCGGCCTGACGCCAGCGGCCGCGGTGGGCGCGGCCTCGCTGCTGGGCGTGGCGGCGGTGAGCATGCGGCTCGCCGAATACACGGTGCTGCGCAAGCTGCCGCCGGTCCTGACCACGCGTCTCGCCACCCTGCTGCATCCGCTGGGGGCGGCGAGCCTGCTGATTCTGGGTGGCGTGGCGGCGCCGGCCTTCGCGCTGGCCCAGGGCGGCGGTAACGGCATGCTGACCGTCGCCAAGGGCGCCCTGCCGCTCAGCCTCTACGGACCGGAGAACTACGCCTACCGCTCGGCGCTGCTGGCGACGCCGGCGCGGTTCGCCCAGGTGGCGGGGCCGGTGGCGTTCGGCCTGATCCTCGATCGCTCGGCGAGCCTGGCGGTGATCGCCTCGGCCGCCGTCTGCCTCTGCATGTTCGCCATGACCTTCGGGCTCTCGCGCCGGGCGCAGGATCGGCGCGAGACGCCCCTGCCAAGGCCTGCGCCACGCCCGCAGCGGCCCGCGGAGACCCACCACAGCTACGCGGTCTATTCCGGCGCCCAAACCCTCAAAGAGCACAAATCGTCCAGGAGACTTTCATGACCCTCCACCAGCCCTTGCCCCAGCCCGTGGCGGACGCGTATACGCAACCCGCAAAACGAGGTGTCTCCATGGAGATTCGCGAAGGGCTCACCTTCGACGATGTTTTGCTTGAACCCGGCCCGTCCGAAGTGATGCCCACCCAGGTGGATGTCGCGACCCGGTTCACGAAAGAGATCGATCTGAACATTCCGCTGGTGTCCGCCGCCATGGACACCGTCACCGAGAGCCGGCTGGCCATCGCCATGGCTCAGAACGGCGGCCTGGGCATCCTGCACCGCAACTTCACGGTGGAGGAGCAGGCCGACCAGGTGCGCGAGGTGAAGCGCTACGAAAGCGGCATGGTGATCAATCCGCTGACCATCCACCCGGACACCAAGCTCAGCGAGATCCGTGAGATCAAGGCTCGCCGCAAGATCTCCGGCTTCCCGGTGGTCGACGCCAAGGGCAAGCTGGTCGGCATCCTGACCAACCGCGACATGCGTTTCGAAGGCAGTGGAGATGTTCCCGCCAAGGCCTTGATGACGCATGAGAACCTGATCACGGTAAAGGAGGGGGTCGGCCAGGCCGAGGCCCGCGATCTGCTACGCCGCCACAAGATCGAACGGCTGATCGTGGTGGACGACGACTACCGCGCGGTCGGCTTGGTCACCGTCAAGGACATGGAGAAGTCCGAGGCCCATCCCAACGCCGCCAAGGACGGCCAGGGCCGCCTGCTGGTCGGCGCGGCGTCGACGGTGGGCGATAACGGCTTTGAGCGCTCCATGGCCCTGGTGGACGCCGGCGTCGACGTGGTGGTGATCGACACCGCTCACGGCCACAACGCCGACGTGGCCAAGGCAGTCGCGCGGATCAAGCGCGAGACCAACCGCGTGCAGATCGTCGCCGGCAATGTGGCGACCTATGACGGCGCGCGCGCCCTGATCGACGCCGGCGCGGACGCGGTGAAGGTCGGCATCGGCCCGGGTTCGATCTGCACCACGCGGATCGTGGCCGGGGTCGGCGTGCCGCAACTCACCGCCATCGCCGACGCCGTGCGCGCGGCCGCCGGTTCCGACGTGCCGGTGATCGCCGACGGCGGGATCAAGTACTCGGGCGACCTGGCCAAGGCGCTCGCCATGGGAGCGTCCGTGGCCATGATGGGTTCGGTGTTCGCGGGCGTGGACGAGGGGCCGGGCGAGGTGTTCCTCTACCAGGGCCGGTCCTACAAGACCTACCGCGGCATGGGCTCGCTAGGGGCGATGTCCCGCGGATCCGCCGACCGGTATTTCCAGAAGGATGTCACCGACGCGCTGAAGCTGGTGCCGGAGGGCATCGAGGGCCAGGTGCCCTATAAGGGCCCGATCGCGCCCATCCTGCACCAGATGGTCGGCGGCCTGCGCGCCGCCATGGGCTATGTCGGCGCCGCCAACCTGGTCGAGTTCCGCAAACGCGCCCGGTTCATCCGCATCACCGGCGCGGGCCTGCGCGAGAGCCACGTCCACGACGTGATGATCAGCCGCGAGGCGCCCAACTATCCAAGCCCCGTCTAAGGGGCCGAGAAGTCTCTAACGCCAGCCGGCCGATCCCGAGCCGGCGGCGCAACGGGGGAGGCGACTATGGGTGGAATCGTTCCTGTAGAACTTCAATTGCTGCTGGCCGCCGTGATCGTCGGTCTGGTGCAGATCGTCTGGACGGCGGCGGCGGGCAGCGGTGGCGAGCGCAACCTGCCGTGGCTGATGGGACCGCGGGACGACGACAAGCCGGTGGGCGTCGTGGCCGCGCGGCTGCGGCGGGCGCAGGCCAATTTCCTGGAGACCTTCCCGCTGTTCGCCGCCGCGATCCTGGCCTGCGATTTCGCGGGCAAGTTCGGCTCGACGACGATGTGGGGCGCGGTGCTCTATGTGGTGGGACGCGCGCTGTTCGTGCCGATCTACGCGGCCGGCGTTCCGGTCGTGCGAACTCTGGTATGGGCGGTGAGCATCGTCGGCCTGATCATGGTGATCGTGGCTTTCTTTCAGTGAGGTTGAATGCGTGACGCCGGACGCCTCGCGGCGGCCATCGAGGTGCTGACCCAGATCGATGAGCGGCATCGCCCTGTGCGGATGGCGCTGAAGAACTGGGGGGAGTCGGCGCGTTACGCAGGGTCGAAGGACCGGGCCTTCGTGTCGGGCCTGGTCCTCGACGTGCTGCGCCGCCGACGGTCCCTGAGTTGGCGGATGGGCAACGAGAGCCTGCGAGCGGCGGCGCTGGGCGCATTGAAGTTCGCCTGGGGCTGGCCCATCGAGCGGATCGCCGAGGCGGCGGGCGAAGAGCCCCACGGCCCCGGGCCGCTGACCGACGCCGAACGCGCCGCGCTGGAAGCGCCCCGCGACCTCGCCGACGCACCGGCGCCGGTGCGTGGCGACTATCCGGACTGGCTGGACGCGTCGTTCGCCCGCGCCTTCGGCGAGGGGCGGGCGCAGGAGGGCGCGGCGCTCTCCGAGCGGGCGCCGGTGGACCTGCGGGTCAATCTGCTGAAATCCGATCCGACGCGGACGTTGAAGGCGCTCACCTCGCTGGCCGCCGAGCCGGTGGAGCTGCTGGCGACGGCCCTGCGCATGCCGGCGCTCGACCCCATGACCCGTAGCGGCGCGGTGGAGACCATCCCGCAGTTCTCCAAGGGCTGGTTCGAGGTGCAGGACCTGGGCTCGCAGATCGCCGCGAGCGCGGCCGGCGAGGTGAAGGGCAAGCAGGTCCTGGACCTTTGCGCCGGCGGCGGCGGCAAGACCCTGGCGCTGGCCGGCGCCATGGGCAACACCGGCCAGATCTACGCCTATGACTCAGACGCCCGGCGCCTGGCCGACACCGTCCGCCGGGGCGACCGCGCGGGCGTCCGCAACCTGCAGGTCCGGTCGCCCGTGAACCCCGAGCCGCTGAAGGGGCTGGAGGGCAAGATGGATGTGGTGTTCATCGACGCCCCTTGCTCGGGCACGGGCTCCTGGCGCCGCCATCCCGACACCAAGTGGCGGCTGACGCCCGAGACGCTGGAAAAGCGCCTGGCCGACCAGGACGCGGTGCTGGACGCCGGGGCGGGCTTCGTGAAGCCGGGCGGTCGGATGGTCTACGTCACCTGTTCGGTGCTGCCGGAGGAGGACGAGGACCGTGTCGCGGCCTTCCTGGCGCGCACACCGGGCTTCGCGCTTTCGCCCGCCACCGCCGATCCCAAGCTCACCCGACACCTGACCGCTGACGGCTTTTTGCGCCTCACGCCCCACGCCTCCGGCACCGACGGCTTCTTCGTCGCCGTGCTGGAGAAAGCGAAATAACGGAGCTCCATGTCCGACCAAGCTCACGAACGTGTCCTGATCGTCGATTTCGGCAGCCAGGTGACCCAGTTGATCGCCCGGCGGCTGCGCGAGAGCGGCGTCTATTGCGAGATCCATCCCTACGACAAGGTCGACGCGGCTATCGACGCGCTCGCCCCCAAGGCGGTGATCCTCTCCGGCGGTCCGGCCAGCGTGCACGAGGCGGAGAGCCCGGCGGTCTCCAAGCGGGTGTTCGACCTGGGCGTGCCGGTGCTGGGCATCTGCTACGGCGAGCAGACCCTGTGCGAGGAACTGGGCGGCAAGGTCGAGCCCGGCACGACGCGGGAATTCGGCCGCGCCGAGATCGAGATCGTCCGCGAAAGCCCGCTGCTGGAGGGCCTGGGCGGCCCGGGCCACCGCGAAACGGTGTGGATGAGCCACGGCGACAAGGTCACCGCCCTGCCGCTCGGCTTCGAGCCGGTGGCAGTGTCGGATGGCAGCCCGTTCGCGGTGATCGCCGACGAGGGCCGCCGGTTCTACGGCATTCAGTTCCACCCGGAGGTCGCCCACACCCCGCGCGGCGCGCTCATGCTGCGCAACTTCACGCACAGGATCGCGGGTCTGACCGGCGACTGGACCATGGCCTCGTTCCGCCAGGAGATGGTGGCCAGGATCCGCAGCCAGGTCGGCAAGGGCCGGGTGATCTGCGGCCTCTCCGGTGGGGTCGACAGTTCCGTCGCCGCGGTCCTGATCCACGAGGCGATCGGCGAGCAACTTACCTGCGTCTTCGTGGACACCGGGCTCCTGCGCCTGAACGAGGCCGAGCAGGTGGTGACCCTGTTTCGCGACCACTACAACATTCCGCTGGTGCACGTTGATGCATCGAAGGAATTCCTCGGCGAGCTGTCAGGCGTCTCCGACCCCGAGACCAAGCGCAAGATCATCGGTCGTGTGTTCATCGAGATTTTCGACCGGGAGGCCGCGAAGGTCGATGGCGCCGAATTCCTCGCCCAGGGCACCCTCTATCCGGACGTGATCGAAAGCGTCTCGGCCCGTGGCGGCCCGTCTGCGGTGATCAAGAGCCACCACAACGTCGGCGGCCTGCCGGACTATATGAAGCTGAAGCTGGTCGAGCCGCTGCGCGAGCTCTTCAAGGATGAGGTCCGCGCTCTGGGCGTCGAACTGGGCCTGGCCCCCGCCTTCGTCGGCCGCCATCCGTTCCCGGGCCCGGGTCTGGCCATCCGCATCCCCGGCGAGATCACCCGTGAGAAGGTGGCGGTCCTGCAGCAGGCCGACGCCATCTACCTCGACGAAATCCGCAAGGCCGGCCTCTACGACGCCATCTGGCAGGCCTTCGCCGTCCTCTTGCCGGTGAAGACCGTCGGCGTGATGGGCGACGCCCGCACCTACGAAGACGTGCTGGCCCTACGCGCCGTCACCTCCACCGACGGCATGACCGCCGACTTCTTCGAGTTCCCCTGGGACGTGCTCGGCCGCTGCGCCACCCGCATCATCAACGAGGTCAAGGGCGTCAACCGCGTGGTCTACGACGTGACGTCCAAGCCGCCGGGGACCATCGAGTGGGAATGATGGGGCGAGCGTCAGTTCGATCAAGGTCGCCGCAATCTCGCCACTCGCCGCGATCACGCTACATAGTAGCTGAGGTTGGGAGCGCGGGGCCGAAGTCATGACACCACGCATCACGGCGGCTGCGATGTGCGCCGGTCTGATGGCGCTGGGTTTATCTTCTGCCACCCTGGCGCAGCCACCTGAACCGGCCGCCACCACTCCCGTGGCGGAGACCCCGGCCAGTCAAATGGCGCGCGAGATGCTGAATGCCGCCGCGGCGGGCGACGAACAGTTCATCGCCTTCATGCGCCGGGCCGAACCGAAGACGCCGCGCCCCGACGAGGCGTACCTGGGCATGCGGGATAACCTCAAGAGCTTAAAGCTGCACAAGGTGGAGCGCGCGACCGCGACCCACGTGGACCTGCTGGCTTTCGCCACGAACATGGAGATGTGGGTCCGCTTATCGTTGGATGTCTCCACCGGTACGCCGCCCAAAATAATTGGCAATCGGCTGAGCCCGGCGCAACCGCCGGCTGACGTGCCTCCGACGCCAAAGCTCGCACCCGCCGCCCTCATGGCGGCGACAAAGGCGCGGATGGAGGCCGCGGCCGAGGCCGATGCGTTCTCCGGCGCGGTGCTGCTCGTCGTGGACGGCAAGCCGCTTCTGGACGCCGCCTACGGCTTGGCCGATCGCGACGCCGAGACGCCCAACACCCCCGACACCCAGTTCCGTTTCGGCTCGATGGGCAAGATGTTCACAGCGGTCTCGATCATGCAGCTCGCCCAGGCTGGCAAGCTGGATTTGACTGCCCCGATCGGCCGATACCTGCCGGGCTATCCCAACCGCGACATCGCCGAGAAGGTCACCGTTAACAACCTGCTCACCCACACCGGCGGCACAGGCAATATCTTCGGGCCGGAGTTCGACGCCCGCCGGCTGGAACTGAAGGACGCCCAGGACTACGTCAGCCTATACGGAGCCCGGCCGCCGCGCTTCGCCCCGGGCGCACGTAGTGAATATTCCAACTACGGCTTCATGCTGCTCGGCCGCATTGTCGAGTTGGTGAGCGGCCAGAGTTACGACGCCTACATCGCCGCCAAGATTTTCAAGCCGGCGGGTATGACCGCCACCGGCAACCAACCGGAAACGGTTCAATTGCCGAAACGCGCCAAGGCCTACACGACTAAGAAGGGCGCGATCGTTTCCGCGGCCGACACATTGCCCTGGAGCGGCACGCCGGCTGGCGGCGGCTATTCCACTGTGGGCGACCTAGGTAGGTTTGCCGACGCTCTGATGGCCGACCGCCTGCTGGACGCGGCCCACACCAAGCTCCTGACCGACGGCGGCTTCACCGGCGCGGACGGCCATTTCTGGCGCTACGACTTCGGCGCCACAGCCAGCGACGGGCGACGCTATCTCGGCCATAATGGCGGTGCGCCTGGCATGAATGGCGAGTTACGGATCTTCCCGGCGGCGCCCGGCCACACAGCGGCGACCATCGTCGTGCTCGCCAACCGCGACCCACCGGTCGCTAGCGGCGCTGCCAACTTCATATCTGACCGATTGCCGTAAGGGCTTCGGCGCTTTTTGCCCGGCCAGCGACGTCCACTTTCCACCCATAGCTGAAGGTGCGATTTGACGTCACCTGGGCCTCAGGATCGGTCACCTTCTCCTCAGCCTCGCTGTCGCAGAGCGTATTTGTCGGCCGACGCCGATGGCGCGTTTCGGGGACGGGATAAGGCGAGTGACCATGCTGCAACCTGGATCGTTTTGGAGACTAATGGGAAGCTCTAAGCTGTGCGCTAGACGGTATTTGGCTTCCCCAAAGTGCCAAAATCGGCAATTTCGAACCTGCGCAGAGTCGACGAAATGCCAGCCTTGCGACCCGAAAGTTGGCGATTGGTCGCGAAAACGTGAATCAGATTTTTCGCCCGAGATTCTCAATAGAATTCAGTGGCTTGAAAAAAGTCGGTTGTTCACTCGGTAATCTGCAAATAGGTTCGATATTTCCCCAATTAATTCAATCTGTAACGCAGCAAACTCCGATTGAGTGGGAATAGATATATTATCTAATTAATACAGACAATTACTGAAATAATCTGCATGGAGTCCTGGCGGCTGAATGGCGCAAAGGCGACGGCGGCTGGGGTTCAGGCCGGCACGCTCTCCACGGCGGGGGCTTCGGCTTCCAGGCGACCGGCGCGCAGCCAGCCCAGGACCGGCAGGGCCAGCAGGGCGCAGGCGGCGAGGCTGACCAAGGCGTCCATCAGGAACGATCCGGCGACGCCGCCAGCGAGCTTGTAGCCGTAGCCGTCGAGGGCCTGCATGTAGGCGTAGGGCAGCAAGTAGGCGGTTCCCAGCAGGCCGAACTGGCTGGACGCCAGCGGGCTCCCCTGGCGGATCGACCGGAAGACGATGGCGTTCTGGGAGACTTGCGCGATACTTTGGGCCGCGTTCTCCCCGATCACCGCCAACAGATAGGTCGCCGGCGTCCGCGGCAGCGCCAGCAACGACAGGGTGAACGCAGCTCCGAGGCCGCCGATCCCCAGATACATCAGCGGCGCCGGCGCCCGCCGCAGCAACTGTCGCGCGAGGAGCGAGGCGACCAGGCCGATCACCGTGGCGCCTATGCCGTTGGCGACGTCGACCAGGCTGTCGGCGGCGTGGAAATCGCGGCCGATCCCACCGAAGGCGTTGGTCAGGGTGAACGCCGCGCAGGGCAGGACGAATATCAGGACGATGCGCAGGATGACCGGCTGGCTGGCCAGGTGCGCCACGTCGCGCGCCAGGGCGCTAAAGCTCTCGCGCATCGCCTTGCGGCCGGCGTCGGCGGCGGGAAACAGCCGTAGGATGGCTAGTGGTGCGAGCGCGACGATGGCGATCACCCCGGCGCCGAGCGTCACCGACAGGTGGGTGATGAGCCAGTACTGGGACACCGCCCCCAGGCCGAAGCCGAACCCGTTGCCGATCGCGAACCAGGTTCCGATGGTCGCATCGCAGCTCTTGGGCAGCGCCGCGCCCAGCCAGCCGCCGATCGCCGCGTTGTAGAGGCTGATCGCCAGCGCCGCGATCGCCAGGATCGGCGCGAGCAGCGGGCTCGCGCCGGGCAGCGCCAACACCAGGAACGTCAGCGCCGAGGCGACAAGCGCCAGGCTGATGGTCCAGGCGCGGCGGCTGATCAGGGTGTCGAGCACCGGGGCCAGGGCGAATGTCGCCAAGGACGCCGTCGTCGCCAGGCCGGTGAGGCCGGCGATGATCGGTTCGCCGACCCCGCGGGACGCCAGCAACTGCGGTATGGTCACCAGGACGACGGCGTAGAGGAAGCCGTAGGTGGTGTTGGTGAAGCCCAACAACCAGACCCCTTTGGGCTGCGCGCCCACCGACTCTTCCATTCGATCGCGTCCCCCAAAGATCCTGAGGCGCGACGCTAATCGGCTGGGGCGCCGGGTCAATGCATGCGGCGATGTCGGCGCAACGCCGCCGCCGCGCTCAGCCGTTCAATTCCCGCCTTCTTCCTTGATCTGGCCGCGGTTTCCTTCGACCGGCTTGCCGTTCTTTTCAGCCTGGCGGGCGCCGGCCAGGATGCCGGTCATGGCGTAGTTGCCCTCGTGGCAGGCGTATTCGTAGATCTTGTCCTTGGTGAAGTTCAGCGCCTCCTCGCCCTTCACCGGCACCGAGAACGCGGCCGGGTCGACGACCTCGAACTGATAGAGGATCTGCTGCGGCGAGACGCGGGTGAACCTCTCGACGGTATGCATGTTGTCGGTGGGGCCGCGCAGGCCTTCCTCGCGGCGCAGGTTGGTGGTTTCGACCACCAGGGTGTCACCCTCCCAATGCCCGACGCTGTCCCCCATCCAGAGGCGCATGTCGGCCGGCGGATGCTTGGGATCGGCCAGGCGGATGATGCGCGCGTCGTGGACCATCTCGACGACGATCACCACCGCGTCCTTGGTCTGCTGGATCTGGTAGTGGTTGTTGTAGAGCACCGGCAGCATCGGCGGGCCGGACGTCCCGCCGAATCCCACGATGCAACGTTCGCCAAGCGCGCGGTTCTCCGGATTGTCGAAGTTGCCGCCGCGCTGGACGCGGGCGCGGGCCGCCGCCGCGTCGGGCCGCCTGGGCAGGCGGCCGTTGGCAGGCGCGGTGAGGATCGAGGTGCGCGCCTCGCCGCCGATGCGGATCAGCCGTGTGCCAGGATCGGTCCAGAAGGCATTGTAGCCGCAGGCCGCGCCCAGGGCGCCGCTCTGGCATTCCGGCAGTTTGTCGGGGTCCTTGATGGTGGTGTCGGTGTCGGCGCGCAGGCGGGCGTTGCGCTGGTCGCTGGCGCCTTCGATCGCCTTGGCTTCGTCCGGCGTGAGGATCAGGCGGTCGCCGTACTTCGGGTTCCGCTCCAGGCGGGTGATCGTGGCGTTGCTCCAGACCCCTGAGAGGTCCGGCTGGCCCATCGCATTGCGGGGCGCCCTGTAGCCCTTGGCGACCGTGGCGGGGTCGGTCTGGGCGGCGGCTGACGTCGCGAGCGCCGTCGCGGCGACCGTCACGCCAAAGGCGAGCGCCAAAAGCCGGCTGTCCATCGTGGTTCCTGCTCCCATCGCCACGCTGTCGGCGGCGTTGGGCCTAGCAGGACCCGCGGTCCCGGCGGCGTCAAGTCCGTAGGCGCCGGCGCCTATTCCAGCGCCATGGCGGCCAGCTTGGCGATGGTGTTCATGTTGCGCATGGTGCCCGCCGCGGCGGCCGGGATGCGCAGCTTGGAATCGGCCATGCCGTCTCCGAAGTGGACGTAGATCTCCCGCAGCCCCAGGGCCATTTTCTCGTCGGCGACGCCCTTGGCGTGATCCAGGGCATCGACCGGCGGCGGCGCGTCCATGAAGATCGCGGCGGTGCGGTTTGGCGCGGCTTCCGGAAACGGGTTGGCGGCCAGGACCGCGGCCATTTCCGGCCAGGTGCGCACGCAAACGCCCACCGGTTTGCCGGCATAGGCCGCCAGCGCCTGCTCCAGCGCCGCCTTCACCGCCGCCTCGTCGCCCGGCGCGTCGAACACCACATTGCCGCTGGCGATGTAGGTGCGGACCTTGGCGAAGCCCTGCGCCTCGCACATGGCTTTGAGCTCGGTCATCGGCAGCTTGCCCGTGCCGCCGACATTCACCGCGCGAAGCAGGGCGATGTAGGCGGTCATCCGCCCGCCGCCGCGAGCTTGGCCAGCGTCTCCTCGACGGTGGTGGTTTCGCCGATGCGCGGGAAGGTCTTCTCGACGCTGTGGCGATGCGTCTCGGCGTCCATGTCGGTCATGGCGTCGGTGACCAGCACGACGTTGTAGCCGTGGTCGTAAGCGGCGCGGGCGGTGGCCTCGACGCCGCTGCCGGTGGCCACGCCGACCACGAAGACCTGGGTCGCGCCGGCGCCGCGCAGAATCTTGTCGAGGCCGGTGTCGCGGAAGGCGCCGACCTGCCTCTTGGTCACCAGGTGGTCGCTCGGCTGCCGATCAAGTTCGGGGATCAGCTCGGTCCAGTCGGCCGGTGGCTGGAAGTTGAACTTCCGCTCGTTGCGGCCAGGCGCCAGGCCCGCGACGTTGACCAGCACCACCGGCTGGCCCGCCTTGCGGAAGGCGCGGGTCAATTGCGCGATGCGCGCGATGATCTCGCCCATCGGGTGCGCGCCCGGCAGGCCGACGATTCCCTTCTGCATGTCGATCACCACCAGGGCGGCGACCGGATCGATCTGGCTGAGCGGCATGAGCGAGGTCCTTGGCTAGATCAACGTTCCTAGCGCGTCCGGCGAAAGTGGCAAATGTTCTGTTTTTGTTCTTGACGGCCGCGAATCGGCGCGGTTGGCTAAGGGCATTGAAGGGACAGGACGATGACGCTTCTTCTGCCATATCCGATCGGCCGACTGATCCAACCGGGGGACAAGATCTTCTTTGGCCTGCAGCCCGACGCCTGGGCGGGCCGTCAGGCCGAGGCCTGCGCCGATGCGCTCCAGCGCCAGCGGGGCCAGCCGGACCATCGCATGCGGCGGTCGTGCCTTCACATGACCCTGGCGGGCGTCAGCAGGGGCTCGGCGGCGACGGACGAGCTGCTGGCCCGCGCCGCCGAGGCGGCCGGGACGGTCAGGTGTCCGCCGTTCCTGCTGGAGCTGAACCGGGTGGAGAGCTGGCGCGGCGATCCGCGGCCCCTGGTGCTGACCGGCGAGGAGGGGGTGATCGGCGCCGACGGCCTGCACACGGCGCTGGGCCCGGCGCTGGCCAAGGCCGGGCTCACCGCCGGGTGGGCGTCCAACTTCAGGGCGCACATGACGCTGCTGCGCGACCGGCTGGCGACGCCGATCCAGCATGTGCGGCCGATCCGCTGGTGGGTGCGCGAGTTCGTCCTGATCCACAGCCATGTGGGGCAGGGCCGCCATACCGTCCTTGGGCGGTGGCCGCTGATCGGATGAGCCGATCGGGCTCGGCGTCCCCGCGGGCCAAGGTTATCGTCGCACGCCGGGGTCTTGAGTCCCGGCCGGACGGAGAACCGAGACGTGACCACCCATTCCGCGACCCTCTACGGAATCCGCAACTGCGACACCATGAAGAAGGCGTGGACCTGGCTCGACCAGCACGGCGTCGCCTACGACTTCCATGACTACAAGAAGCAGGGGATCGACCGGGCGCGGCTGGAAGCCTGGGTCAGGCAGGTGGGCTGGGACGTGCTGCTCAATCGGGCCGGGACGACCTTCAAGAAGCTGCCGGACGCCGACAAGACCGGCCTGACGGAGGCCAAGGCCATCGGCCTGATGCTGGCGCAGCCCTCGATGATCAAGCGCCCGGTGCTGGATCGCGGCGGCGCGCTGACCGTCGGGTTCAAGCCGGAGGTCTATGCGGCGATGCTCGGCTAGTTGCGAGTCAGCCAGGGCCTGGCTATTTTCGCATCTCCGTTGGAGGCCTGAGCGCCGATGATCAGCAACCGTTTGAGGCCGTAGGCCGTCCGGGCGTCACGCCCGACGAGACCTGCTGACTGGCCCCAAAGCGCCTGGCGCGAAGGGGCCGCGTGCTTCTTTCCAACGGATGCTTCCATGCCCCAATCCAAAGACCCGCGCGCGGCTGCGCGCCAAGCCACGCCCTATGCCGACCTGAACGCCGTGCTCGCCCACCTGGTGGAGGGCGCGCGGACCGTGCTCGGCGACAATTTCGTCGGCGCCTATCTGCAGGGCTCGTTCGCCGTCGGCGACTTCACCGAGTTCAGCGACTGCGACTTCATCGTCGTCACCGCCCGCGACATCACGCCCACCGAGCTAGCGCCCCTGCAGGCCCTGCACGCCGGCATCCATGAGCTGCCCTACGCCTATTGGCGCACCGGGCTTGAGGGATCCTACGTCCCGGCGCCGATCCTGCGCCGCTGGTCGACCGAGTCCCGCGATCCGCCGGGCGAGCCGCGCGGGCCGGACTGGGGCGATCCGGGCCTCTCGGGCGCGCCGGCCAAGGCCTATCCGTTCTGGTATCTCGACCACGGAGCCAAGACCCTGGTGCGCTCGGAGCATGACAACACCCAGGTCGTGCGCTGGTGCCTGCGGGAAAAGGGCGTGACCCTGGCCGGGCCGCCGCCCAAGTCGTTGGTCGATCCCGTGCCGCCGGCGGCGCTGCGGGCCGAGATCCGTCAGACCCTGGACCTGGTGCTGGCGCTTGATCTTAAGCCCATTCACCTGGTGGCCTGGCAGGCGTTCTGGGTGGGGCTGTTCTGCCGGATGCTGCACACCCTTTCGACCGGCGCGGTGTGGTCGAAGAAGGCCAGCATGGTCTGGGCGCAAGGAGCTCTGGACCCGCAATGGCGCGACCTGATCGGCCGCGCAGCGGCGGTGCGCAAGGGCGACGCCGCCCAATCCGGCCAGCCAGCCGATCCCACCGAGATCGCCGCCACCCGCGCCTTCGCCCATTACGCCTCCGCCTACGCGGACAAGGCCGCCCAGGCCCGCGAAATCCTCGAGCGCAAGCTCGCGGAGAAGCGGGGCGGCGGCGGCTTCCAGGCGGGACGCCCGGGCGGCGCCCCAGGCTCTAGCGGCGGACGGCCGGGCGGCGGGCAGTTTACGCCCCCGCCGATGCGGCCGGGCAGCCGGCGAGGGCGTGGCTGACGCGCGCGTAAGGGGCTAGGCTTCCCCTGCATCCGATCCTGTGGTCGGCGGCGACTAGAGGGCAAGAGGCGAGCGGAGGATTTCCCGTCCGCCTGAGGCTCAGGGAGCTTAAGCTCATGGAAGACATCTTCCGCAGCTACTGGTGGCTGCTCTTTCCGATCGGGGCGTTCGTCTTCGGCGCCTGGGATCGCTGGCTGGCCTACAAGCGCAGCCGCGATCACCTGGACCTGCTGAGGTCCTACGCCGAGAGGGGCAAGGAGCCGCCGCCGGAGCTGGTGCGGGGGGTGGGCGCCGACATGGACGGCCTGAACGGCGAGGCGCCGGGCGGCTACGGCCCCGGGGTTCCGCCCTATGACGGCTACGGCTACTGGGGCCATCCGCGCTACATGCGCCGCGCCTATCGCAACTACTACCGCTACGGACCCTATTGGCAGTGGCGGACCGTGTTCGTGACCGGCGCGATCGCCGCCGGCTTCTGGTGGGCGTCGGAGTGGTCCGACTGGCCGGGCACCTATGGGCCGTTCCGCCTGGTGGCGGTCATCCTGACCATCGTCTGCATCGGCAACCTGGTGTTCGCCCTGATGGCGTCCAGCTTCCGGAACAAATGAGCCTCCCCTGATGTCTCCGGCGAGCCTCGATGAAGCGCTGGTCGCCGCCGCACAGGGCGGATCGACCGAGGCTTTCTCGCGGCTCGTGGAGCGCCACCAGCAGCCGCTGCGCGCCTTCTTGCGCCGCACCTGCGGCGATTGGGCGGCTGCCGACGACCTGGCGCAGGAGACCTTCATGGCCGCCTGGGCGCGGATCGGGCGGCTGAAGGCCGGCGCCAGCGTTCGGGCCTGGCTCTGCGGCATCGGCTACAACAAGCACCTCACCGCCCTGCGCTCGGCGGGCCGGGAGCGGGCGAGGGCGCAGCGCTACGAGGACGACCGCGAGATCACGCTGAACGCCCATCCGGAGGACAAGCTGGCGCTGGAAAAGGCGATGGCCGAGCTGCCGGCGGACCAGCGGGCCTGCGTGGCCCTCTGCCTTGCGGCCGATTTCTCTCATGCCGAAGCGGCCGAAGCGCTCGACATGCCGTTAGGGACTGTGAAAAGCCATGTATCGCGGGGCCGTGCGCGGCTCCTGCAAGCGTTGGGAGTATGCGATGACGCAAGCTGACGACCGCCTGAAGGCCCTGTTCGCCAAGGACGAGCCACCCAAACGCGATCCGGCCTTCTCCATGGCGGTGATGGAACAGGTCATGCGCCAGCGGTTCCGCGAGGATGTGGCTCTGCTTTCCGGCGTCAGCGTGATCGGCGGCGGCGCGCTGTGGCTGGTTTGGCCAACCTTGCAGCCGGCCCTGGTGGCGGTTTCGCAGGGCCTCGCCCCGGCGCTCGGCGCGATCGCGCTGGCGTTCTGCGCGGCCATGATCCTGGGCGGTCGGCCCACTGCGGCGCTTGGGCTTGGATCATGAACAAGGTTTCACGCTACACTTTGCATCTGTAGGCCATCGGCTACGCCTCTTCCTCTTCAGAGACGGGCTGAAACCGGCCCGGCTGAATCGACAAGAGGGACAGACCAAATGGAAGCTGTTTTCATCATTGCGATCATCTTCGGATCGATCGCCGCCGTTTGCATCGTGCCGTTCTGGTTGCGCTCGCAGGAACGGATCCGCGTCCAGGAAACCCTGCGCGCCGCCATCGAAAGCGGTCAGCCCATGCCCACCGAGGTGATGGAAAACGCCGCCCGCAACATCAACATCCGACCGGCGCCGTCGCCGCACCGTGACCTGCGCACCGGCATCATCTGGCTGGGCATCGGCCTGGGCCTCGCGGCCATGGGCATCGCGCTGGGCTTCGACGACCCGGACGCCACCATGCCGTTTCTCGGCTTCGCGGCCTTCCCGGTGTTCATCGGCCTGGCGTTCATCGCGCTCAGCTTTCTCAACCGCACCAAGGTTTGAGCTTACGGCTTAGCCGGGGGAACAGCCCATGCCGGGCTTGAGAAATTCCAGGTTCGCCAGTCTGCATGACGTGGAGCTCTGCTCCTATGCAGCCACCGGGGAACGGCGCGCCTTCGGGGAGCTGGTGCGGCGTCACGGGTCGGCTGTGCGCGGCGTGCTGCGCCGGATGGGCGCGCAAGGCGCCGAGGCGGACGACGTGGCGCAGGACGCCTTCCTCACCGCCTTCGAGCGGATCGCGGAATTCCGCGGGGAGGGCACATTCGCCGCCTGGGTGAAGAAGATCGCCGCCAGACTTTATCTGCGTAGACTGCAGCGCGACCGCCGTCTGGGCGCGATGACCGCCGAGGCGGTCGAGGAAGAGGCCGAACCGGTGTCGGGCGACGCCGATGCGGCGATCGATCTGGAGGAGGCGTTGAAAGTGCTCAGCGCCACGGAAAGGCTCTGCGTGACCATGTGCTTCGGAGCGGGACTTTCGCATACGGAAGCGGCTGAGGCCTTGAACCTGCCGCTTGGAACGGTCAAATCCCATGTCAAACGTGGTCTGGATAAACTCAGGGCGCGACTGGCGCCGGAAGACGGCGTCGCTCTTGAAGGGAGGCGTGGCAATGGCTGAACTCGACTTCGAGCGCAGGCTTGAACGCCTTTTCGCCGACGCCCCCGAACTGGCGGACGCCGGTGCCTTCGCCGAGCGCGTGGAGCGCCGGCTGGACGCCGGCTGGACCGCGCGGCGTTGGCTGATCGGCGCCGCGGGCGTGGTCGGCGGCGTGATCGGCGCCAGCCAGCTGATGATGTCCAATGTCTTCCAGCGGGTGGAGACGGCCGGCGATTCCGCCCGATTCCTGTCCAGCAGCCTCAATCACATCTCCACCGGCGCCAACTGGATGGCGGCGATCTCCAACGGCGGGACGGCGGTATGGGCCGCGGCCGGCGTGGCGGTGATCATGATGGGCTTCGTCCTGACCCGGGTGATCGGCGAAATCTGAGCCTTTCGGCGGGCCCTGGGCGTCCCTGGCGCGACCCGCCGCCGCGCCCCGCACGCTCGCGGGGAGGATCGGTTGCGGCGCGGAGCGGCGCGCTATAGGTTCCCCGCCTCTGAAGCGCGGCCCTAAATTCTGTCCGGAGTCACCGATTGACCGATCTGTTTGAAGAGGTCGAGGAGCAGCTTCGCTCCGACCGTTACCGGACGCTTGCGCGCCAAGCCGCGCCTTGGGTGATGGCCGCCGCGGCCATCGCCCTGCTCGTCGCGTTGGGAATCTGGGGCTGGCAGCAGTACGAACGGCAGATCACCGACAAGGCGTCGGAGCAATACGCCGTCGCGCTGACCGACCTGGCGCAGGGCGATACGGCCAAGGCCACGACGGAGTTCACCGTAGTCGGTAAGTCGCCGGCCAAGGCCTATAGCTCGTTGGCGCTGATGCAGTTGGGCGGCCTTAAGCTCGCCGGCGGCAAGCCCGCCGATGTGAAGGCCGCCGTGGCGCTGTTCGACCAGGCCGCCAGCGTCGCGCCGAATGACATGTTGGGCGACGCCGCGCGCCTCAAATCCGCCTTCGCGATCCTCGACACCGCTCCTTTCGCGGAAGTGGAGGGGCGTTTGTCACCGCTGATGAAGGATGGCCACCCCTATCGGGTGCAGGCCCGCGAGGCCCTGGCCTTCGCCAAGCTGATGAAGGGCGACACGGCCGGCGCGCGGGGCGACTTCGTGGTCATTTCGCAATCCCTGGACGCGCCCGACGGCGCCCGCCAGCGGGCCAAGGCCGCCATGGATCTGATCGACACCGGCTCGGCCAAGATCGTGCCGGCGGTGGTGAAGGCCGCCGAGAGCCTGCCGCCGCCGATGCTCGTCGGCCCCGGCGGAACGCCGATGGGCCTCGCGCCTCCGGAAGCTGAAGGCCAGCCGCAAGACCAGGCGCCCGCTCCGCAATGACATCCAGTCGCAAGAGCCTACTCGCCGTCCTGATGGTCGCTGCGCTCGGCGCGAGCGGCTGTTCGACGATCGGCCACCTCAATCCGTTCCACGGCAAGGCCCCCAAGGAGGTCGCCACCGAAGGCGACCGCATCTCGATCCTGTCGAACGACCAGAAATTGGAGCCGACCGAAGCCCTGAAGGGCGTCGACTTCGCGCTGCCGCCGCCGGAGCCCGTGCTCGACTGGCCGCTGCCGGGCGGCACGCCCGAGCAGACCATGGGCAACGCCGCCGCCGCGCCCAATCTCGCCATCGTCTGGCGCAAGGGCATCGGCATGGCCTCGAAGCGGGGCGAGATCATCATGGCGCCGCCAGTCGCCGCGGGCGGTCTGGTGTTCACCATGGACGCCCAGGCCGAGGTCTCGGCGCACGACGCCCAGACCGGCGCGGAGGTGTGGCGTATCAACATGCGGCCGACCGACAACAAGCGCGACCGCGAAGGCTTCGGCGGCGGCCTGGCTTACGCCGACCGCAAGCTTTACGTCACCTCGGGCTTCCGGCTGGTGGCGCAGCTCGACGCCGCGACCGGCCGTGTCGGCTGGCGCACCCGCACCGAGCAGCCCATCCATGGCGCCCCCACCGTGGCGGGCGGCCAGGTCATGGCCGTGGCTCTGGACAACACCCTGCTGACCTTCGACGCCGCCACCGGCAAGCCCGGCTGGACCTACCAGGCGCTGTCGGAATCGGCGCGGATCCTGGCGGCCTCCAGCCCGGCGATCAGCGGCGACACGGTGGTCGCGGCCTTTGGATCGGGCGAACTCATCGCGCTGCGCACCGTCAACGGCAACGACCTGTGGAACAACGCGCTCTCGCGGGCCAGCCGCACCAGTGCGCTGTCCGAAATCCGCGACATTCCCGGTCGTCCGGTGATCTACCGCGGCGATGTCTTCGCGGTCAGCCACTCCGGCGTCTTCGCCGCCACCGACCTGCGCACCGGCACGGCGCGCTGGAGCCTGCCGGTGGTCGGCATCACCTCGCCGCTGCCGGAAGGCGACGTAGTCTATGTGGTCGGCACGGATGGCAAGCTGATCTGCGCCTCGCGCGAGAGCGGCCAGATCTTCTGGGTCCACGACATGAACGCCGGCTGGGTTCCCAAGAAGAGGGGCGGCCTGTGGGGCATCGGCGCGCGCACCGTTCCCAAGCCCTTGTGGACCGGCCCGATCATGGTCAATACCCGCCTGATCCTGACCTCCTCGGATGGCCAGTTGGTAGCCCTGAACGCCAAGACCGGCGCGCAGGAAAAGAAGGTGACGTTGGGCGAGCCATCGCTGATGTCGCCGATCGTGGCGGGCAACATGATGTACCTGGTCACCGACAACGCCCAGCTGATCGCACTGCGCTGACCCGAATAGGTCTATGCTGACGCCATGGCGCTGAAAGTCGCGATCGTCGGGCGTCCAAACGTCGGCAAGTCCACGCTGTTCAATCGGCTGGCGGGGCGAAAGCTCGCCATAGTCGACGACAGGCCGGGCGTGACCCGCGACCGGCGTTTCGGCACCGGGCGCATCGGCGATCTCGACCTGGAGCTGATCGACACCGCCGGCTTCGAGGACGTCAGCGACGAGAGCCTGGAAGCCCGCATGCGGGCGCAGACCGAGCTGGCCATCGACGAGGCCGACGTCGCCCTGTTCGTGATCGACAGCCGCGAGGGCGTGACGCCGCTGGACGAGGTGTTCGCCGAGATCCTGCGCCGCCACGACAAGCCGGTGGTGCTGGCGGCCAACAAGGCCGAGGGCCGGGCGGGCGAGCAGGGCGTGCTGGAAGCCTTTGGCCTGGGCCTGGGCGAGCCGGCGCCGATCTCCGCCGAGCACGGCGAGGGCATGGCCGACCTCTACGCCGCCCTGATCGCGGTGGCGCCCGACCAGAGCGACCACGCGGACGGCGATGGCGAGAAGGCGGTGAAGATCGCCATCGTCGGGCGGCCCAACGCCGGCAAGTCGACCCTGGTCAATCGGTTGATCGGCGAGGACCGGATGCTCACCGGTCCCGAGGCCGGCATCACCCGCGACGCCATTCCCGTGGATTGGACCTGGGGCGACAAGGCCGTGCGGCTGGTGGACACCGCGGGCCTGCGGCGCAAGGCCAAGGTGCAGGAGAAGCTGGAGAAGCTCTCCACCCACGATTCCATCCGCGCCATCACCTTCGCCGAGATCGTCATCCTGGTGATGGACGCCACCCATCCCTTCGAGATCCAGGACCTGCAGATCGCCGACCTGGTGGAGCGCGAAGGCCGCGGCTTGGTCTTCGTGCTGGCCAAGTGGGATCTCGTGGAGGACCAGCAGGCCGCCCTGGCCGCTTTCATCGACGAGGCGCAGCGCCAGTTGCCGCAGGTGCGAGGCGCGCAGATCGTGGCGCTGTCGGCCGAGACCGGCCGTGGGCTCGAAAAGCTGATGCCGGCGGTGTTCAAGACCCACACCGACTGGTCGACGAAAGTGAAGACCAAGGATCTCAACGACTGGCTGCGCATGGCCACCGAGCGGCACCCGCCGCCGGCGGTGAACGGCCGGCGGATCAAGCCGAAGTACATGGCCCAGACCAAGTCGCGGCCGCCGACCTTCGTGCTGTTCGCCAGC
>DATAUR010000029.1:0-15106 GCA_036268175.1 Phenylobacterium sp. | reverse complement strand
GCCGGCGCATCGCCGAGATCGGCCGTGAGGCCTGGGATAGCTGCGCGTCCAACCCAGATTATGCCGGCAACCCCTTCATCCAGTACGACTTCCTGGATGCGCTGGAAGAGGCCCACTGCGCGGTGGAACGCACCGGCTGGGGCCCGCAACACCTGGCCATCGAGGACGACGAGGGCAGGGTGGCCGCGGTGATGCCGCTCTATCGGAAGTCCCACAGCCAGGGGGAATACATCTTCGACCACGCCTGGGCCGACGCCTACGAGCGGGCGGGCGGGCAGTACTATCCAAAGCTGTTGAGCGCGGCGCCGTTCACACCGGCCACCGGCGCGCGGCTGCTGGCGCGGCCCGATGTGGACGCCGAGGAGGCGCGGCGGTTCCTGTTGGGTGGCGCGCTGACGCTTTGCGAGCGCTACGAGACCTCATCCCTGCACATCAATTTCCCCACGCAGGAGGAGTGGCGCTGGATGGGCGAGCAGGGCCTAGCGCTGCGCGAAGGCCAGCAATACCACTGGCAGAACAGCGGCTACACTACCTTCGACGACTTCCTGGGCGCGCTGTCGTCCGGCCGGCGCAAGACCATCCGGCGCGAACGCCGCGACGCGGGCGAGGGGCTGGAGATCCTCTGCCTGACCGGCGGCGACCTCACCGAAGAGCACTGGGACGCCTTCTTCGGCTTCTACATGGACACGGGTTCTCGCAAGTGGGGGCGGCCCTATCTGTCGCGGCCGTTCTTCTCGCAGCTTGGCGAGCGGATGGCGGACCGCGTGCTGCTGATCATGGCGCGAAAGGACGGCCGCTGGATCGCCGGCGCGTTGAATCTGATCGGCGACGACTGCCTCTATGGCCGCAACTGGGGCTGCGTCGAGGACGTGCCCTTCCTGCATTTCGAGCTCTGCTACTACCAGGCCATCGACTGGGCGATCGGGCGCGGCCTGGCCCGCGTGGAGGCCGGCGCGCAAGGCCAGCACAAGATCGCGCGCGGCTACCTGCCGGCGCCCGTCTACTCCGCCCACTACATCGCCGACGCGGCGCTGCGCGGCCCCGTGGAGCGCTTCGTCATGCAGGAGCGGCAGGGCGTCGAGCAGGAAATGGAGTGGCTGGCGGAGGAATATTCGCCGTTCCGCCACGAGGACTAGGACCGCGCCCAGGCCGCCTTCAGCAGGGCCTTCACCGAGGCGTCGACGTCCTTGGGCGAGGCCAGCGCGAGCTTGGACTTCAGCCGCTCCGACCAGCTCTCGTTCTTCGGGGCCTCCAGGCGGGGATCGGCGTCGGGGGCGAGCGCCAGGCCCAGCGCGGCCTTGCCGCCCTTGATCGGCTTGATGGAGGCGAACTGGAACTCGCGGGAGAAGGCGGTAAAGGCCTTGCGCTGCGCCGCCACCAGGCCGGGGAAATCCGCCACCGCCTTTTCCACCGCCTCCAGGATCGCGCGGGAGTCCGCGTCGGCCCAGAGCGCGCCGCGCAGGTCGTCCGGCTTGTTCCACATGGCCTTGTCGGGGAAGGCGGCGCCCAGGATCACCCCGGCGCGGTTGGTCCCGATGCCGTAGTGTTCCTTGAACCAGAGCTTACGGGCGTTGGGCTTGGTCTCCGGGCAGGTCCTGGCGATGGCCACCCACTGATCCAGCGTCTTGCCGGTCTCGCGCTCCATGCTTTCCAGCACCGAGGCGAACCACTTCTCCTGGCGGGCGGTCATGCTGGAGGGCTTGTCCGCGGTGTCCGACATTTCGCCCTCCGAAGGGATTTGCTAGGCCTGACCGCTCAGCGAGGAGCGCGAGCATGAGCTTGGACGGGACCTACGACGACGGCAACATCTTCGCCAAGATCCTGCGCGGCGAGATGCCGTCTGCGCGCGTGTTCGAGGACGAGCACGTCTACGCCTTCATGGACGTCTTCCCGCAGGCCACGGGCCACACCCTGGTGATCCCCAAGCACTCGGCGGCCCGCAACCTTTTGGATGAGGAGCCGGCGGTGCTGTCGAACCTGATCCTCGGCGTCCAGCGGGTGACCCGCGCGGTCCGCGCCGCGCTCAATCCGGATGGCATCGTGGTCACCCAATTCAACGGCGCCCCGGCCGGCCAGACCGTCTATCACCTGCACTTCCACATCATCCCGCGCTGGGAGGGCGTCGCGGTCGGCCGCCACGCCTCCGGCGCCATGGCCGATCCGGCGGAGCTCAAGGCCCTGGCCGAACAGATCGCGGCGAAGATCAGCTAGCGCCGCGGCGGCTGACCGCGATTGACAGCCGCTAATGCGGGGTCAATAGTTCACCATATGGGAAACTGTATGGGGCGAGCGGGATCATGATCGGACATTGGACGTGGGCAGCGATGGGCGCGAGCCTGGCGGCTCTGGCCATCGCGGGGCCGGCCGTCGCCGCCCAGGGCGTCTATCCGGCTATGGCGCCCTTGGAGCAGTACCGCACCGCCAACGAGGCCGCCCTGGCGCGCAGCGCCGCGCCGCCATCGATTTCCCAGGACGCCACGGTCCTGGTGCTGGGCGCCCACGGCTATGAGACCGCGGCGAAGGGGACCAACGGCTTCGTCTGCATCGTCGAGCGCGGCTGGGCCAACGACTTCGCCCATCCAGATTTCTGGAATCCCAAGGTGCGGGGCCCGATCTGTTTCAACGCCGCGTCCGCCCGCTCGGTCCTGCCGACCTACCTCAAGCGCACGGAGTGGGTGCTGGCCGGCGACACCAAGGACCAGTTGCTGGCGAAGACCAAGGCCGCCATCGCCGCGCACCAGATCGTCGCGCCGGAGCCAGGGGCCATGTGCTACATGCTGTCGAAGGGCGGCAATCTGGGCGACGCCGCCAACGGCCCCTGGCATCCGCACCTGATGTTCTACACGCCGCGCCTGCCGGCCTCGGCCTGGGGTGCGGGCCTGCCGGGCTCACCGGTCATGGGCGGCGACGACGGCGGCGTCGATCCGGCGACGATCTTCATGGCGCCCGTCGCCAAGTGGTCGGACGGCAGCCCGGACAAGCCGATGGCGATGACGGCGCACTAGCTCAATCGTCGAAACCAAAAAGCCCCGGGTTCGCGCCCGGGGCTTTCCTTTGGGCTGCTTGCGGCCCGCCGCCCTAGTCGACGGTGAGCGGGGCGACCTCGGCGTCCTCTGCCGGGGCCTCGATCACCGGCGCGCCAGGCTCGCGATCGTCGCCTTCGATGTCGAAGGCCAGCTTGCCGTCCTTGAGCACCACCTTGACGTGGCCGCCCTTGACCAGCTTGCCGAACAGGATCTCGTCGGCCAGCGGCTTCTTGATGTTCTCCTGGATGACCCGGGCCAGTGGCCGGGCGCCGTAGAGTTCGTCGAAGCCGTTCTTGGCCAGCCAGTCGGTGGCGTCATCGGTGGTCTCGATGGTCACGTGACGGTCGGCGAGCTGGGCCTCCAGTTGCATCACGAACTTCAGCACCACCTGCTTGATGATCTCCGGCGTGAGCGCCTTGAAGGCCACCACCGCGTCGAGGCGGTTGCGGAACTCCGGCGTGAACACCCGCTTGATCGCCTCTTCGGCCTCGTCGTCCTGCTTGCCACGGCCAAAGCCGATGGAGTTGCGCTGGGCGTCCGACGCGCCGGCGTTGGTGGTCATGATCAGGACCACGTTGCGGAAGTCGATCTTCTTGCCGTTGCTGTCGGTCAGCGCCCCGTGGTCCATGACCTGCAACAGAATGTTGTAGACGTCGGGGTGCGCCTTCTCGATCTCGTCCAGCAGAACCACCGCATGCGGGTGCTGGTCGACGGCGTCGGTCAAGAGGCCGCCCTGGTCGAAGCCCACGTAGCCGGGAGGCGCGCCGATCAGCCGGCTCACCGTGTGGCGCTCCATGTATTCGCTCATGTCGAACCGCAGCAGTTCGATGCCCAGCGTTGACGCCAGTTGCCGGGCGGTCTCGGTCTTGCCGGTGCCGGTGGGGCCGCTGAACAGGTAGCAGCCGATCGGCTTGTTGGCGTCGCGCAGGCCGGCGCGGGCCATCTTCATGGCCGACGAGAGCTGGTCGATGGCGTCGTCCTGGCCGTAGACCGCCCGCTTCAGGTCGGTCTCCAGCTGCTTCAGCGCCTCGGTGTCGGACTTGGAGACCGACTTGGGCGGGATGCGGGCGATCTTGGCGACGACCGCCTCGACCTCCTTCAGGCCGATGGTCTTCTTCCGCTTGCCCTCCGGCAGTAGCATCTGGCTCGCGCCCGCCTCATCGATGATGTCGATGGCCTTGTCCGGCAGCTTGCGGTCGTTGATGTACTTGGCCGACAGCTCCACCGCCGCCTTGATGGCGTCGTTAGTGTAGCGGAGCTTGTGGAATTCCTCGTAGTAGATCTTGAGCCCTTTCAGGATCTTGATCGTGTCGTCGATGGTCGGCTCGTTGATGTCGATCTTCTGGAACCGGCGGACGAGCGCGCGGTCCTTCTCGAAGTGCTGGCGGAATTCCTTGTAGGTCGTCGAGCCCATGCACCGCAGGGTGCCGGAGGCCAGAGCGGGCTTCAGCAGGTTGGAGGCGTCCATCGCCCCGCCTGAGGTCGCGCCGGCGCCGATCACCGTGTGGATCTCGTCGATGAACAAGACCGCGTCCGGGTGGTTCTCCAGCTCCTTGACCACTTGCTTGACGCGTTCTTCGAAGTCGCCGCGGTAGCGGGTGCCGGCGAGCAACGAGCCCATGTCCAGCGAGAAGATGGTCGAGCCGGCCAGGACTTCCGGCACCTGCTTGTTGACGATCTTGCGCGCCAGGCCCTCGGCGATAGCGGTCTTGCCGACGCCCGGGTCGCCCACCAGCAGCGGGTTGTTCTTGGTCCGCCGGCAGAGGATCTGGATGCAGCGCTCGACCTCGGCCGAGCGGCCGATCAGCGGGTCGACCTTACCCTGCTTGGCCTTCTCGTTGAGGTTGACGCAATAGGCTTCCAGGGCCTCGCCGCCGGTCTTGACGGTGGGCTTGTCCTCGTCGTCCGAGGCGCCCTTCACGGGTTTGGCTTCCGTCGCGCCGGCCTTCTTGGCGATGCCGTGGGCGATGTAGTTCACCGCGTCGTAGCGGGTCATGTCCTGCTCTTGCAGGAAGTAGGCGGCGTGGCTCTCGCGCTCGGAGAAGATCGCCACCAGCACATTGGCGCCGGTGACTTCCTCGCGGCCGGAGGACTGCACGTGGATCACCGCGCGCTGGATCACCCGCTGGAAGCCGGCGGTGGGCTTGGCGTCCTCGCCATCGTCCACCACCAGCGAGCGCAATTCGGTGTCGACGTAGTTGGTGAGCGTGGTCCGGAGCGCGCCCAGGTCCACGTCGCAGGCGCGCATCACGCCGGCGGCGTCCTCGTCGTCGACGAGAGACAGGAGAAGATGTTCGAGGGTCGCGTATTCGTGCTTGCGCTGATTGGCATAGGCCACCGCGCGATGAAGCGATTCCTCGAGGGGACGCGAGAATGAAGGCAAAGGCCTCTAGTCCTTTTCCATGGTGCACTGCAGCGGGTGCTGATGCCGCCGCGCCGTATCAACGACCTGGGCCACTTTTGTTTCCGCCACCTCGTAGGTGAACACCCCACAGACTCCAACACCGTGTTGATGGACGTGGAGCATTATGCGAGTCGCGTCTTCGCGCGACTTGTTGAAGAACTGCTCAAGCACATAGACGACGAATTCCATTGGTGTGTAGTCGTCGTTCAAGATCAGCACCCGATACATCGAGGGCTTTTGCGTCTTGGGCTTGGTCTGGGTGACAACCGCCGACCGAATGCCGGTATCCTGGTCACCCATTTTACGTTCGGCCATCTCACCGATCTCCTGCCGGCGCTGCCGTGACGCCGCCGAAGGATTAGATATGCAACTCGCCCCCATTTGGAAGGGTCGAATCGTCACGGTCGCCAGCGAAACCGTCGCCGACAGCCAAGTTTCGGCGCCGTTTGCGCGGGAAATTCGCGTCTCAGGAGGTTTTCGGCCCGCCCTTTGCCCGGAAAATGCGCCCCGAGGTCACCGCGCCGGCGCCGAACTTGGCGCGGATGGCGTCCAGCGTCTTCTCCCCGGCCAGGGCGCGGCGCTCGTCGCCGGCGAAGAAGTCGTCCTCCACCGCGGCCGCCTCCACCAGTTCGGCTATGCCGATGCCGATCAGCCGGTAGGGCCGGCCGGTCGCCTCCTTGGCCAGCATCTCGCGGCCGACCGCGAACAGGGTCTTGGCGGTCTGGGTCGGCACCGGGATGGTGCGGCGACGCGTGTGGATCTTGAAGTCGGTGGTCCGCAGCTTCAGCGTCACGACCCGCCCGGCCAGGCCGTCGGCGCGGGCGTGGCGGGCGACCTTTTCCGAGAGCTCCGCCAGCACGTCCTCCAGGTCGCCCAGCGCCGAGAGATCCTCGTTGAAGGTGGTTTCCGCGCTGATCCCCTTGCGCTCCTCGCGAGGATTGACCGGCCGGCTGTCCTGGCCGTGCGCCAGGCGTGACAGCCGCAGGCCGTGCGAACCGAACCGCTCCGCCAGAACCTTGATGTCGGCGCAGGCCAGGTCGCCGACGGTACGGAAGCCGGCGCGCTCCAGGCTCGCCACCATGGCCGGTCCCACGCCCGGCAGAATGCCCACGGGCCTGGGCGCCAGAAAGGCCTGCGCCTCCGAGCCGATCACCGAGAAGCCGCGCGGCTTGTCCAGGTCCGACGCGACCTTGGCCAGGAACTTGTTGGGCGCGAGACCGATGGAAACCGTCAGACCCGTCTCCGCCTCGATCCGCGCCTGCAGCCTGGCGAGCGTGATGGCCGGCGGCGCCTTGTGCAGGCGCTCGGTGCCCGACAGGTCCATCCAGGCCTCGTCCAGGGACAGGTTTTGGATCAGGGGCGTGAGTTCGCCGGCCATGCCGAGGAGCTGGCGGCTCGCGGCGCGATACTTGGAGAAGTCCGGCTTGATGACCACCGCCTCGGGGCAGAGCTTCAGCGCCCTGAACATCGGCATGGCCGAGCGCACGCCCTTGATGCGGGCGATGTAACAGCAGGTAGTCACCACGCCGCGCTTGCCGCCGCCGACGATGACGGCGTGGTCGCGCAGCTCCGGCCGGTCGCGCTTCTCCACCGAGGCGTAGAAGGCGTCGCAGTCCATGTGGGCGATGGCCAGGCTCGCCAGTTCTTCATGCGCCACGATCCGCGGACTGGCGCAGAGGGGGCAGCGGCGGACGGCCTGCTCGCCCTGCCAGAAGCAGTCGCGGCAAAAGGCCTTCATGCCGCCGCCTTCATTCTTCCGGGGCCAGCGGCCAAAGCCAGGCCGCGCCGCGCACGCCCGAGGAGTCCCCGTGCAGGGCCTTGCGCACCGGCGTCGTGTTGGCGTCGGCGAAGGTGTAGCTTTCGATCGCCGCGGGCAGGCGCGGATAGAGCGCCTCGACGTTGGACATGCCGCCGGCCAACACGATCACGTCGGGATCGAGGATGTCGGCGATCACCGCCAGGCCCCGGGCCAGCCGGTCGATGTAGGCGTCCAGCGAGGCGGCGGCCTTGGGGTCTCCGCGCGCCGCGGTCGCGACGATGGCCTGGGCGTCCTCGCCGGTCCCATGGGCGCGGGCGAAGCCTGGACCGCTGACCCAGTTCTCCAGGCAGTTCAGCCGGCCGCAGAAGCAGCCTGGGCCGGGCAGCTCGTCGGCCCGCGGCCAGGGCAAGGGCGTGTGGCCCCACTCGCCAGCGATGCCGTTGTGGCCGGCCAGCACCTTGCGGTCCACGGCGATGCCGGCGCCGCAGCCGGTGCCAAGGATCACCCCGAACACCACGTGGCTGTCGCCGCCCGCGCCGTCGGTGGCTTCCGACAGCGCCAGGCAGTTGGCGTCGTTGGCGATCCGCACGGGTCGGCCCAGCACCCGCTCCACATCGGCCTGAAAGGGCTTGCCGTTAAGGTGCGTGGTGTTCGCGTTGCGGATCAGACCGGTGGCCGGCGAGGGCGAGCCGGGGATGCCCAGGCCGACACCGCCGCCCTTGACGCCCGCCTGCCGCTCGGCCTCGGCGATCAGGTCGCGCACCGCCTCCAGGCTGGCCTCATAGCTCCCGGGCGAGGGCGCGCGCACCCGGGCCTGGAAACGGCCCTTCGCATCCAGCGCCGCCGCCTCGATCTTGGTGCCGCCAAAGTCCACGCCGATCCGGATCATGACGCCGGTATAGCTGATTTCGGCGCGGGTCGCGGCGGCCCACGCACGTTGCTTTCGAAGCGCCGAGAGGCCGTGGACAGACCTCCGCCAGGCGTTAGGTTGCGGGCCATGAAACGCACGCAACCCCTGCTGGCGCTCAGCGCCGCATTCGTCCTCGCCGCCATGGCCGCGAGCGCCCAGACCGCCGCCCCATCGCTGGTCAACACCCATCCGGCGGGCCTCGACCTCGCCGGCATGGACCGCAGCGTGAAGCCGGGCGACGACTTTTTCGCCTACGCCAACGGCCATTGGCTGGCGACCACCCAAATCCCCGCCGACCGCTCGAGCTGGGGCGTCGGCGCGGAGCTGACCGAGCTCACCACCGCGCGCACCCAGGCGCTGATCCAGGGCGCGGCCAAGGCCAAGCCGGGCACGGAAGCCCGCAAGATCGGCGACTACTACTCGGCCTATCTCGACGAGAAGAAGATCGAGTCCCTGGGGCTGAAGCCGCTGCAGCCGACGCTGGCCCGCATCGCCGCGGTAAAGGACAAGACGGCGCTGGCCGCCGAGTTCGGGCGCGAACTGCGCGCCGACGTGGATGCGCTGAACTCCACCAACTTCTACACCGACCACCTGTTCGGCCTGTGGGTCGAGCAGGACCTCAACGATCCCAAGCGCTACGCGCCCTATCTGCTGCAGGGCGGCCTTGGCATGCCCGACCGCGACTTCTACCTGTCCGACAGCGCGCGGATGGCGAAGATCCGCGACGCCTACAAGGCGCACATCGCCAAGGTGCTGACGCTGGCCGGCCACAAGGACGCGCAGGGCGAGGCGCAGAGGATCTTCGACCTGGAGACGATGATCGCCAAGGCGCACGCGCCGCGCGGTGAGTCCGAGGACGTGCTGAAGGCCAACAACCCCTGGGCCATGGCCGATTTCGCCAAGAAGGCGCCGGGCCTCGATTGGAGCGCCTTCTTCACCGCCGCGGGCCTGCAGGCCCGGCCGCAGTTCATCGTCTGGCATCCCAAGGCGACCGTGGGCGAGGCCGCCCTGGTGGCGAGCCAGCCGCTGGCCGTCTGGAAGTCGTACCTGACCTATCTGGAGATCAACCACTATTCGGGCGTGCTGCCCAAGGCCTTCGCCGACGAGCGGTTCGCCTTCTATGGCACGACGCTTTCCGGCACCCCGCAGCAGCAGGCGCGGTGGAAGCGGGCGGTGAACGCCACCAACGGGGCGCTGGGCATGGCGGTGGGTAAGCTCTACGTCGCCAAATACTTTCCGCCGGAAGCCAAGGCCAAGGTGCAGGCGATGGTGGCCGACCTGATCGCCGCCTTCCGGGTACGCATCGAAAAGCTCGACTGGATGGCCCCCGCCACCAAGGCCGAGGCGCTGCGCAAGCTGTCGACGTTGAAGGTCGGCGTCGGCTACCCCGACCACTGGATCGACTATTCGGCGCTGAAGGTCGTGCCGGGTGACGCGCTCAGCAACGTCCAGCGCGCCGAGCTCTTCGAGTACCGCCGCAACCTCGCCAAGTTCGGCCGGCCGGTGGACCGCGGCGAATGGGCGATGACGCCGCAACTGGTCAACGCGGTGAACCTGCCGGTGCGCAATGCGCTGAACTTCCCCGCCGCGATCCTGCAGGCGCCCTATTTCGACGTGCGCAATCCGGTGGCCATGAACCTGGGCGGCACCGGCGCGACCATCGGCCACGAGATCAGCCACAGCTTCGACGACCAGGGCGCCATGTTCAACGCCGACGGCCAGCTCAAGAACTGGTGGACGCCGGCCGACCTGGCGCACTTCCAGGCCTCGGGCAAGGCGCTGGCGAGGCAGTTCGACCAGTACCACGCCTTCCCCGACCTGCCGCTGAAGGGCGAACAGGAGCTCAGCGAGAACATCGCCGACATCGCCGGCCTGAACGCCGCCTACGACGCCTATCGCCTGGCCAACGGCGGCAAGGAGGGGCCGAGCCAGCAGGGCTTCACCGGCGACCAGCAGTTCTTCATCGCCTTCGCGCAGAGCTGGCGGGCGAAGTTCCGCGAGGCGCTGATCCGCCAGATCGTGGTCACCGACGGCCACGCGCTGGACGAGTTCCGCGCCGACACCGTGCGCAACATGGACGCCTGGTATCCGGCCCTGGGCGTCAAGCCGGGTGAGAAGCTCTACCTCGCCCCCGCCGACCGGGTCCGCATCTGGTAGCGGCGACTCAGGCCGGCACGCCGGCCTTGGCGAGGTTCACCTTGGGGATCGCCGCCTTGAACGGGCGGGTCTTCGCCTTGTCGCGCGCCAGCTCGGCCCAGGCCGCGGCGAAGGCGTTGGGCGTGCGGGGCGCGGCCGCAGCCGGGGCGAACCTGGCGGCGCGGCCCTTCAGGACCGTAGCGAGCTGGGCCCAGAGCGGCAGGTCGTCGGCGGGCGGCTCGGCCGGGGCAGGGCCGATGGCCACGCGGGCGGCGGCCAGAACGGCGGGGCTGGCGCTCGACACCTCGACCGCCGCGCCGGCCGGCGCCGCCTTCAGCGCCTCGACGAGGCCGTAGAGCGCGATGGCCTGGGGCGTCGCCGCCCGCTCGCCGCCGGCCGCGCCTGAGAGCACGCTGCCCTCGGCCAGCACATAGGCCCAGCCGCCGCTGCGGAAGGCCGTCTGATGGTCGATTTCGATCCAGATTCGGAGGGGTGGCGCGCTCATCCGGCGGCTGGTAGCACCGCGCGGGCGCGGCGTCCTGGTCCGCGAACTTCTCGATGTGGCCGCACGGTCTTGGTGATCGGTTTCGCCCCGGGAGCGATCAAGCTGGACAACTCCGTGCCCTCGCGCCTGCATCCACGGGGAAGGATGTTGCGTTGAGGCCAGGTGGAGTACTGATGGGCCCTTCCACGGAGTCGGCCGCCAATGATCCCCGCTGAAAAAGCCTCGCCCGCCACCCAGAGCGCGACAGGCGCCCCGGCGCCGGTGACCTCGGCGCTGGACCTGATCGGCCGCACGCCGGTGCTGGAGCTCACCGGCATGTTCGACACCGGCCCGTGCCGGCTGTTCACCAAGCTGGAGAGCGCCAATCCGGGTGGCTCCATCAAGGACCGCATCGCCCGCACCATGATCGAGGCCGCCGAGGCGGATGGCCGGCTGAAGCCCGGCGGGGTGATCATCGAGGCCACCGCCGGCAACACCGGCCTGGGCCTGGCGCAAGTGGGCATCCTCAAAGGCTACAAGCTGGTGCTGGTGGTGCCCGACAAGATGGCGCGGGAGAAGATTCAGCACCTGCGCGGCCTGGGCGTCGACGTGCGCATCACCCGTTCCGACGTGGGCAAGGGTCACCCCGACTACTATCAGGATATCGCCCAGCGCTTGGCCCAGGACATGCCTGGCGCTGTCTACATGAACCAGTTCTCCAATCCGGCGAACCCCAGGGCGCACGAGACCTCGACCGGCCCGGAACTGTTCGAACAGCTCGACGGAGACGTGGACGCCATCGTGGTCGGCGTGGGGTCCGGCGGCACGATGACGGGCCTCGGCCACTACTTCGCCAAGGTCAGCCCGAAGACCGAGATGGTGCTGGCCGACCCGGCCGGCTCGATCCTCGAGCCCCTGATCAACCGGGGTGAGAAGGTCGAGGCGGGCTCGTGGATCGTCGAGGGCATCGGCGAGGACTTCGTCCCCGACAACTTCGACATCAAGCTGGTCAAGAAGGGCAACGCCTATTCCGTCACAGACCGCGAGAGCGTGCAGGCCGCCCGCGATCTGCTGTCTAAGGCTGGCGTGCTGGGCGGCTCGTCCTCCGGCACCCTGCTGGCGGCGGCCCTGCGCTATTGCCAGGCCCAGACGACGCCCAAGCGGGTGGCGACCTTCGTCTGCGACAGCGGCAACAAGTATCTGAGCAAGGTCTTCAACGACCACTGGCTCTCCGACCAGGGCCTGACCGACCGCAAGATGACCGGCGACCTGCGCGACCTGGTGGCCCGCAACGCCCAGGCGGGCGGCGCCGAGACCGTCGGCCCCGACGACACCCTGGACACCGCCTACAAGCGCATGCGCACCGCCGACGTCAGCCAGTTGCCGGTGCTGGACGACGGACGGTTGATCGGCCTGCTCGACGAAAGCGACCTGCTGGCGGCCGTCGAGGGCGGGCAGGAGCGCTTTGGCCGCCGCGTGGCCACCGCCATGGTCGCCAAGCTCAACACCCTGCAGGCGAGCGAGCCGCTGGACGCCTTGATCCCCATCTTCGAACGCGACGAGGTGGCCATCGTGCTGGAGGGCCGCGAGTTTCTGGGCCTGATTACCCGCGTCGACCTGATCAACCATCTGCGCCGCGCCTGAGCGACGCCCCTTAGTTCACAGACGGGAGAGTTCATGACCGACGGTTCCAACCGCCTGGCCTTCGAGACACGGGCGATCCACGGCGGTCAGCAGACCGACCCGACCACCGGCGCGGTCATGGTGCCGATCTACGCCACCTCGACCTACGCCCAGGAAAGCCCGGGCGTGCACAAGGGCTTCGAATATTCCCGCAGCCACAATCCGACGCGCTTCGCCTTCGAGCGCGCCGTGGCCGATCTGGAAAGCGGCGTGAAGGGCTACGCCTTCGCCTCGGGCCTGGCGGCCATCGGCACGGTCCTGGAGCTGCTCGACGCCGGCGCCCACGTGATCGCCTCGGCCGACCTCTACGGCGGCTCGTTTCGGCTGTTCGACAAGGTCCGCAAACGCTCCGCCGGCCTGACCTTCAGTTTCGTCGACCTGGCCGACGTGGCCGCCGTCGAGGCCGCCATCATGCCGAAGACCCGGCTGATCTGGGTCGAGACGCCCAGCAACCCGATGCTGCGCCTGGCCGACTTCGACGCGCTCGCGGCGCTGGCCAAGGCTCGCGGCATCCTGATCGCCGCCGACAACACCTTCGCCAGCCCCTGGTGCCAGCGGCCGCTGGAGCACGGCTTCGACATGGTGATGCACTCCACAACCAAATATCTGAACGGCCACTCCGATGTGGTGGGCGGCGTGGTGGTGGCCCGGCAGGAGGGCGAGGTCGCCGATCAGCTGACCTTCCTGCAGAACGCCGTGGGCTCGGTGGCCGGGCCGTTCGACAGCTTCCTGGCGCTCCGCGGGGTCAAGACGCTGGCGCTGCGCATGGAGCGCCACTGCGCCAACGCTCTGGCCATCGCCCAGCGCCTGGAGGCGCATGCCGGCGTGAAGCAGGTGATCTACCCGGGCCTTGCCAGCCACCCGCAGCACGAGCTGGCCACGCGCCAGATGCACGGCTTTGGCGGCATGGTCAGCGTGGTGCTCGACCGCGACCTGGCCGGGACGCTGCGCATGCTGGAACGCACCGAACTCTTCACGCTGGCCGAGAGCCTGGGCGGCGTCGAGAGCCTGATCGAGCATCCGGCGATCATGACTCACGCCTCGATCCCACCGCATGTGCGCGAGGAACTGGGTATCTCCGATTCCTTCATCCGTCTGTCGGTGGGGGTCGAGAACGTCGATGACCTGATCGCCGACCTGGAGCAGGCGCTGGCCTAGGGGGAAACATGGGCAGGCTGTCGGGTGGAGGCGCCCGCGCTCGTCCTTGAACCATGCAGCAGCACGCAGACGACGACAAACGCCGCAAGCGCCGGGCGACCGGCGAGCGAGGCCTGGACATCGTCCTGGGCGGCTCGGCGATCCTGATCTCGGTGATCTCCCTGATCGTGGCGATCCACCAGGGCCAGATCATGGACAAGATGGCCCAGGCCGATACCTGGCCGTATCTCGATTTCGTGGCCAGCAACCTCGACGACGCCGGCCATGAGAACGTCTCGCTCACCATCCTCAATTCCGGGGTCGGGCCGGCGAAGATTGAGAGCATCGAGCTGACCTACGACGGCGTACCGTTGCGCGATGGCGGCGATCTTCTGCGGCGCTGCTGCGTGCCGCGAGGCATCGTCCAGTATCACGCCGCGACGGTGGCCGACCGCGTCTTGCCACCCAAGGAGCCCTTGGTGCTGTTCGAGGAGCGGCCCGAAACCATGACGCCGGATCAGCGCGCCAAGCTCGACGCGGCCAGGGCCAGGATCCAGGCGCGGATCTGCTATTGCTCGGCGCTGGACAAGTGCTGGGTGCGCGACACCACCCATCGCAAGGCCGAGGACATCGCAAGCTGCCCGATTCCCAAGGTCGCCTACGGCGAGACCTCGACGGGCGCCCCGAAGCTATGAGCTGATCGCCGCCGCGATCGCCTCGCCCAATTCCGCCCAGTCGTCGATGCGCGGGTGCCGGTCCGAGCGTGGGGCCAGCGGGCGCAGGCGCAGGTCGGCCACGTGCTGGAATGTGGCGGTCTTGGGCGAATGCTCGGCCACCGAATCGAGGTTGGGGATCAGGTCGTCCACGAAGGCGGTCTTGCCCGACGTCTGGATGGTCAGCGCCGCGGTGATCGGGCCCTTGGGACCGCTCGACAGGATCAGCGCGGGGGGCAGGCCATGGCGCTTCAGCCATTCGCCGCGCAGCCGCTCCGCCGAGGCCGGCGCATTGGAGAGGATCAGGATCTCCGCCTTGGCCTTCAGCCGCGACAGCGCCTCGACCGCGCCCGGCGCCGGCTCCAGCTCGCCGCAGCCGTCGGCGAAGAAGGCGTTGAACAGTTCGCGGCCTTCGGTGAGGTCCAGATGCTCGCTTTCACCCGGCCGGTAGATGTTCTGAAAGAGGGCGAATCGCTCGAACCGCAGCTCATAGCCCCGCTTGGCGATAAACGCGCCGAAGCCCTTCATGAACAGCCCCAGCACCTCGTCCACATCGACGATCACCAGGGGGCGATCGCGCGCCAGCCCCAGGGATTCCAGGCGGGGCGCGCTGACGGCTGCGATCTGGGGGACGGCCCTTTCGGCCACCGGAACTCCTTAGGCTAACGAAGTTTAAGGATATCCATGGGATGAACAAACCAGGGTGGGGAATTCCGCAGTTCGCGCGGCGACCACGACAACAGAGCCGGGTCCTAAATGGCCAAGAAGGTCCTCATCGTCGAGGATAACGAGCTGAACATGAAGCTCTTTCATGATCTGCTCGATGCCCAGGGCTACGAGACCCTGCAGACCCG
>DATAUR010000028.1:0-16531 GCA_036268175.1 Phenylobacterium sp. | reverse complement strand
GCCGCTGTCGCGCCGGCTGGGGCGCCGGCCGCGACGCCAACGCCCAACCCGGCCGCGACGCCCGTGCAGGTCCCGGCCGAGGCCTCGCCCGCCACCTCCGGCGCGGCGGTGGGCGGCACGGAGCCGGCGGTGGTCAGCTATCCGCCGGAGTTCTTCAACGACGTCCATCCGAACACCGCGCTGGACATGATCAACCGCCTGCCGGGCTTCGCGCTCGACACCGGCTCCAGCGTGCGCGGCTATGAGGGCGCGGCCGGCAATGTGCTGATCGACGGCCAGCGGCCCGCGGTGAAGACCGAGGGCATCGATTCCATCCTGCAGCGGATGCTGGCCAGCCACGTGGCGCGCATCGACGTGATCCGCGGCGCGGCGCCCGGCATCGACATGCAGGGCAAGACCGTGATCGCCAACGTGATCACCAAAAAGCAGAACGGCGCGCGCGGCATCTTCCACTACGCCGACCAGCATGTGAGCGACGGCCGGCGCCTGGGCACGCTGCGGGTGGAGGGCTCCGGCCAGCTCGGGCAACGCACCTGGGAAGGCGGGCTGACCCTCAGCGGCTTCACTGACGACGGCCAGGGCGACGGCCCGCGCACCGATCTCAACGCCGATGGCTCCACCCTGCTTTCCGGCCACATCCACAGCCAGGGCTGGGGCACGCAGAACACGCTGACCGGCGCCACCGAGGCGCCGCTGGGCGATGGGCGGCTGCGGATCAACGGCCGCGTCCAGGACCAGGTCTACGACTACGACGAACACGACACGATCACCGTTCCCGACGACCACTCCGAGCACGACCATCAGGACGACAACTATCTGCAGACCGAACTCGGCGGGCGCTACAACCAGGCGCTGGGCGCGCGGACCAATATCGAGATCGTCGCCCTGCGCCAGGACAAGCACGAGCGCTTCGCCGACGCCTTCGACACCCCGAGCGACGCCCAGCTCTTCCACCAGGACACCACCACCGCCGAGAGCATCCTGAGCGCGGTGGTGAAGTTCGAGCAGACTCCCAGGCTCTCCTGGGAAGCGGGCGCCGAGGGCGCCTACAACACGCTGGAAAACCGCATCGCGTTTTCCGACAACGGCGTCTTCCAGCAGCTGCCGGCGTCGGACGTGGACGTGGAGGAAAAGCGCGGCGAGGTGTTCGGCAAGGCCGTCTGGCGACCGTTCTCGACCATCACGCTGGAGGGCGCCCTGCGCGAGGAGGGCTCGCAGATCGGCTCCACGGGCGACGTGAACCTGCAGAAGAGCCTCTATTACACCAAACCCCGGGTGGTGCTGACCTGGGCGCCCAGCGCCGACACCCAGGTTAGGCTGCGCTACGAGCGCGAGGTGGGTCAACTCGACTTCGGAGCCTTCACCGCCTCCACCAGCCTGGTGGCGGGCGTGGTCACCGCCGGCAACCCGAACCTCGTGCCACAGCAGGACTGGGCGAGCGAGGCCGCCTTCGAACAGCACTTCCTGGGCAGTGGTGGCCTGGTCCTGACCGCGCGTCACCTGGAGATCACCGACGTGGTCGATCGCGCGCCGATTTTCCAGGCGAACGGCCCCGCCTTCGATGCGCCCGCCAACATCGGCAACGGCACCGAGGACGACGCCGTCGTCAACCTGACCGTGCCGCTGGACAAGCTCGGCCTGAAAGGCGCGCAGGTCCGCGCCGACTATACGCGGCGCTGGTCGCAGGTGATCGATCCCACCACCCACACGCCGCGCCCGATCACCGCCTTGCACCCCAGCGACTGGGACGCCCACTTCTCGCAGCCGTTCGGCAAGGTCATCGTCGGCGTCGACATCGGCGGCGGCTGGCAGCAGCGCCTCTACCGCTTCAACGAGATCGAGATCGACAAGCTCGGGACCTACGTCACCCCCTATTGGGAGTGGAAGCCCCGGCCCGACCTCAGCTGGCGGATCGAGATCGACAACGTCACGGCGCGGGGCTTCAAGCACACCTACGAGAACTACGACGGGGCGCGGAACCTCGTGCCGCTGGACTTCACCGAGGAGCGCAGCGTGCACCCGGGCCGGACCTTTTACCTGCGCCTGCGCAAGACCTTCGGCAGTTGAGGGCCCAGAGCCTGACTAGCCCACGCCGTCGGCGCCGTGGGCGAGCTTCTTGAGCCAGGGCGAGATCACGATCATCACGCCGCCCGCGCCCAGGCCCCAGAGGCCGATGATCCCGAACACGTGGGCGTAGGTGGCCAGCGCCTTGCCGGCGTCCAGCACCTGGCCGCCGATGGTCTCCGACGAAGTGAGCTGGGCGATCTTGGCGGCCACGAACTCCGCGCCGGCGGTGCCCAGGAACCAGGTGGCCATCAGCGTCGAGATCAGCAGCGGCGGCGCGAGCTTGGTCATCTCCGACAACCCCACCGGCGAGACGCACATCTCGCCGGTGGTCTGCATCAGATAGGCGAGCGCCAGGAAGATCAGCGGCTCCTTGAAGTCGACGCCGGCGAACTGGCGGCCCAGGATCAGCACGTAGTAGCTGGCCCCGATCGTCAGCAGGCCCAGGCCGAACTTGGCCACCGGGTTGGGATCGCGCCCGATGCGCCCGAGCCACGTCCACAGCGCCGCCATCAGTGGCGCCAGCACCAGGATCCAGCCGGACTGGAAGGACTGCGCCTGGGCCGGCTTCATCGCCTGGGCGCCGTAGAGGTGCAGGTTGACGTTGCGCTCGGCGAAGAGGTTCAGCGACGAGCCGCCCTGCTCGTACAGCGCCCAGAACACCACCGAGGCCAGGATCAGCACGATGGCCAGGAGCAGGCGGTCGCGTTCCTGCTTGCTGGCCTTGGTGGTCATGTACCAGGCGAGATAGGCCAGCACCGCGACGGCGCCCGCGCCCAGCAGGTAGCTGACCACCGTGAAGCTCTGCACCACGACCCAGATGACGCCGACGCCGGCGATCCCGACCAGGTAGATCAGCCACTCGGCGTTCAGCGGACCGGCCACCGGCCTGGCCAGCGCCACCGGGTTCGGCGGCTCGCCCTTGCCGTCCAGCAGCGGCTTGCCCAGCACGAAGACCAGCCAGCCCAGCGCCATGCCGACGCCCGCCGCCCCGAAGCCCGCCCACCAGCCGACGGTCTGGCCCAGCCACCCGCAGGTGATCGAGGCCAGGAACGAGCCCAGGTTGATGCCGTAGTAGTAGAGGGTAAAGCCGGGATCGCGCCTGGGGTCGCCCTCCGTATAGAGCTGACCGACAATCGCCGAGATATTGGCCTTCAGGAAGCCGACGCCGACGATGATCAGGGCGAGCGCCAGGAACAGCACGTTCTTGAAGAACGGGTCCTGCTGGGCGACCGAAAGCTGATAGTCCCCCTTGGCCAGATGGCTGGGGAGCGGGGCCGCGGCCGGCAGGTTCTTGATGTCCAGCCCACCGTCGGCGGCCGGGGCGTAGGCATAGGGCGCGCCGGCGACCAGCAGCTTCACCTGGCGCGCGTCGGCCCGGCCGGTGACCTGGAAGTCGTAGGCCGCGCCCTTGTAGGTGAGGACCTGGGTGGCGGGCTCGCCCTCGACCGCCATGGTCAAGTGGCCGGCCACCAGCAGCAGGGCCCCGAAGGCGACCGCCTTGCGCGCGCCCAGGAACCGGTCGGCGAGGAAGCCGCCGATCACCGGCACCAGGTAGACGAGCGAGGTGTAGGCCCCGTACTCGCCGGCCGCGGCGCTGTCGTTGAACAGGAAATGCTGGGTCAGGTAGAAGATCAGCAGGCCCCGCATGCCGTAGTAGGAGAACCGCTCCCACATCTCGGCGAAGAACAGGATCCGCAGACCTCGCGGATGATGGCGCAGCTGCAGGATGACCGGCACGGCCGTCACCGCGGCGATGACCAGGCCGGCGACCACAACGATGTCCATGAAGCTCGGCCCTTGGCTCTAGCGGGATAGCGCGCCGCCCCCCAGAGCCCGCGCCGTCATGATTCCGGGCGAGAAAATCACTTAGGCTCCCTCAGCACAAGCAAGCCCGCACCCCATGTAGGGCGGGAGCCTTGGGCGCGGCCCGAGCGTTCCTGCCTGCGAAGGAGTTCCGCCATGAAACTGCCCGGTCCCGACCACCCGATCACGCTCGAGCCCGCCCGGACCCGCTGGCGGGCGCAATATGCCGGCCACGTGATCGCCGATTCCAACGACGCCATCGTGCTGCGCGAGGCCGACTATCCGCAGGTGGTCTATTTCCCGCGCGCCGACGTGGCGATGGAGTACATGAGCCGCACCGCGCGCTCGACCCACTGCCCCTACAAGGGCGACGCCAGCTACTACACGCTGTTAATGGACGGCCAGTTCGCCGAGAACGCGGTGTGGAGCTACGAGCTGCCCTACCCGGCCATGGAACAGATCGCCGAGCGGGTGGCCTTCTACACCGACAAGGTCGAGGTCTATCCGGTGGATGACGCCGAGGTGAACCCGCACCCGCGCGAGAGGGCCGAAGATCCGGCGGAGGCCGACTTCGCGATCACTGTCGACGGCGTGGTGCAGCACACCGACTCCGGCTCCGGCGCCTCGCAGAAGGAGCACTGGGCGGCCAACGTGAGCACGCCGGCCGAGACCGACGACGGCGGGTTGCGCTAACGCGCTAGTACGCGAAGCTCTCGAAGACCTTGCTGGCGTCGCCTTGCCAGGGGCCGTTGTAGAGTTCCAGCAGGCGTTCGGCGGGCGTGACGCCGCTGGCGGCGATCTCGTCCAGCTCGGCCAGGTAGTTGCTCTCGTCGACCATGCCGCCGGAGAGGTGGTTGCGGCGCACCAGACCTTCGCGGGCGATGGCCAGCATGTCCTTGGCCACGTCCTGCACGCTGCGCCCGGCGATCTGCGCCTTGAGGCCCACGCGGGCGACGTCGGCGCGCAGGCGCTCGTGGTCCTCGATCTTCCAGCCCTTGCAGAGGTCCCAGGCCGCCGCCAGCGCCGCGGAGTCGTAGAAGATGCCGGTCCAGAGCGCCGGCAGCGCGCAGAGCCGGCTCCACGGGCCGGAATCGGCGCCGCGCATCTCGAGGTACTGCTTCAGGCGCACTTCCGGGAAGATCGTCGTGGTGTGGTCGGCCCAGTCCTTGAGCGTCGGCTTCTCGCCGGGCAGTTCGGCCAGCTTGCCATCCATGAAATCGCGGAACGAGCGGCCGGCCAGGTCGATGTAGCGGTCGCCGCGCTTGGCGAAATACATCGGCACGTCCAGCGCGTACTTGGCGTAGGTCTCGAAGCCGAAGCCGTCCTGGAACACGAAATCCAGCATGCCGGTGCGGTCGGCGTCGGTGTCGGTCCAGACGTTGGCGCGGGCCGAGACGAAGCCCGAGGGCTTGCCCTCGATGAACGGCGAATTGGCGAACAGCGCCGTGCAGATCGGTTGCAGGGCGAGGCTGGTGCGGAACTTCGCCACCATGTCCGCCTCGGAGCCGAAGTCGAGGTTGGCCTGCACGGTGCAGGTGCGGAACATCATGTCGAGGCCAAGGCCGCCCACCTTGGGCATGTACTCGCGCATGATCTTGTAGCGGCCCTTGGGCATGACCGGCACCTCGGCGCGGGTCCAGATCGGCGTGAAGCCCAGGCCCAGGAATCCGATGCCGAGCTCGTCGGCGACGACCTTCACCTCCTGCAGGTGCTGGCCGGTCTCCTCGCAGATATCGTGGATGGTCTCCAGGGGCGCGCCGGAGAGTTCGAACTGGCCGCCGGGCTCCAACGACACGTTGGCCTTGCCGCGCTCCAGGGCGATGACGTTGCCCGCCTCCAGCACCGGCTTCCAGCCGAAACGGGTCAGGCCGTCCAGCAGCGCCTTGATGCCGGTCGGTTCGTAGGGGACAGGCGTGTGCGACCCCAGGTGGAAGACGAACTTCTCGTGCTCGGCGCCCACGCGCCAGTCGGCCTTGGGCTTGGAGCCCTTGTCGAACCAGGCGACCAGATCTTCGAACGTCAGGGGTCGGTCGTCGCAGGCGATCTCGGCCATCGGTATCCTTCCCCAGCCCAACTTGAGGCCCGCGTTCGTGCGCGACCGTGCTCTTTACGTTGACGGAATAGGTGGGCGCAATCGGGCGAAGCTCAAGGGGTCCAGTCTCCAAGAGCCGCCTGCCAGAGCGTCAAGGCGCTGATCGCGGCGGTGTCGGCGCGCAGGATGCGGGGGCCAAGCGAGGCCGGGACCGCGTAGGGCAGCGCGCGCAGAGTCTCGCGTTCCCTGGGCGAAAAGCCGCCTTCCGGGCCGATCAGGATCGCCCAGGGCCCGGCGGCCTGGCCCTTCAGGGCGTCCAGGACCGGCAGGGCGTCGCCAGCCTCGTCGCAGAACAGCAGGCGGCGGCCTTCGTCCCAGACCTTGATCAGCTTCTCCAGCTTCTCCGGCTCGGCGACGGCCGGCACGTCCAGCCGGCCGGTCTGCTCGGCGGCCTCGGTGGCGATGGCGGTCAGGCGGTCGACGCGGGCGCGGTCGGCGTTGGTGCGCTCGGTCAGCACCGGGCGCACGCGGCGGGCGCCGAGCTCAGCGGCCTTCTCGACGATGGTCTCCAGGCGGCTGCGTTTGACGAGCGCGACCAGGAGGTCGAGGTCGGGCCCCATGGCCTGCGGCCGTTCCAGCGACCCGGTGCGCAGGCCCACCGCGCGCTTGGTGACCGCGGTGATCGCCGCCCGCCACTCGCCGTCGCGGCCATTGAACAGCAGGACCTCGTCGCCGACGCCCTGGCGCATCACCGAGGCCAGGTAGTGGCTCTGGCCGGCGTCCACCGCTAGCTCCGCGCCGGCCGCCAGGTCGTGGGGAATGAACAGACGGATCATCCGCCCGTTCTAGCGTCCTCCACCGCATCGGGCATAGGGTTCCGCCATGGCCAAAGACCATTCCTATTCCCGCCACATCCGCGACCTGCAGATCGCGCTGGTCCGCTATCAGCAGGCGGCGATCGAGAGCGGCGAGAAGGCGCTGGTGATCTTCGAGGGCCGCGACACGGCGGGCAAGGACGGGGCGATCAAGCGGATCGTCGAGCATCTGTCGGTGCGCAACACCCGCGTCGCGGCGCTCCCCAAGCCCACCGAGCGCGAGCGGACCGAGTGGTATTTCCAGCGCTATGTCCGCTACCTGCCGGCGGCGGGCGAGCTCGTGATTCTCAATCGCTCCTGGTACAACCGGGGCGGCGTGGAGCCGGTGATGGGCTTCTGCACCCCGCACGAGCACGAGATCTTCCTGCGCGACGCCCCGGCCTTCGAGGCCATGCTGGTGGAAAACGGCATCCGGATCGTCAAGCTGTGGCTGGACGTCTCCAAGGACGAGCAGGCCAAGCGCCTGAAGGCCCGCAAGGACGACCCCTTGAAGACCCTAAAGATCAGCGCGCTCGACGCCGTCGCCCAGAAGAAGTGGGACGACTACACCGACGTCCGCGACCAGATGCTCAGGCGAACCCACACCGACGACGCGCCCTGGACCATCGTCCACACCGACAAGAAGAAGGCCGCCCGCCTGTCGATCATGCGCCACCTGCTGCGCACGCTGGCGACCAAGGACATCGCCAAGAACATCGAAAAGCCCGACCCCGACGTGCTCTACAAGTTTGACGTAGACGCGCTGACCGACGGGCGCCTGGAGCGCTGATCAGCGCGGGCGGCCGAAGAACAGCACGTGGCCATCGGGATCGGTGACCTCGAAGCCGCGCAGGCCGTCGGCGGTTTCGGCCAGGGGCGCGCTGAACGCGGCGCCAGCGGCGGCGAACTCACCGGCGAGCGCATCGGGGTCCGGCGCCTGAACGTAGGCGTCCCAGCGCAGGTGCGGATGCCTGGCCGCATTGGGCAGGGCCTCGATCCCCGCCTCCGACTTGAGGAACAGTTGCGCCCCGTCGCGGATCAGGATGGCGAAGAACGGCGCCCCTTGCGGGTCGGCGAAGGTCACGGAAAAGCCCAGCCGGTCGCGATAGAAGCCGATCGACCGGCGGACATCGCTGACCACAAAAAACGGTGAGATGGCAGGTGTCGCCGCACGTGTCATAGCGCCTGCCTTACCACCCTCGACGCGACGGGAGAAAGCGCATGGAACAGGTTCGCCTCGGCAAGACCGGTCTGAAGGTCTCGCGCCTCTGCCTCGGCTGCATGACCTATGGGTCGCCCAAATGGCGCAGCTGGGTGCTGGACCTGGAACAGTCCAAGCCGTTCTTCCAGAGCGCCATCGAGAAGGGGATCACCTTCTTCGACACCGCCAACATCTATTCGATCGGCGAGAGCGAGGTGGTCACCGGCCACTGGCTGCGGGAGTTCTCCCCCAACCGCGAGGAGATCGTGGTGGCCACCAAGGTCAACGGGCCCATGGGCAAGGGACCGAACGAGAAGGGCCTGTCGCGCAAGTCGATCATGGCTGGGATCGACGCCAGCCTGCAGCGGCTGAAGATGGACTACGTCGACCTCTACCAGATCCATCGCTTCGACTACGAGGTCCCCATCGAGGAGACCCTGGAGGCGCTCAACGACGTGGTGAAGGCCGGCAAGGCCCGCTACATCGGCGCGTCCTCCATGTACGCGTGGCAGTTCGCCCGCATGTTGGCGGCCAGCGAGGCCAACGGCTGGGTGAAGTTCGTCTCCATGCAGCCGCAGTTGAACCTGGTCTACCGCGAGGAAGAGCGGGAGATGCTGCCGCTCTGCCGGGCGGAAGGCGTCGGCGTCATTCCCTGGTCGCCGCTGGCCCGCGGCTATCTGGCCGGGGGCCGCGCGGCGCCCAAGGAAGGCAACACCGAACGCGCCCGGACCGACGAGTTCTCACCCCGGCTCTACTACACGCCGGCCGACGAGCAGGTGGTGGAGGTGGTCGGCGAGATCGCCAGGGAGCGCGGGCTTTCCAACATGCAGATCGCGCTCGCCTGGGTGCTGCGGCACAAGGCGGTGACCGCGCCGATCGTCGGCGCCAGCAAGCTTGGCCACATCGACGACGCCGTTTCCGCCCTCGACGTGAAACTAAGCGACGACGAGGTCAAAAGGCTGGAAGCGCCCTACAAACCAAAACCGGTGTTAGATCACGCTTAATTCTTAATTTGTTCTTACCGCCAAGGCGGAATCGGTTACGCCGTTAACCATTCTTAAGGGACCCATTGTTCTTTCTTTGTTCGATCCGCTAGGCTGCCCTCGGCGACTCGCGGGTAGGGAGCGGCGGACACCATGGCCATGGACAAGCTGACCGCCGGGGAGGCGCGCCGCATCGCCCTGGCGGCGCAGGGGTTCGCCACGCCCAGGCCCGCCGGACCGGTGACCAAGCGCCAGCTCGTCAAGCTGATCGAGCGGCTGGGCGTGGTGCAGATCGACAGCGTGAACGTGGTCAGCCGCACCCACTACCTGCCGGCGTTTTCCAGGCTGGGCGCCTATCCGCGGGAACTCCTGGAAGAGGTCGCCTGGGCGAAGAAGCGGCCCTTGTTCGAATACTGGGCGCACGAGGCGAGCCTGCTGCCGCTCGCCAGCCAGCCGCTGTTCCGCTGGCGGATGCAGGACGCCCACGACGGGGTCGGCACCTGGCAAGGCATCGCCCGCTTCCTGCGCGAACGGCGCGAGTTCGTCGACAAGGTGCTGAGCGAGATCGCCACGCGCGGGCCGTTGAGCGCGTCGGAGCTGGAGATGGGCCAAAAGGGCGTCGGCGGCTGGTGGGGCTGGAGCGACGCCAAGCGCGCCGTCGAATGCCTGTTCTGGACCGGCGAGCTAACGACGGCGACGCGGCGCGGGACCTTCGAGCGGGTCTACGGCCTGCCGGAAAAGGTGTTGCCGAGGGCCGTGCTCGAAACGCCGACCCCCAGCCGCGAGGACGCCCATCGCGAGCTCTACCGCCAGGCGATCCGCGCCATGGGGATCGCGACGTCGAAGGACCTGCGCGACTACTTCCGCATGCCGGTCGAGGGCGCCAAGGCGCGCATGGCCGAGCTGGTCGAAGCCGGCGAAATGATCCCGGTGACCGTCAAGGGCTGGCGCGAACAGGCCTACCTCGACCCCGCCGCCAAGCGTCCGCGCCGGGTGGACGCCACCGCCCTGCTCTCGCCCTTCGACAACCTGATCTGGTTCCGTGAGCGCACCGAGCGGATGTTCGGCGTCCGCTACCGGATCGAGATCTACACGCCGGCGGAAAAGCGCACCCACGGCTACTACGTCCTGCCGTTCCTGGAGGGCGACGCGCTCACCGCCCGGGTCGACCTGAAGAGCGACCGCAAGGCCGGCGTGCTGATCGTCCAGGCCAGCCACGCCGAGCCCTGGGCCACCGACGCCACCCCGGTCAGGTTGGCCGCCGAGCTGAAGCTGATGGCCGGGTGGCTGGGCTTGGACAGCGTGCGGGTGGAGCGGAAGGGCGACCTGGCCCGCGCGTTGGGCGAAGCGATCTAGCCCCGCCCGTTCGCCCGTTTAGGCCCACCCTTCCGTCACCGCGTGCAGGCGGGCGTAGGCGCCGCCCTTCTGCACCAGCTCGGCGTGCTTGCCCTCTTCGACGATGCGGCCGTCCTCGAACACCAGGATGCGGTCGGCGCCACGGATGGTCGACAGGCGGTGGGCGATGACGATGGTGGTGCGGCCCACCATCAGCTCCTCCATCGCCGCCTGCACCTGCCGCTCGGTCTCCACGTCGAGCGAGGAGGTCGCCTCGTCCAGCACCAGGATCGGCGCGTCGGCCAGGAAAGCTCGGGCGATGGCCACCCGCTGGCGCTCGCCGCCCGACAGCTTCACGCCCCGCTCGCCGACCAGGGTCTTGTAGCCCTGCGGCAGCCTGGAAATGAAGTCGTGGGCGCGAGCCCGTTTGGCGGCGAGTTCGACCTCGTCCTGGGTGGCGTCGGGCCGGGCGTAGGCGATGTTCTCGCTGAGCGTCCGGTGGAACAGCGCCGGGTCCTGCGGCACCACCGCGATGGCGCGGCGCAGGCTGCCTTGCGTGACGTGGGCGATATCCTGCCCGTCCACCAGGATCTGGCCCTGGTCCACGTCGTAGAGCCGCTGGATCAGCTTGACGAAGGTCGACTTGCCCGCCCCCGTCGGCCCCACCAGCGCCACCCGCTCGCCCGGCGCGATGCGCAGGGTGAAGTGGTCGTAGAGCGGCGTGACGGCGGATTTGTAGCGGAACACCACCCGGTCGAAGACGATCTCGCCGAGGTCCGCGCGGAAGGCCCGCGCGTCCGCCCGGTCGATCACCTGGGGCGCCATGGTCGCGTAGCGGGCCACGTCCTCGGTGTCGTCCATGCCCTTTTGCGTCATGCGGATGTTGTCGCCGATGTTGCGCAGGTAGCCGGTCATCAGCATGAAGCTGGTGATCACGAAGGCCACGTCGCCCGGGGTCGCCTGCCCCTTTGCCCACAGGCGGATCAACAGGCCCGTGAGGCCCGCCTGCAGGATCACCAGCAGGGCGCTGTGGAACAGCCAGATGTCGGTGAAGCGGTTCCAGGTCCGGTTGGCGGCGCGCCGCCACAGCTCGGTGACCTGACCGATGCGCGCCTCCTCGCGGGCCTCGGCGCCGAAGCTCTTCACCGTCGGGTTGGACGCGATGGAATCGGAGAGCGCGCCGCCGATGCGGCTGTCCAGCGCCACCGACCGCAGGTTCAGGGGCCGCGCGAAACGGTTGGTCAGGAAGATGTTGGAGGCGATGTAGAGCGCCACGACCACGCTGGCGAAGGCGCCCACCAGCGGCCAGCGCCAGGCCATGATCGCGCAGAGCCCGATCAACACCACGATCGCCGGCCCCAGGAACACCAGGGCCGCGTCGGAGACGGCGTCATAGCCCCACATGGCGCGGCTCAAACGCCGCACCGTGGCGCCGGAGAAGGTGTCGGCGTGCCAGTCGGCGCTGAACGACTGGACCTTCTGGAAGCCCTCGTCGGTCATCTCCTTCATGTTGCCGCTGGCCAGGGGAATCCAGAACCGCATGGCGAGGTTGCGGATCAGCGAAAAGGCGAAATAGACGCCCACGAAGATCGCCCAGGCCCGCCAGGCCAGGGCCAGCCGGCTGGGCCCACCGGTGACGGCGTCCACCAGCTTGCCGGCGGCCCACGGCGTCGCCAGGTCGAAGGCGATGGCCAGCATCACGAAGCTCACCGTGCCGGCGAGCAGCCAGGGCCGGCGCGTCCAGAAGCGCGCGATGAAGGCCAGCACGGCGCTGTTCTTCAGCACCCGGTCCTTCTGGTCTTCGGTATCCTCATAGTGGTCGGTCATCGGAACGGCTCGAATCTCGGCGCTCGAGGGGGCCGCGAACGTCCCGCTTGCGAGACGGCGGCGCCTTGGGCGCGATGGAAAGGTCTTGGGTGAGGCGGGGGGTTGAAAACCCCGGAGGTCCCCGGGCGCGCGGAAGCGCTTCGCAAAGTGAGCCGGTCAGGCCCTCAGACGAAGCAGTCCGGTTGAGTTAGAAGCGCGGCGGCGACCCGGCGCACGGTCGGGGAGCAGCTGGAATGAACGTCATTTTAGCCCTCCTTTCGCGTGGCTGAGGGTTGGAAATCTAGGCGCGGGGGTTTTGGGGGTCAAGGCGAGCGGCGAACCCCGTTCGGCTTTCGCGGCGGGGTGGCGGACAGGTCACACTGCGTCTTAGCGCCCCCTGCGCCACGAAACCTTCTGGAGGGGGCGCTGCGGGCGCACTAGATGAAGGCTGTGACCACCGCCGCCCCTCTTCCCGACGCCCCCCTTCCCGACGCCATGCCCAAGAACTGGGTCGACCGGTTCGCGCCGGCGGGGCTGCGGCCGTGGCTGAAGATCGGGCGGTTCGACCGGCCGACGGGGATCTGGCTCTTGATGCTGCCGGGCTGGCAGGGGATCGCGCTGGCCGACGCCATGGAGCACCGGGGGCCGGACCTGGGCCTGATGGGGCTGGTATTGCTGGGCGCGGCCCTGATGCGCGCGGCGGGCTGCGCCTACAACGACATCGTCGACCGCGACATCGACGCCAAGGTGGCGCGCACGGCCCTGCGGCCGATCCCGGCGGGCCAGATCAGCGTCAAGCAGGCCTGGGCCTTCGTGATCGCCTGCTGCCTGGCGTCGCTCGTCATCCTCATCAGCCTGCCGCCGACCGCGGTGATGCTGGGCGTGGGGTCGCTGGCCCTGGTGGCGGCCTATCCGTTCATGAAGCGGATCACCTGGTGGCCGCAGGCCTGGCTCGGGCTGACCTTCAACTGGGGGGCGCTGCTGGGCTTTGCGGCGGCCACCGGGGCCGGGCCGCAGTTCTGGCGCGGCATGGCGCCCTACATCCTGGCGCACCACGACTGGCCGTTCCTGATGCGGGCGGTGGCCGACAGCGCGCTGAAGTGGCCGGCCGTCCTGCTCTATGCGTCGGGCCTGTTCTGGACGCTGGGCTACGACACCATCTACGCGATCCAGGACCTGGAGGACGATGCGCTGGCCGGCGTGAAATCGTCGGCGCGGCGGCTGGGCGAGCATGCGCCGCTGGCCATCCTGGGCTTCTATCTCACGAGCCTGGCCCTGCTGATCGGCATGGGCGCGGCGGCGCGGCTGGGGTCGGTGTTCTTCCTGGGCCTCATCGCCTACGGGGTGCAGCTGTCGTCCCAGGCCCGCAAGGTGCGCATCGACGATGGCGCGCGGGCGCTGCGGCTCTTCAAGTCCAACAGCTGGGCCGGCTTGATCCTGGTGGCGGCCATCGTCGCCGGAACACGCATCCTCGACCTGAACTAGCCGCTCCCTCGATGGGGAGGGACCATGGGTCGCTGTCTTCGAGCGCCGCGCGGCGCTATAATCGCTCCATGCCCGTCGCCGCCCGTGTCGATCCGAAGAGCTATTTCGCGCCCCAGGAATGGGCGCCCCTGTCGCGACGCTCGCCGTGGAAGGGGCTGGCGCTCTTGGCGCACGCCTGGGCGGTGATCGGGCTGACCATGGCGATGGCGGTGCTGGCGCCCTGGTGGCTGAAGCCCATCGCCTTTCCGCTGGCCATCGCCATCATCGGAGCGCGGCAACTGGGCCTGGCCATCCTGATGCACGACGCCGCCCATGTGGCCCTACACCCGGACCCGAAGGTCAACGACTGGGTCGGCAACCACCTGACCACCGGCGGCCTGGCCGGCTACCGCGCCTATCACCTGCAACACCACAAGTTCGCCCAGCAGCAGGAGGACCCGGACCTGGTGCTTTCCGCGCCGTTCCCGATCACGCGCCTGTCGCTGCGCCGCAAGATCGTCCGCGATCTGACCGGCCAGACCTATTACAAGCAGCGCTGGTCGGGACTGGTGAAGCGGATCGCGACCCGCAAGGCGGGCGAGCCCCTGGCGCCGCTCCTCACCGAGGCCATCGTCGCGCGCCGCCGGTTCCTGATCGGCATGGCGGTGACCGTCGCGGTGACCGCGCCGTTCGGTCTCTGGTGGGTGTGGCCGGTGCTGTGGCTGGTCCCGCAAGCCACCTGGCTGCCGATGGTCACCCGCCTGCGCAACATCGCCGAGCACGCCTGCGTGGCCAAGGACGAGCCCGATCCACTGCGCCACGCGCGCACCACGCTGGCCAACGTCTTCGAGCGCGCGTTCATCGCGCCCTATTACGTGAATTACCACTGCGAGCATCACATGTTCATGCATGTGCCCTGCTACAACCTGCCCAGCGCCCACCGCCTGCTGAAGGCCAAGGGCGTCTGGCCGGACATGCTGACCGCGCCGGGCTATCTCAGCATGCTGAAGGTCGCGACGTCCAAGGCGGCTTAGGGGGCGGAGCCGATCGGCGGCCGGGCCGTTTGCGCTGCATGCCCCTGACCCTCGAAGGCTCCTGCCGCTGTGGCGCGGTGCATTTCACCGTCGAAAGCCACACGCCGCAGCCCTACCAGCGCTGCTATTGCTCGATCTGCCGCAAGACCGCGGGCGGCGGCGGTTACGCCATCAACCTGGGCGCCGACGCGCGGACCCTGAACGTCGAGGATCCGGGCAAGGCCATCGCCGTCTACCGCGCCGAGATCCGTGACGACGAGGGCCACTGCGAGGTCTCCACCGGCGAGCGGAATTTCTGCGCCAAGTGCGCCACGGCGCTGTGGCTGTTCTCGCCGGAATGGCCCGACCTGATCCACCCCTTCGCCTCGGCCATCGATTCCGAGCTGCCGGTCCCGCCGTCGAAGGTCCACCTGATGCTGAGGTTCAAGCCGTCGTGGGTGGTGGTGAACAAGGGCCCAGGCGACGCGACGTTCGACCTCTATCCGAAGGAGTCGCTGGAGGACTGGCACAAGAGCCGGGGGTTGTGGGTGGACTGAATTCCCTGGGTCATCCCGGAACGGCGCAGCCGTGTCCGGGACCCATAGACACGACGCTCTCCAGCGCTCCTCGTACCATCGGCGCATATGGGTCCCGGTCTTTGCTGACGCAAAACCGGGATGACGCCGAAGGAACTTAAGGAGCGACCTTCTTCGCCGTGAACAAGGCCTCCACCTCGTCGGGGCGCGGGTTGTTGAAGTCCAGGCGGATGCGGCCGTCCTCGGTGCGGCTGACCACCACCGGGGCGGAGGAATTGGTCAGCATCCAGCCCTTGGGCAGGACGACGGCGTTGTTGGCGCGGCCGAAGGTGCGGTCGAAAACCAGCTCGTCGCCCACCAGCCTGTAGCGGCCGGGGTCGGTATAGGTCTCGCTCATCCGCAGGCGGATCGACTGGCCAGCCTTCAGGGGCTTGAAGTTGAAGACCACGATCTCGCTCTGCGGGGTGATCTTGCCGATCTCCGGGTCGTCGATGCCGGCCTTGGCGATCTGGTCGCCCTTCAGATGGACGGCGGGGATGGTCTCGCCGGTGTCGAGGTTGCGGGCCGAGGGATTGGTCGCCACCGAGCCGGTGCGCACGACATTGATGTAGCGGCTGACCCCGGCCTTTTCCTCGGTGTAGTCGTGGTAGAGGTCGAAGGCGTGGGTCTCCGGCGGCTGCAGGAAATAGACGATGTCGCGGGTCTGCTTCGCCCGCTCGCCAAACCGGCTGGCCTTGACGCTGGTGGGGGTCGCCGAGAGCACGCCCGGCGCGGCGCGCAGCTTGAGCGGCGCCTCGCCCGGCGTCACGTTGAAGAAGCTGATCCGCAGGCGCCCGTCGGCCTCCTGGGTCACCTGCGAGGGATAGTTGCAGGCGATCAGCACATAGCCCAGCGGCAGGACCACGGCGTTCTTCTTGATGCCCAGGCCCCGGTCGAAGACGATGTCCTTGCCCTCGACCTTGTAGCTCTTGGGGTCCTCGTAGGTCTTCTCGATCAGGATGCGCCCCTGGCCGCCGTCGGCCGGCACCGGCCGGGCCAGTTGCACGCGGATGTAGTCGTAGGTGGCGTCGGCGTCGGGCAGGCCGGTGGTCTTGGCCTCCTCGCCGGTGACCACCTTGAAGGCCAGCGGCTGGCCGGTGGCGAGGTCGGTGACCTTTTCGTCCGAGGCGATGGAGCCCTTGCGGATCGGGTTGAAGAACGCCGTGGCGCCGGGGCGCACCGCGGTGATGTCGTAGACGATGCGGAACTTCGCCGAGCCCGGCGCCAAGAGCTCGTAGCGGGTGTAGCCGTCGGCCTCCTGCGGCTGGCGGCGGCCTTGCGCGTCAGCGCTCCACGATACGGCCAGCACCACCGCCGCCACGACCAAAGCGCCGAACGTCCGCATGCCCATCCCCCTTCAAGCTGAGCTTGCGACTATGGCCGCCTTCACTCCGCTGT
>DATAUR010000027.1:0-2825 GCA_036268175.1 Phenylobacterium sp. | reverse complement strand
ACCTTCAGTAATGAAGGTGAGCAGGCGCTCCTTGTCGCGCCGCCTCACGGAATACGTCTTCCAGTTTGCGGCGGATTCGATGCCAGCCGCCGACTCAGGAACAGCCATGCTAGACGATAACCCAGAGTACGCCTTGGGCGCGATCATCGTCGTCCCCGAGAGCGGGCTCCTCCAACCCCTAGCCCGGCTCGTAGTTCAGGATCGGCCCCAGCCAGCGCTCGGCCGTCTTCAGGTCCCAGCCCTTGCGGCGGGCGTAGTCGGCGACCTGGTCGCGTTCGATGCGGCCGACGCCGAAGTAGTGGGCTTCGGGGTGGGCGAAGTAGAGGCCGCTGACCGAGGAGGGCGGGGTCATGGCCAGGCCCTCGGTGAGCTCGATGCCGGTGGCGGCGGTGGCGTCCAGCAGGCGGAACAGGGTGGTCTTCTCGGTGTGGTCGGGCTGGGCGGGGTAACCGGGGGCCGGGCGGATGCCGCGGTAGTCCTCGCCGATCAGCGCCGCCAGGTCGAAGGGCTCGCCCTGCGCATAGCCCCACAGCTCCATGCGCACGCGCCGGTGCAGCGCCTCGGCGAAGGCCTCGGCCAGCCGGTCGGCGATGGCGGTCGACAGGATGGCCGAATAGTCGTCGCCCTTGGCCCTGAAATCGGCGGCCAGCTCCAGCTCCCCGTGGCCGGCGGTGACCGCGAAGCCGCCCACGTAGTCGGGCCGGGTCCCGACCGGCGCCACGAAGTCGGCCAGCGCCACGTTGGCCCCGTCCTTGAGCATCTGCTGGCGAAGCGTGTGCAGGCGGGCGATCTCGGTGGCGCGGTGCTCGTCGGTGAACAGCACGATGTCGTCGCCATCGGCGTTGGCCGGCCAGAAGCCCACCACGCCGCGCGCCTCGACCAGCCCCTCCTGGACGATGCGGGCCAGCATGGCCTGAGCGTCGCGCCACAGGTCGCGGGCGGCGGCGCCGACCACGTCGTCCTCGAGGATCTGCGGATAGCGGCCGACCAGCTCCCAGCTGGCGAAGAACGGCGTCCAGTCGATGTGCCGGGCGAGCTCGGCGAGGTCGTAGGGGGCGAAGGCGCGCGTGCCGAGGAAGGTCGGCTTCGGCGGCTCATAGACCGTCCAGTCCGGCGTCCAGGCGTTGTCGCGCGCCTCGGCCAGGCTGCGCCGGGCGCGGGTCCCCTGGCCGCGGGCGAACTGCTCGCGGACCTTGACGTACTCGGCGGCGATGTCGCCGGTGAACCGCGCCTTCTCGGTGGGCGACAACAGGTTCGAGACCACGCCCACCGCGCGGGAGGCGTCGAGGGTGTAGACGGTGGGCCCGGCCTTGTATTGCGGGGCGATCTTCACCGCCGTGTGGGTCTTCGACGTGGTCGCCCCGCCGATCAGGAGCGGGATGGTGAAGCCGCGCCGCTCCATCTCGCCGGCCACGAAGGCCATCTCCTCCAGCGAGGGCGTGATCAGGCCGGAGAGGCCCACCATGTCGACCTCGTGCTTGACCGCCTCGTCGAGGATGCGGTCGGCGGGCACCATGACGCCCAGGTCGATCACCTCGTAGTTGTTGCACTGCAGGACCACGCCGACGATGTTCTTGCCGATGTCGTGGACGTCGCCCTTGACGGTGGCCATCAGGATCTTGCCGGCCGCCTGGCGCCCGGTTCCGGCCTTCTCGGCCTCCATGAACGGCAGGAGGTAGGCGACCGCCTGCTTCATCACCCGGGCCGACTTGACGACCTGCGGCAGGAACATCTTGCCCGCGCCGAACAGGTCGCCGACCACGTTCATGCCGTCCATCAAGGGGCCCTCGATGACGTGCAGCGGCCGCTCGGCGAGCTGGCGGGCCTCCTCGGTGTCGGCCTCGATGTAGTCGGTGATCCCGTTGACCAGGGCGTGGGTCAGCCGGGCGTTGACGTCGGCCAGGCGCCAGCCGAGGTCGGGGCCCTTCTGCTCGCCCTTGCCGCCCTTGTACTTGGGCGCGAGCTCCAAGAGCCGCTCGGTGGGCGACAGCCCCGGCGGCTTGCGGTTGAGGACCACGTCCTCGACGACCTCGCGCAGCTCCGCGGGGATGTCGTCGTAGACTGGCAGGTCGCCGGCGTTGACGATGCCCATGTCCATGCCCGCGGCGATCGCGTGGTAGAGGAACACCGAGTGGATGGCGCGCCGGACCGGCTCGTTGCCGCGGAAGCTGAACGAGACGTTGGAGACCCCGCCGGAGATCCGCGCGTGCGGCAGCTCGGCCTTGATCGCCCGCGTCGCCTCGATGAAGTCGACGGCGTAGTTGTCGTGCTCCTCGATGCCGGTGGCGATGGCGAAGATGTTGGGGTCGAAGATGATGTCCTCGGGCGGAAAGCCCACCTCATCGACCAGGATCTTGTAGGCCCGCTTGCAGATCGCGACCTTGCGGGCGGCGGTGTCGGCCTGGCCCTGCTCGTCGAAGGCCATGACCACCACGGCGGCGCCATAGCGCAGGCATTTCCTGGCCTGCTCGACGAACTTGGCCTCGCCTTCCTTCATGCTGATCGAGTTGACGATCGCCTTGCCCTGCACGCACTTCAGCCCGGCCTCGATCACCTCCCACTTGGAGCTATCGATCATGATCGGCACGCGGGCGATATCGGGCTCGGCGGCGATCAGGTTGAGGAAGGTCTTCATGGCGGCGACCGAATCCAGCAGGCCCTCGTCCATGTTGACGTCGAGCACCTGGGCGCCGGCGTCCACCTGCTGGCGCGCCACGCTGAGCGCCGCCGGATAGTCGCCCTCGGCCACCAGCTTGCGGAATTTCGCCGACCCCGTGACGTTGGTCCGCTCGCCGATGTTCACGAAGATGGGGCGCATAGGGCTC
>DATAUR010000026.1:0-10735 GCA_036268175.1 Phenylobacterium sp. | reverse complement strand
TGTTCGCCGAGATCGGCTATCACGCCGCGACCAACGGCCTGATCGCCGACGCCGCCAAGCTGACCCGCGGCGCCATGCTCTATCACTTCGCCACTCGCGAAGATCTGGTCGAGGCCGCTATCGCCCACATCGAGGTGGCCCGTGCGCGGCTGTTCGAAGAGGCGGCCGGCGCCTCGGCCCAGCCCAATTCGCGAGGTTTGGGGCAGGACGCCTCGGAGGCGGCCATCGACGCCTATTGGGCCCTGTTGCACGAGCCGGCCTTCATCGCCTTCGCCGAGCTGGAGGCCGCCGCCCGCACCGAGCCCATGCTGCGCGCCCGGCTTTCCGCCGCCCAGGCCGCCTTCGATCGCGCCCAGGTGGGCGGCTTCGGGCTCATCGCCCAGGCGGGCGCCGATCCCCGCTTCCAGACCAGCCGCGACCTTGGCCGCTTCCTGCTGGAGGGCCTCGCCCGCGGCGCCATGACCTACGACCAGGCCGCCCGCCGCGAACGCCTGTTGGCGGTGGTCAAGCGCGCGGTGCGCATGCTGAACCGCAAGGGCGACGTCCAGGACCTGTGGGAGTGAGTTTCCCCTCCCCTTTATGGGGAGGGACAGATCGCGCAGCGATCAGGGTGGGGAACTGGCGTTCAAGCGCTGAATCCCAAACCTAGAACCTCAGAGCTCCGCCCCACATTTCTCCACCCGCCTCGCATTCGCTCGCCACCCTCCCCAGACGGGGAGGGAAAGAAAAAGGCCCGGCGTTTCCACCGGGCCTTTCCTCAATTCAACTCGGCGTCGGACCTAACGCCCGCCGGCCGTGGGCGTGACCGCCGCGGGAGCCGCAGGAGCCGCAGGAGCCGCGGCCGGCTTGGCCTCCGCCTGCTGGCGACGGTGGCCGCCGCCCATCATCTTCTGCATGGCGGCGAACTCCTCGCCGTCGAGGACGCCGTCATGGTTCTTGTCGAGCACGTCCCAGTATTTGCCGATCATCTCGCCCATCTTGCCCTTCAGCTCGACCTTCTCGATCTTGCCGTCGACATTGCTGTCCAGCATGCCCATCAGCCGGCCGCTGTTGAGGGCCTGGTCGTAATTGTTCGGATGGCTCGAGGTCTCGCCCATCCAGCGATAGCGGATGGCCATGTAGAACATCTCTTCCCAGGACTGGTCGCCCCAGACCACGGTCTTGTTCGGGTCCGGATTGTTCGGGTTGGTCTTGGAATTATTGTAGATGAAGTGCGCGATCAGCTTGGAGCCGGCCGGCACCTTGATCGGCTCGGCGAAGGTGTAGTCCCGCTGCCAGCTGAAGTCGTAGCGCGGCAGGGCGAGCAGCAGCTTTTCCGTGCCGTCCGGATAGCGGATCCACAGGTTCGACGACGCCCCGCGGTAGTGGGCGTGCGGGAAGGCCGAATAGAGCAGCGCGTCGTGCGGGAACTCCATGTAGGCGACTTCCAGGTGGTGCGGGTCGTTCGCCGGAATGACGATGTTGTTGTTCACGATCACCGAGTTGTGCATCACCATCTCGGGCTTCTCGTTGTCCTTGTAGAAGTAGAGCGCGATCTTGGAGTGATCGACCACTTCCTTGCCGAACGGCGTGTAGTGGGCCTGGATGCCGATGGCGCCGCCCGGCGGAATGTAGCTGCCGACGTTCTTCGGTGCGATTTCGCTCTCGGCGCCGACGGCATAGCCGCCCACCGAAACGCCCCACTTGTTCTCGAAGGCCTGCTGGCCGGGTTTCGGCACCTCGGCCATGTAGCCGGTCAGGATATGGTGCACGCCCTGGCGGCTCTCGACCTTCACCGTCGAGGCCCGCAGCCACTTGCCTTCGGTCTCCGGGTTGGCGACCCAAGGGTGTTGATAGTCGACGACGCCGGTGGCCGGGATGTCGTAGGCCGGCACGTTCAGTACGAGGTCCGGCTTGCCCAACGGCCATTCCGGAGCCACGTGCTTGACGGCTCCCAGGGGGTCCTTGCCCTCCCCGCGCGGCGCGCCTTCCTCGACCCAGTGCACGAGCGTCTTGATCTGGTCCGGCGATAGGCTCCGGTCATCGGAGAACTTGCCCACGTGCGGATCGGCGTTGAACGGCGGCATCCGGTGCGTGCGGATCACCTCGCGGATCATCGGCGAGAAGCCCTTGACCATGGCGTAGTTGTCCATCGCGAAGGGACCGATGCCGCCCTTCTCGTGGCATTCCACGCACTTGGCCTCGAGGATCGGGGCGACGTCCTTCACATAGCTGATCTGCGCCTTCTTTTCGCGCGCCGGGAAGTCGACCAGGCAGCCCTTGGAGGCCTGGCTGGCGGCCGGGGCCGGCTGGCCGGCCAGAACGGCGGAAAGCGCCACGTCGGCGAATTCCTTGGTGGCCGCCTTCTGGATCCCGTAGTCCGAGCGGTCGTCCAGCGGGCCGTGGTAAGCGACCCTCCAGGTCTTCGGATTGATCACGAACACCTCGGCGGTGCGGGTGACGCCGAGCGCCTCGCCAACCAGCTGATTGCTGTCCATCAGGATCGGGATGTCGATGCCGAATTCCTTGGCCTCGGCGGCGATGGCGTCGCGGCTGTCCTGCAGGTTGCTATCGACCATCATCACCTCGACGCCCTGGGCCTTGTACTTGTCGCGCAGGGCCTTCAGCGCCGGTGTCATGGCGCGAGCGATCGGGCAGCCGACGCCGGTGGAGACCAGCACGATCGCCTTGTCGTCGCTCATCCGGTAGAGCTCGTGGGCTTCCAGGTTCTGGGCGTCGACCAGCATGAAGTTGTCGACCTTCGCCGGCATCACCGACATGCCCGCCGTGGCGGACGCGGGCTGACCTTGCTGCGCGGCGTTGCTGGGCTGCGCGGCGTCGCCAGCCGGGCTCGAGGCGAAGCCGTAGACCAGAAGGGCGCTGACCGCCGCTCCAAAGACGCCAAGACGGGCAGACATCATCTCTTCATTCCTCCCAGAACGAACGGTCTATCGCAGATCGGCCTTCGCTCGCGCGGCGGAAGCTATCCGCTCGAGGCCTATCAGTCCCTTAACTTAACACCGTTCAGGCGGCGAAATCCACCGGGGCTTGGTTTCAGTTTTGTCATCTTTGATCGTGAGGCGATGTTTTTTCGGCGCTCGAGCCGGGGCTGCCGGCCCGCCACGGGCCTTGGCGGTCGGCGCCGACGCGGGCCATGGTGCGCGCCGAACTTCGGGGAGAGCTCATGGTCAGCTTCGTCACGCGCAGGAAGCCGGTGGAGGCGGAGGTCCGCACCGAGGGCAGTCACCACCTGAAACAGACCCTGAGCTGGCCGCATCTGGTGGCGCTGGGCGTCGGCGCGATCATCGGCACCGGCATCTACACCCTGATCGGCGTCGGCGCCGGGCAGGCGGGCCCGGCGGTGATCCTCTCCTTCGCCATCGCCGGCGCGGTCTGCGCCTTCGCCGCCCTCTGCTACGCCGAGATGGCGACGATGATGCCCCAGGCCGGCAGCGCCTACACCTACTCCTACGCCGGCATGGGCGAGCTGGTGGGCTGGGTGATCGGCTGGAGCCTGATCCTGGAATACACCGTGGTCTGCTCCACCGTGGCGGTGGGCTGGTCCGGCTATGCGCAGGGCTTCCTGGTCAGCCACGGCTGGGGCCTGCCGCAGGCGCTGGCCGCCGGGCCGTGGGGCGAGCCCGCCGGGCTGATCAACCTGCCGGCGGTGTTCATCACGCTGGCGGTCACCGGCATGCTGCTGGTCGGCACGAAAGAGAGCGCCACGGTCAACTTCTACCTGGTGATCTTCAAGGTGATCGCGCTGGCGGCCTTCGTGGCGCTGACGCTGCCGGGCTTCGACGCCAGCCACTTCCAGCCCTTCATGCCCTACGGCTTCCAGCCGCACGTGGATCCCGACGGGGTGAAGCGCGGCGTGATGGCCGCCGCGGCGGTGATCTTCTTCGCCTTTTACGGCTTCGACGCCATCTCCACCGCCGCCGAGGAGGCCAAGAACCCGGCCCGCGACCTGACCATCGGTATCGTCGGCTCGATGCTGGCCTGCGCGGCGATCTACATGGTGGTGGCGGCCGCCGCGCTGGGCGCCTCGCCCTTCAACGTCTTCGCCAAAAGCGGCGAGCCGCTGGCCTTCATCCTGCGGGAAAAGGGCCATGGCCTGGCCGCGGTGCTGATCGCCGGCGCCGCGGTGGTGGCGCTGCCGACCGTGATCATGGCCTTCATGTTCGGCCAGAGCCGGGTGTTCTTCGCCATGTCCCGCGACGGCCTGCTGCCCACCGGCCTGTCGGCGGTGAACGCGCGCGGCGTGCCGGCGCCGGTGACCATCCTGACCGGCCTCGCGGCTGCGACCATGGCCGGCTTCCTGCCTCTGAAGTTCATCGCCGAGGTGGCCAACGCCGGCACGCTGGCGGCCTTCATCGCCACCGCCGTGGCCATGATGGTGCTGCGCCGCCAGCGGCCGGAGATCCCCAGGCCCTTCAAGACCCCGCTCTGGTGGCTGGTCGGCCCGCTGGCGGTCGCCGGCTGCCTCTACCTGTTCTGGAGCCTGGCGGAAGTCACCAAGTGGATGTTCCTGGTCTGGAACGCCGTGGGCGTGCTGGTCTACCTGGCCTACGGGCGCACCCAGAGCCGGCTCGCCAAGATCGGCGCCTGAGGCGCTTCGTGCGCGGTTTTCCGCCGCATGTGAGAACGCCGCGCTTTGCGTAACGGGGGCTTGCGGGCTATCCCAATCCGAACGGCCGTTTGAGGCCGCGGCGCGATTCGACGCGCCAGGGGAGCGCAGGCGCCGTGACGGCCGAGACCAGCACCGGCGGCAGACGAGCGGGGCCCGGCGGTCCCCCCGGCGGGTTCGGCCGCAAGGGTCCGGACCTCACCGTGGGGCCGATCGGCAAGACGCTGATCATGTTCTCCCTGCCGGTGCTCGGCTCCAACATCCTGCAGTCACTGAACGCCACGGCGAACATGTTCTGGGTCAGCCGGGTGCTGGGCGAGTCGGGCGTCACCGCCGTCAACAACGCCAACCAGCTTTTCTTCATGATGCTGGGCGCCGCCTTCGGGGTGACCATGGCCGCCAACATCCTGATCGGCCAGGCGGTGGGCGCGCGCGATGAAGGCCTCGCCCGCAAGGTGGTCGGCACGGCCACCACCTTCTTCGCGGTGGTCTCGGTGCTGATCGGGGTCCTGGGCGGCGTCCTGACGCCGCACATCCTGGACGCCATGGGCACGCCGCCGGCCGCGCGCATCGACGCCATCGCCTACCTGCGGGTGATCTTCGCCGCCATGCCGTTCATGTTCTTCTTCAACTTCGTGATGATGGCCCAGCGCGGCACCGGCGACAGCCGCACGCCCTTCTACTTCGCGCTGCTGCAGGTGGGTCTCGACATCGTGCTGAACCCGCTCCTGCTGATGGGCATCGGGCCGTTCCCGAAGCTGGGCATCGCCGGTTCCGCCACCTCCACGCTCATCGCCCAGAGCGTGACCCTGGCGATGATGGTCGTCCACCTCTACCGCCAGAAGTCGATCCTGGTGTTGCGCCCCGCCGACCTGCGGCTGCTGGTTCCGGACTTCCAGATCATCAAGACCCTGGTGATCAAGGGCACGCCCATGGGCATCCAGATGATGGTCATCAGCCTGGCGGCGGTGACCATGCTGAGCTTCGTCAACCGCTATGGGGTGCACACCTCGGCGGCCTATGGCGCGGCCTCGCAGCTGTGGACCTATGTGCAGATGCCCGCCATGGCGATGGGCGCGGCGGTCTCCTCCATGGCCGCCCAGAACGTCGGCGCCGGCAGGATGGATCGGGTCGAACGTATCGCCATGGTGGGCGCGCTCTACGCCATCATGTTCACCGGGGCGCCGATCCTGGTGCTGGAGGCCCTCGATCCCTTCGTGCTGCAGGCCTTCCTGCGCTCGACCAGCCCCTCGCTGCCGATCGCCATTCACATCAACGCCATCGTGCTCTGGGGCTTCGTGCCCTTCGGCGTGGCCTTCATCCTGTCGGGCATCGTGCGCGCGACCGGGGCGGTGTGGCCGCCACTGCTGGGCATGGTGCTCTCGCTGTGGGCCGTGCGGATCCCGGTCGCCAAGGCCCTCGAGCCGCACCTGCACGCCGACGCGCTCTGGCTCGCCTTCCCGATCGGCAGCCTGACGACGCTGACGTTGGCGTGCGGCTACTACTTCTGGAACGGCTGGGGCAGTTGGCGGCGCGCGCGGATGCTCGACCTGAGGCCCAGCGCCGACGCGCCCGACACCGGCCTGGGCCAGCCGATGATGGACGAAAGCGAAGCCATCATCGGCGAGGAGGAGCGCGAACTCGCGCTCGCCGCCGAAGGCGCGGCCGGGCTGTAGACGCCCCTACCTGGTCGCCTCCGCCGGCGCCGCGTCGCCCGCCGCCACCGCTAGCGGCCGGGCGTCCTGCACCAGGTGCATCAGCACCTTGCCGGGTTCCTCGATGGACATCATGTGCGCGGAGTTCTCGAACCAGACGAGCTTCTTCTTCGGCGCCTTCAGGGCATCGTACCAGGCCACCACCGGCGCCGTGGGCGTGGTGTAGTCGTAGCGCCCGGCGAAGATCAGGATCGGGCAATCCAGCTTGGCGACCTTGCGAAAGTCGGTGGCCGCCATCTGCGGCAACAGCTTGGGAAACGAAAAGCCGCTGCCCGCGTCCACCACCGCCTCGACGTCGGCCTGTGGATAGTCTGGCGACAGCCGTTGGGCGTCCGACAGGTCGTCGTAGGTGTCGCGGCCGTGGATCAGGCCGCCGTAGTGGACCGACCATTTGCGCTCGGTGTCGATCTTCTCGATGGGCAGCGCGCCATTGGCTTCCGGATAGGGCGCGATGGCCTTCAGCTCGGCCAGGGCCTTGTCGTTATGGTCGGCGGCGGCGGCCTTCAGCACCCAGGCGTAGCCGGCCTTTTCGCCCTCCCGCATGCTGATGATCTGGCCCATGCCGATGTAGGCGTAGAGCCACTGCGGCCGGTCCTCGGCCACCCGCATCCCCAGGACCGTCCCCCAGGAATGGCCCATGACGAAGATCTTCCGCTTGCCGTAGGTGGTGCGCAGATAGGCCACCAGCTCCTCGGCGTCGGCCACCATCCGGTCCTCGGTCAGCGTCGGCGCCACCTTGGCCGGGTCGTTCAGGGCATAGGTCTCGCCCGCCCCCCGCTGGTCCCACTCCACGACGGTGAAATAGTCGGTCCATGGCGCTTCGAAGAGGTAGCGGGTGGGCAGTTCCGGCGCGGCCGGGCCGCCGTGCAGCACCAGCAGGATCGGATTGCGCCGATCGCGGCCGCGCACGGTGATCCACTGCGGGATGCCGCCGATGGTCACCGCCTTGGCCTCGTCGATCCCGTGGGTCGAGGTGACCTTCTCGACCTTGCCCAGGATCTGGCGGAACTTCGCGCCCGTCAGGTCCGGCGCCGCCTGCGCCGCCCCAGCCGCCGCCGTGCCCGCCGCCACCGCGGCCAGGGTCGTCACAACGCGTCTCGAAAACATCCACGCTCTCCTCATCACTCACCCTGGAAGAGGCGTGTGCGGACGGCGCAGATGCGCCTTACGGCGATTTAATCGGCCCGAGACCCTAGGCCCGGCTTTCCATCAGGGCCGAATAGACCAACGTCCGCAGTTCCCGGCGGATCTGATAGGTCGTGGACGGCATCAGCTGGGTCATGAACACCACGCTGACGTGCTCCACCGGATCGACCCAGAAGGCGGTGGAGGCCGCGCCGCCCCAATAGAACTCGCCCTTGGAGCACGGGATCAGGGTCTTGGGCGGATCGAACACCACCGCGAACCCCAGGCCAAAGCCGATGCCGGCATAGGTGCTCTCGCTGAACAGCGAGCGCGATAGCTGCGTCAGGTCCTGGCCGCCGGGCAGGTGGTTCGACGCCATCAGCCGCAGAGTCATCGGCGAGATGATCCGCGCGCCGTCCAGCTCGCCGCCGTTCGCCAGCATGTTGGTGAAGCGCAGGTAGTCGGCCGCGGTCGACACCAGGCCGCCGCCGCCGGACTCCATCGGCGGCGGTTTCAGGAACGGGCTCTTCTTCGGGTCGTCGTTCAGGGTGAGCCGGCCCGTGGGCTTGGCCTGCAGGTCCATCGGCCCGGTAGGGGACGCGCTATAGCAGGCGGTGAACCGGTCCCGCTGGTCCTCGCGGACGAAGAAGCCGGTGTCGACCATCTTCAGCGGGTCGAAGATGCGTTCCTTCAGCACCTCGCCCAACGGCTTGCCGGCCACCTTCTGCACCAGGTAGCCGACGACGTCGGTGGAGACCGAATAGTTCCACGCCTCGCCGGGCGAGAACTCCAGCGGCAGCTTGGCCAGCTCGGCGATGAAGCCCTCCAGGTCGCGGCCGTTGTGGGCGTTTTCCACCTCCATCTTGCGATAGGCGGCGTCGACGTTGGTGCGGCTCTGGAAGCCGTAGGTCAGGCCCGACGTGTGGCGCATCAGGTCGACCACCTGCATCGGCTTGGCGACCGGCGTGGTCGCGAAGGGGCCGACGCCGGCGGCGAACACCGCGAGGTTCGCGAATGCCGGGATGTACTTGGCCACCGGATCGTCCAGCGCGATCAGCCCCTCCTCGACCAGCGTCATCAGCGCCACGCAGGCGATCGGCTTGGTCATCGAATAGATGCGGTAGACCGCGTCGGACTTCAGCGGGACCTTGCGCTCCACGTCAGCCAGGCCCAGCACGCTTTCGAAGGCCGTCTCGCCATCGCGGGCGACGACGATCTGGGCGCAGGGGATGCGGCCCGGCTCCACGTACTTCGTCTGGAAAAAGCTCTCGATCCGCTTCAGACGATCCTTCGAGAAGCCCAGATCCTTCGCCTTGCTCATCACGCGCTCTCCATGCCGGGGCCCACCTTTTGCCCTTGCCTTCCGCGTGCTCGCAAGCCTCGTCTTAGCGGCCTAAGGAGCCCGCCATGCAGACCATCAGCACCGAAACCCGTGGACGCACCCTGATCGTCACCATCGAGCGGCCACAGGCGCGCAACGCCGTGGACGGGCCGACCGCGCACCAGCTCTATGACGCCTTCAAGGCCTTCGACGCCGACGAGGCCCTGGACGTGGCGATCCTGCAGGGGCGCGGCGGGGCGTTCTGCGCCGGCGCCGACCTGAAGGGCGTCGCGCAGGGGCGCGGCAATCCGGTGCATCGCGACGGCGACCTGGGGCCCATGGGCGTGACGCGTCTGCGCCTCGGCAAGCCGGTGATCGCCGCCATCGAGGGCCATGCGGTGGCCGGCGGGCTGGAGGTCGCCTGCTGGGCGGACCTGCGGGTCGCCGCCGAGGACGCGGTCTTCGGGGTGTTCTGCCGGCGCTTCGGGGTGCCGCTGATCGACCTTGGCACCGTGCGCCTGCCGCGCCTGATCGGCGCGTCCCGGGCCATGGACCTGATCCTCACCGGCCGACCGGTCTCGGCGAAGGAAGCCTTCAACATCGGCCTCGCCAACCGCCTGGCGCCCAAGGGCGGGGCGCTGGACGCGGCGCTGGAGCTGGCGGCGCAGCTTTCCGCCTTCCCGCAGCTTTGCCTGCGCAACGACCGGCTCTCGGCCATCGGCCAGTGGTCGCTGGACTGGGACCAGGCCACCGCCGCGGAGATCGCGCTCGGCCAACAGACCCTGCGCTCCGGCCAGAGCCGCGAAGGCGCCGCCCGCTTCGCCGCCGGCGAGGGCCGCGGCGGCAAGTTCTGAGCGACGTTGCGTAATCCGAACGCCCGTTTGATAATGCGGCAAGGCTGAAAACGTACTCATAATTCGAAAAATTAAGCCTGGGAGATTGCGGCATGGCTTGGGATTTTGAGACCGATCCGGAGTTCCAGAAGAAGCTCGACTGGATCGAAGAGTTCATGGCCGAGGAGGTCGAGCCGCTCTCCCACCTGGGCATGGCGGTCCACGGCCCGCTCGGCCGCGAGAAGTTCATCAAGCCGCTGCAGGACAAGGTGAAGGCGCAGAAGCTGTGGGCCTGCCACCTGGGCCCCGAGCTCGGCGGCCAGGGCTATGGCCAGCTCAAGCTCGGCCTGATGAACGAAAAGCTCGGCCGCAACGGGCTGGCCCCCACCGTCTTCGGCTGCCAGGCGCCCGACAGCGGCAACGCCGAGATCATCGCCCACTACGGCACCGAGGCGCAGAAGGAGCGCTACCTCTGGCCGCTCTTGAACGGCGAGATCCGTTCGGCCTTTTCCATGAGCGAGCCCACCGGCGGCTCCGACCCTCTGACCTTCAAGACCCGCGCGGTGCTCGACGGCGACGAGTGGGTGATCAACGGCGAGAAGTGGTTCTCCACCAACGCCCGGTTCTCCAAGGTGCTGGTGCTCTATGCGGTCACCGACCCGGACGCCAAGGACCCCTACAAGCGCACCTCGATCTTCCTGGTGCCCACCGACACGCCCGGCGTGGAGATCGTGCGCAACGTCGCGGTCGGCGGCGGCGGTGAGATCGGCGGCGGGACCGAGGGCTACGTCCGCTACACCGACGTGCGCCTGCCCTACGACGCCCTGCTGGGCGAGCGGGGCGCCGCCTTCGTGATCGCCCAGGTGCGCCTGGGCGGCGGGCGCGTGCACCACGCCATGCGCACGGTCGGCGCCTGCAAGAACGCGCTCGACCTGACGTGCAAGCGCGCGGTCTCCCGCACCACCCGCGACGGCAAGCTCGCCGACCTGCAGATGGTCCAGGCCGACATCGCCGACAGCTGGATCCAGCTGGAAAGCTTCCGCCTGATGGTGCTGCGCACCGCCTGGCTGATCGACAAGCACCAGGACTATCAGCGGGTCCGCAAGGACATCGCCGCCATCAAGGTGATGATGCC
>DATAUR010000025.1:0-9243 GCA_036268175.1 Phenylobacterium sp. | reverse complement strand
TCGAACACCACGACGGGCCGGAAATTGCCGATGTGGCTGTAGTTGTAGACCGTGGGCCCACAGACATACATCGTCACCCGCCGGGGATCGGACGGGACGAAGTCCCGCTTGGCGCGGGCCATGGTGTCGTAGAGCTTAAGGGCCATCGATCTTTTCTAACGCAGGGTCACGGTTGCCCGGATGCGGGTCCGGCCCATATACAGATGGGCGGATCGGGAAGCCACGGGAACCCTCGGGCCTTCTCCTCATCCAACTAAGGGTGGCCACGCGTCATTTCCGGGACCCTCGTCCCGGCGCAACTCAGCCCTGGAAAGACCCTCCTCACATGGACGCTATCCGCGACCGAACCCTGGTCGGAAACGCCGACCTTGATCTTGAACCCGCCAAGCGCCCCTCCCGCGAGGAAGCCATGGAGGCGGTCCGCACCCTCATCGCCTGGGCCGGCGACGACCCCCGCCGCGAGGGCGTCATCGACACCCCCAAGCGCGTGGTCGACGCCTATGCCGAGTGGTTCGAGGGCTATGAGGCCGACCCGGCCAAGGAGCTCTCCCGCACCTTCGAGGACGTGCAGGGCTACGACGACATCGTCATGCTGCGCGAGATCGAGGTGGAGAGCCACTGCGAGCACCACATGGCGCCGTTCCTGGGCAAGGCCTACGTGGCCTACATGCCGACGAACCGCGTGGTGGGCATCTCCAAGATCGCCCGTGTCGTCGAGATCTTCGCCAAGCGTCTCCAGACCCAGGAGACCATGACCCAGCAGATCGCCGACGCCATCACCGACAGCCTACGCCCCGCCGGCGTCGCCGTGCTGATCGACGCCAACCACCAGTGCATGTCGACCCGTGGCGTGCACCACCGGCACGTCTCGACCATCACCACCCAGTTCACCGGCGTCTTCAAGACCGACCCGACCCTGCGCCAGCGCTTCCTGGACTTCGTGAACCGGAAATAGCGCCTCTTTCGCGAGCGCGAGCGGAGGTTAGGATCGCACCATGACCTCCGCCGCTTTCCCCACCGCGCCGAACGCCCACGCTCTGGAGCATGGGGCGACGCTTGCCCCGCGCTTCGATGCCAATGGCCTGATCGCGGCGGTGGCGACGCAGGCGGACACCGGCGAGGTGTTGATGTTCGCCTGGATGAACGCCGAGGCGCTCTCGCTCACGCTGAAGACTGGCGAGGCCCACTACTGGAGCCGCTCGCGGAACGAGCTCTGGCACAAGGGCGCGACCAGCGGCCAGATCCAGCGGGTGATCGAGGCGCGCATCGACTGCGATCAGGATTGCATCTGGCTGAAGGTCCAGCCGCAAGGCGACGGCGGCGCCTGCCATACCGGCGCGCGGTCCTGCTTCTACCGGGCCATCGAGGCCGGCGGATTGGTGGAACGCCCGTGACCGTCGTCCAGGCGCTGATCGCCTTTTCCCTCGCCGCGGGCCTGCTGACCATCACGCCCGGCCTCGACACCGCGCTGACCCTGCGCACCGCGACGGTGGAAGGGCCCAAGCGCGCGGCGCTGGCGGTGGCCGGCATCGCCATCGGCTGCCTGACCTGGGGCGCGATCGTGGCCCTGGGCCTGGGCGCGCTGCTCAAGGCCTCGCTGCTGGCCTTCACAGTCCTGAAGTGGGCGGGCGCGGCCTATCTGGTCTGGCTCGGTCTCAACATGATCCTGAAGCCGCGGACTCGCTTCGACATGGAGGCGTCCGATCCGGCAGGCGCCAGGGCCGTCGGCGGCGACTTCACCTGGATGCGCCGGGGCCTGCTGACCAACCTGCTGAACCCCAAGGTCGGCATCTTCTACATCTCGTTCCTGCCGCAGTTCCTGCCGCACGGCGTGGCCGCCGCGCCCTTCATCTTCCTGCTGGCGGTGATTCACGCCCTGATCGGCAGCGTCTGGCTGGGCTGCCTGATCGGCGCCACGCGGCCCATCGCCAAGCTGTTGAAGAAGGCCGCCGTCGTGCGCTGGCTCGACCGGATCACCGGCGGGGTATTCCTAGGCTTTGGCGTGCGCCTGGCCCTGGAGCGCCGCTGAGCCGGTCTTCAGGCCGCTGACCCCGGAAGGCCCCGGCGTCACGTGATAGGTGGCGATCGGCCGGGTGGTGAAGGCCTTGTCCTTGATGCTGGAGACCGCCGTCAGCTCGGCCGTCGCCTCGCCGTGGGTCAGGGTCAAGAGTACAAAACCCTTGGCCGTCTGGTTGTTGAACAGCACCTCGCGATTGTGCTTGGCGAACGCCTCGCCCAGCGGGATGCCTGGCAGGGATTCGCCCACCGACGGGCTGGTGATCGCCGACGTGCCGAACTCCACGGCCACCCGCTTGCCGCCCGTCTCGGCGTCCCAGAGCTCGTTGGCCCAGAAGGCGTGGCTGTCGCCGCTGACCACGATCAGGTTGGCGTGGGCCTTCTGCGACAGGGTATAGAGCCGCTGGCGGTCGGCGGGATAGCCGTCCCACATGTCCGCGCCCCAGGGCAGGCCCAGCGCCGCATTGGTCTCGATCTTGGCGAGCTTGGCGGCGCCGGCGCGGGGCAGCTCGGCCTTGGCCGCCGCATAGGCCTCCGGCGTCATGTACTTGTGGATGGGCGGGGTGAAGAGCCGGGCCATCACCACCTCGTTCCCCAGCACCTGCCAGGGCCGGCCGGCCTTCACCGAGGCGGCGAGACCGTGGCCGAGCCACGCCTCCTGTCCCGCCGACATCATCTTGCGCGCCGGGTCGTCCAGCCGCTTGCGCCAGGCCGCCACGTCCGCCGCGGTCGGCTCCTTGGGGAGTTCCGCGTCGGGATAGAGTTGGTGGTCGCGGGCGGTCAGCCGGGTCTCCAGCATGAACAGGCTCGCCAGGTCGCCGAAGTCGAAGCTGCGGTTGATGGCGAAGCCGCCGCCCTCCGGCTCGCGGATCGGCATCCATTCGTAATAGGCCTTGATCGCGGCGGCCTTGCGGACGTTCCAGTCGCCCTCTCTGGCCTGATGGTTCTGCGCCCCGCCGGTCCAGCTGTCGTTGGCGGTCTCATGGTCGTCCCAGACGACGATCCAGGGCGCCCGGGCATGCGCCGCCTGCAGTTGCGGGTCGGTCTTGTACTGGGCGTGGCGACGGCGGTAGTCGGCCAGCGTCAGGCACTCGTGCGGCGGATCGTGCGGCCGCTCCGCGGCAACCGGCGAGTCCATGCCATAGGAGCCCGGACCGCCGTATTCATAGATGTAGTCGCCCAGGTGGACGACCGCGTCGACCCGCGGCAGCCTGGCGATCGCCCCATAGGCGTTGAACAGGCCATTGGGATAGAGGGCGCAGGTGCAGACCGCCAGCACCGCGTCCTTGGTGGGCCCCTCCGGCAAGGTGGCGGTGCGGCCCACCGGCGACTTCACGCCCAGCGCCTCGAACTGGAAGCTGTAGGTCCGCCCGGGATCGAGGTTGACCACATCGACCTTCACGGTGAAGTCGCGGTCCGGGCCGGTGACGCCGGAACCGTGCTTGCCGCCGCCCTTGCGGTCCAGCGGATCGAGTGTCCAGCGATAGGCCACCGCCTGCGATCCGCGCGTGGTGATCCGCGTCCACAGGATCACCCGGTCGGACTGCGGATCGCCCGACGCCACCCCGTGCTGAAAGGCCACCGGGTCGCGCGCCAGGGCCCGGGTCGCGGGCGCGGCCGCGCCCAGGCTCAACAGAGCCAGCGCCTTACGCCTATCCACCCTCATCCGTCGTCCGTCCCCGGGCTCGCGCTTGTTCGACCGCGCACGTATTACAGCGCAGAATGTCACAGAAGAAAGGCAAGCCGTGTCCAGCGAAATCCTGCACGTGCCGCGCGAGAAGCTGCGGCCCAAGACCCTCAACCTGCACTACGCCATCGCCTCCCTGATGGAGGAGTTCGAGGCCGTCGACTGGTATCGCCAGCGCGCCGACGACTGCGACGACGAGAGCCTGAAGGAGATCCTGCTGCACAACGCCCGCGAGGAGCTGGAGCACGCCGCCATGATCCTCGAGTGGATCCGACGCAACGACGCCGACGCCGCCCGGCAGATGAAGACCTATCTCTTCACCACGGCCGACATCCTGAAGGTCGAAAAGGACGCCGAAGGCTAGATGGCCTCGGCGGGGGCGGACATCGAGAGCGAGGCTGGGATCGAGGCAGGCGCCGACGAGGAAGACTCGTTTGGGGTGCGCATCGTGACCGTGAGGCCGGCGGACGCGGGCGGCCGGATCGACAAGGTGCTGGCCGACCTGTTGCCCGAGATGTCCCGCGCCCGCATCCAGGCGCTGATCGCCCAGGGCATGGTCAGCCGTGACGGCGGGCCCGTCTCCGACGCCTCCGGCAAGGCGCAGGCCGGCGACTATCGCCTGCAGATCCCGCCGCCGGTCGCCGCCGAGCCGGCGGCCGAGGCGATCCCGCTCACCGTGCTCTACGAGGACGCCCACCTGATCGTGGTCGACAAGCCCGTCGGCATGGCCGTCCACCCCGCACCCGGCAGCGAGAGCGGCACCCTGGTCAACGCACTCCTGCACCACGCCGGCGACAGCCTGTCGGGCATCGGCGGGGTCGCGCGGCCAGGCATCGTCCACCGCATCGACAAGGACACCTCCGGCGTCGTGGTCGCGGCCAAGACCGACGCGGCGCATCACGGCCTCTCGGCCCTGTTCGCCGCCCACGACATCGAGCGAGTCTACATCGCGCTCACTCGCGGCGCGCCGAAGGGCCCGCGTGCGACGGTGGAAGGCGCCATCGGCCGATCCTCCTCCGACCGCAAGAAGATGGCCGTGGTGCGGTCCGGCGGCCGCAACGCCGTGACCCACTATGCGGTCGAGCGCACTTTCGGACCGGCGGAAAAGCCGCTGGCCGCCCGCGTCGCCTGTACGTTGGAAACCGGCCGCACCCACCAGATCCGCGTGCACCTGGCCTCCGTGGGCGCGCCCTGCCTGGGCGATCCGACCTATGGCTCCGGGCCGCCGGCCGAGAAGGTGCGGGCGGCCATGGCGCAGGCCGGGCTGACGCGCCAGGCCCTGCACGCCGCGGTGCTGGGGTTCCGCCATCCCATCACCGGCGAGGCGATGCGCTTTGCCAGCCCGCTGCCGTCCGACATGGCCGCTCTCGAGGCGTTACTCGAAAACCTCTGATATTTCAGCCACGCAGGACCCGTCGGCCGAAGGGCAATCCCCGCGTAACAATGGCGCCCTCATTTGGACCCGCTGAACGGCGACGTCAGAAGCGCTGGCGTTTCGGGGGAGATCGGCGGCTGCGCCCACGACACCTTGGGCCCACGAAACCTAGGGCCCGTGACTGGTGGGCGGCCCGCGAGCGGATGAACGGCGAGTGATCCTGAAACCCCTGCACCTTTCACGGCGCACCGGCCAGAACGCCTTGTCGTGCGATTTGCCGCGTATGGTGTTGCTGACCGGCGCCGGCGCCGCGGCCCTGGTCGGCGCGGGCCACGCGCTCGCCGCCCCCGCGCCCGCCGCCAAGCCTTCGCCCGCCGTCTCCGAGGTGGTGGTCACCGCCGACCCGAAGATCCAACCAGGCGCGGCGGTCGGCGACATCAAGCCGGACCTGCAGCTTTCGCCCGAGGACGTGCAGGCCTACGGCGTCTCCACCATCACCGAACTGCTCAGCGAACTCGCCCCGGAGATCGGCTCCAACTCCGGCCGTGGCGGCGAGGGTCCGGCGATCCTGGTGAACGGCAAGCGCATCTCGGGCATCAACGAGATCCGCAACCTTCCCACTGAGGCGATCCTCCGGGTCGACATCCTGCCAGAGGAGGCGGCGCTGAAGTACGGCTTCTCGGCCAACCAGCGCGTCGTCAACATCGTGCTGAAGGACCATGTCGACGTGGAACTCGCCGACCTGCAGGGCGGCCAGTCCACCGACGGCGGCGGGGCCAGCGGACAGGCGGAGGCCGGCGTCACCCGCATCAACGGCGAGCAGCGCCTCAACATCGACCTGAAATACACCCCCGTCGCCGCCCTGACCGAGGCGCAGCGCAACCTGACCTCGCTCGCCAGCGGCCAGGACTTCGATGTGGCGGGCAATCTCAGCTCGGCCACGCCCGGCGGCCAGATCGACCCGGCGCTGAGCGCCCTGGTGGGCCGGCCGGTGACCATCGCCGGCGTTCCGGCCACCGCCGCCGGCGGGCCCTTGAGCCTCGCCGACTTCGCGCCCACCGCCAACGTCCCCAACGTCACCGACGTGCGCCCCTTTCGCACCCTGGTGGCGGAGAGCCAGGCGGTGGCGCTGAACGCAGTGCTCACCCGGCCGATCTTCGCGGGCATCAGCGCCACGGTGAACGGCACGCTGGAAGCCACCAGCAGCGACGCCACCCGCGGCCTGCAGGGGGTCAGCCTGCTGGTCCCAGGGGGCGATCCCTTCTCGCCCTTCGCGGGCCCCGTGCAGCTCGACCGCTATGTCCCAGGCTTCGGCGCGCTCAACCAGGACGCCGACGGCTGGACCGGCCACCTGGGCGTCAGCTTCAACCGCGACATCGCCCGATGGCGCCTGGCGCTGACCGGCAACTACGACCACGCCGACAGCCGCAACGAGAACGACGCCGGGCTCGACCCTACCGCGCTGCAGGCGGCGATCGCCACCGGCACGGTCAATCCGTTCGGGACCCTGCCGGCGAACCTGCTGGCGCTGCGCGCGCCGGACACCAGCCACAGCAAGTCCGACACCGGCAATATCCAGTTCATCGCCTCCGGTCCCATCTGGACGATCCCGGCCGGCGAGATCCGCACCAGTTTCCGCCTCGGCGCCACGGGCTCGGCCTTCGCCTCGGAATCGCAGCGCGGCGGCATCGGGGAGTCGGCGACCTTCAGCCAGGGCGGCGGCAGCGTGCAGGCGTCGGTCGACGTGCCCCTGACCAGCGTCAAGAACAAGATCCTGCCGATGTTCGGCGACGTGACGGTCAACAGCCACGTGGCAGTGCAGCAGGTCTCGGGCTTTGGGATGCTGAACACCTTCGGCTATGGCCTGCACTGGGTTCCGATCACCGGCCTGTCGATCCTGGTCAACCGGCTGCACGACCAGGCCGCGCCGACCCAGCAGCAGACCGGCAACCCGCTGCTGCTGACGCCCAACACCCGGATTTTCGACTTCGCCACCGGCCAGACCGTGGACGTGACCCAGGTCAGCGGCGGCAATCCGGACCTGGTCAGCGACGACCGCTACCGCACCTCGGTGCGGGTGACCTACCAGCCGTTCCAGGACAAGCAACTGATCTTCCGGGCCGACTACAACAAGATCCGCTACAAGAACCCCATCGCCACCTTCCCGGCGGCCTCGACGGCCATCGAAGCGGCCTTCCCCGACCGCTTCATCCGCGACGCGCAGGGCGACCTGACCGAGGTCGACTACCGGCCGGTCAACTTCGCCGCCGAGGAAGTGGATTCGCTCAAGTGGGGCTTCGACTATTCGCGGCCGATCGGGCCCAAGACCGCGCCGCCGCCCCGCAACCAGGTCTTCCAGCAACTGCGCCGCGCGGGCGTCGCCGGCGCCGTGGGCCGCCGGCCCGGCGGCGGACCGCCCGGCGTGGGCGCGGAGGGCCTGCCGGCGCCGGTTCCCGGCGGCCCCGGCCCCTCCGCGACGCCCGGAGCGCCCGGCGCGATGTCCGAGGCTGGCTCGACCCCGCCAGGCGCTGGCCCCGGCGCGGAGCCGGGCGGTGGCGGCTTCGCGGGCCGTGGCGGCGGTTTTGGCGGTGGACGCGGCGGCCGGGGCGGACGCGGCGGCGGCCAGGATGGGCGGCTGCGCATCGCGGTGTTCCACACCGTCTATTTCTTCGACCAGTACCTAGTGCGGCCGGGCGGCCCGTTGCTGGACTTCCTGAACGGCGCCTCGGTGGGCGGGGCCGGCGGCCAGCCGCAACAGGAGGTCCAGGCGCAGATCAACATCGCCGAGCGCGGCTATGGCGCCGAGCTCAACGCCGACTGGAAGAGCGGGACCACGGTGACCGGCGTCACCGGCTCGAGCGGCGATGTCACCTTCTCCGACCTCCTGAAGGTCAACGCCCGCATCTTCGCCGACCTCAACCAGCGCAAGACCCTGATCGCCGAGCAACCCTGGCTGAAGGGCGTGCGCATCTCCTTGTCGTTGAACAACATCTTCGACCAGCGGATGACCGTGCGCGACGCCACCGGAGCCACGCCGCTGAGCTTCCAGCCGGCCTACCTCGATCCGCTCGGGCGCACCTGGCGGATCGAGTTCCGCAAGCTGTTCTCCTGAGCGAAGGTCGCAGGACGCAGCTTTGCTACAGACTCTGTGAGAAAGCATCGCCTTGATGCCGCCCATATCCGGGACTAGAAAGTCCCACTAACGCAGTCGGACATTACGGGCCGTTCCTGCACGGTCTTCCGCAGCCGCAACTTCGTACTTATCTGAGAGGTTGAGGGGGTGGACGTACCTTGCGCGCGAGTTGCGCGCCGACCCGGACGTCCAGGAATTTGAGGGGATAAACCATGGCCGCAAGCGCCCTGTCCGTGATGTCGCCCGATGGTGGCCTCAGCCGCTATCTGTCCGAAATCCGCAAGTTTCCGATGCTGGCGAAGGACGAGGAATTCATGCTCGCCAAGCGGTGGCAGGAGCACGAAGACCCGGAAGCCGCCCACCGCCTGGTGACCAGCCACCTGCGCCTGGTGGCCAAGATCGCCATGGGCTACCGCGGCTACGGCCTGCCGATCGGCGAGGTGATCTCCGAAGGCAACGTCGGCCTGATGCAGGCCGTGAAGAAGTTCGATCCCGACAAGGGCTTCCGCCTGGCGACCTACGCCATGTGGTGGATCCGCGCCTCGATCCAGGAATACATCCTGCGCTCCTGGTCCCTCGTGAAGATGGGCACCACCGCGGCGCAGAAGAAGCTGTTCTTCAACCTGCGCAAGGCCAAGTCGGAGATCTCCGCCCTGCAGGAGGGCGACCTGCATCCCGACCAGGTCTCGACCATCGCCACCAAGCTTGGCGTGCTCAACGAGGAGGTGGTCTCGATGAACCGCCGCCTGTCGGGGGGCGACGCCTCGCTGAACTCGCCCATGCGCGCGGACAGCGAGAGCGAGTGGCAGGACTGGCTGGTGGACGACACCACGCCCAGCCAGGAAAGCGTGGTCGCCGACACCCAGGAGAAGTCGATCCGCATGAGCCTGCTGGAAGAGGCCATGACCGAACTCTCCGACCGCGAACGCCACATCCTGACCGAGCGCCGGCTGAAGGACGAACCGACCACCCTGGAAGACCTCGCCTCGCAATACGGCGTCAGCCGCGAACGGGTCCGCCAGATCGAGGTCC
>DATAUR010000024.1:0-40449 GCA_036268175.1 Phenylobacterium sp. | reverse complement strand
GCCGCCGTCGGTCACCAGCACCTCGGCGCCGCCGTTCACCGGCATGGCGTCGTGCAGCCGCTTGCCCGGCGCGAAGGACGACACCGCCTTGCTCGCCAAGTCGATGGCCATCACCGAACTGCCGTGCGTCAGCAGCACGCGGTTGTTCCTGGCGTCCACCCGCACATAGTCCCAGCCGCCGTCCGGCCCGGCGATGCGGTCGATGACGTGGTAGCCGGAGCCCGCCGCCTGGGCGCCGCCCGCGAAGCAGAGCCCCAGGCCTCCAAGACAAAGCGCGGCGAAACGTGAAACGGTCATGACGTGTCTCCCTGTTCGCTCCCCGCCTAGACCGGGCCGGATCACCGCACGATGGCGGCCAGATTGCCGAACCCCAATGTTCGATCCCTACGCTGCTTCGGGGAAGCTGACACGCACCTCCAGGCCGGGCTGCGCGGGAAGCAGACTGACCTCCGCCCCATGCAGTTTTGCGACGGCCGCCACCAGCGCCAGGCCCAGGCCGCTGCCCGGTGTCGAGCGGCTGCGCTCCAGGCGGTAGAACCGGTCGAACAGCCGCTCGCGTTCGGCGTCCGGCACGCCGGGGCCGTCGTCGGCGACCGACAGCGCCGCGGCGCGGCCCAGCCGGCCGACCTTCACCGTGATCCGCGCGCCCGGGCCGGCGTGGCGTAGGGCGTTCTCCACCAGGTTGACCAGCATCTGGGTCAGCAGCTCCGCGTCGCCGTCCACTGCCATGGGGGTCTCGACGGCCAGGGTCAGGGCCTGATGCTGGTCCTCCGCCGACGGCGCGAAGGCGTCGGTGACGGTCCGGGCCAGCGCGGCGAGGTCGCATGACCGGAAGGCCGCGCGGCGCGCGCCGCCCTCGATCTGGGCGATCCGCAAGAGCGCCGCAAAGGTGTCGAGGATGGAATCCAGGTCGCCCAGCGCGCCTTCCAGCGCCGCTTCGCGGTCCCGCGGCGCCGCCAGCCCCGCCTCCAGCTTCTGGCGCAGCCGGGTCAGCGGGGTGCGCATGTCGTGGGCGATGTCGTTGGAGACCTGCTTCAGGCTCTCCATCAGGGCCGCGATGCGGTCGAGCATGCGGTTGATGGTCAGCGCCAGGCGGTCGAGATCGTCGTCGGAGCCGCGCACCGGCACCCGTCGCGTGAGGTCGCCGTCGATGATCCCCTCGGCGGTGCCGGAGATCGCCGCGATCCGCCGGTTGACCTCGCCGCTCAGGGCATAGCCGCCCGCCACCCCCAGGACCACCACCCCCAGGAACGCCAGGCCGAAGCCGCGCAGCACAGCCCCGTCCAGCGCCTCGATCCGCTCCTCGTCGTCGCCGACCAGCAGCTTGTGGCCATCCGGCAGGGTCGCCGAAAACAGCCGGACCCGCTCCGCGTGGCCCTGCTCCCGAAGCTCGAACGACGACCAGCCCATGCCCACCCGGGTCGCCGCGAGGCGCCCGGCCAGCGGCGCGCCGTTGCGCCCCTGCAGTCCGAAGTCCAGCGAGCCCGGCGTGCTGTCCCGCTCATGCAGGGCGTCGACCACCCCCTGCAGCCCCTCGGCGCGGTACTCTTCCACCAGGGCCGCCGACTCCGCGCGGATGCGGGCGTCGAACTGGTTCGAGAGCGCCTGGCGCATGCTGAAGAAGGTGATCGCGCCCAGGACGATCACCGACAGGGCGAACACCGCCGTGTAGAGGCCTGCCAGCCGCAGGCTGCTGGAGCGGAACATCTAATCCGGCTCGCGCAGGATGTAGCCTGCCCCGCGCACCGTGTGGATCAGTTCGCAGGCGTGGCCGCGGTCCACCTTGCCGCGCAGGCGGCTCATGTGGGTCTCCACGATGTTGGTCTTGGGCTCGAAGTGGAAATCCCAGACGCTCTCCAGCAGCATGGTGCGCGTCACCACCCGCCCGACGTGGCGCAGCAGGTATTCCAGAAGCTGGAACTCCCGCGGTTGCAGCTCGATGCGCTTGCCGCCCCGCGTCACCGTCCGCTTCAGGAGATCGAGCTTCAGGTCCGCGGCGGTCAGTTCGGTGCGCATCTCCTGGGTCGGCGGCCGGCGCGCCAGGGCGTTGACCCGCGCCAGCAGTTCGGCGAAGGCGAAGGGCTTGACCAGATAGTCGTCCGCGCCGGCTTCCAGGCCCTCGACCCGGTCGTCGATGCCGCCCAGCGCGGTGAGCAGCAGCACCGGCGTCTTCACACTCGACGCGCGGATCGTGCGCAGGATCGCCAGGCCATCGATCTGCGGCAGCATCCGGTCGAGGATGATGACGTCATAGGTCTCGCCCACCGCCAGCATCAGGCCGTCGCGGCCCGCCGCCGCATCGTCCACCGCGTGGCCCGCCTCCGACAGCGCCCGTTTCAGGTAGCCGGCGGCTTCCTTGTCGTCCTCGACCAGCAACAGCTTCATGCGCGCGAGCGTGCCCCGAACCCGCGCGGACGGAAAGACGGGTGCAACGCCGAACCCGGCCCTACGGCGCGATATGCGCCGCGGTCAGTTCGGCGCGCGCCGCCTCGAGCTCGGCCCGGAACGCCGGTTTGGTCATCAGCTCGGCCACCAGCGCCACGCCCAGCACATGGCCGGCCTCGATGTCGCGGCGATAGTGAGCGCCGCAGACCAGCCGACTCTCCGCATAGTCCGCCGCCCTGGCCTGGATCGCCTGGGCGTGGCCGGGGGCCAGGTTGGACAGCACCGCGGCCGCCGAATAGCCCATGGTCGAGTGGCCGCTGGGATAGGCCGTCTTGCCGTCCTTGCCGTGCTTGCAGGGGTGCAGTGACGGGTCCGCGGTGATCGGCCGGGTGCGGGCGAAGAACGGCTTGTAGCGCGCCACCGCAACGCTGGCCTCCTCACGCACGTCCTCGAACAGCGCCGCCGTCGCCAGCAGCCGCGACAGGTCGAACGCGGGCCCCAGCGGGGTGGCGATGGAGGTCACGTTCTCGAACTCCTCGTCGTGCTTGGCGAGCGCGAAGCGTTCGGGGGTGCGCGAGGCCTCGATCCGGTGCAGCTCGGCGAGTTCGGCCAGCGCCTGCGGCGACCCATCGGCCGGCGGCGGCGGCGGCAGCTGCGCCGGGACCAGCTCCCCCGGCGCCAGGAACTTGGACACCGCCGGCGGCTTGGGGGCCTTGGCAGGCGCGGCGATCGAGGGGGTGATCGCCGCGCCCGCGACCGTCAGGGCAAGGAGGAGGAGCCCGACGGAATGGCGCATCAGAACTTCGCCCCGATGGTGAACTCGATCGTCTGGCCGGCCTGGTACAGATAGAGGCCCGGGTCCTTGACCGAGAACAGCGTCGCTCCGGAGAACGAGGTGATCGCGCGGTTGTTGGCCAGGTTGAAGCCCTGCAGCTTCACCCAGTAGCGGTCGAAGTCGTAGCGGACCGAGGCGTCGATGCTGTCATAGCCTGGCAGCTCCACCGCCTGGCCGCCGGTGTAGGTCGCCACGTACTGGCCCGAGCGCTTGTACGTCAGCGAGGCGGCCCAGTTCTGGTAGTGGTAGATGGCGCCCGCCGCCGCCGTGAACTTTGGCGCGTTGGCCAGCGTCTCGGCCGGAGCCGCCGCGATGCCCTGCGCGGGGTCGGCGGCGGTCTGCAGTTGCTTGGCGGCGTTGATCGAGCCGTTGACGAAGAAGGTGACCCCGAACGGCGCCGCGTAGGCCGCTTCGCCCTCCACGCCGGTGTAGCGGCCCTTGCCGACGTTGCAGAAGCCGGCCGCCGTGGCCGCCGAGTTGCCCGCGTTGGGATCGGCCACGTTGCAGGCCACCACCAGGTCGGTGACGTCCACCCGATAGACGTCGGCGTCGGCGGTGAACTGGCCGTGGGTGTAGACCGTGCCGGTCTGGTAGCTCACCGACTCCTGCGGCCGCAGGGACTGCAGGTTGACCCCGCTGACGTAGAGCGCCGACAGCGAAGGCACCAGGAAGCCGGTGGCCGCCTGGGCGTAGACCGACCAGTCGTGGGTGATCCGGTAGTTGGCGGTCAGGAACTCCAGCGTCTTGGCATAGGTGTTGGAGCCCACCAGCGGCTGGTTCTTGCTGCCGCCCGCAGTGCTCTCATCGGCGGCGTTCACGTCCCGCTCGAAGTTCACGTACTTCACGCCCGGCTGGATGGTCAGGTTGTCCATCGGCCGCCACTCGAAATCGGCGAACACCTGGTACTGATCCCACTTGGAGTTTTCCTGCAGCTTCGCGTTGGTGGTGAACGGGAAGGACGGCGGGTGGAACTTGTCGTCGGCGGTGCCGGTGGTGAAGTCCCGGAACAGGTTGTGGCGGTTGGTGGAGGAATGCTCCACCAGGGCGCCGGCCTTCAGGGTGCCGAAGCCGAAGTCGTCGTTGACCCGCACGATGTCGCCCACCACCCGGTATTCGTTCAGCTTGTCGTAGCCGCCGATGTCGCTGGCGCTTTGCGGGGCGCTGGTGATGTTCGGCGGAGAGGTGTTCGGGCCGCCGATCAGGCCGGTGAGGTCGTTCGCCGCCGTGGTCTTGTTCTCGTAGAAGTAGGTGTAGGCCTGGTTCTCCGCCGTGATCGTCGGCGTGAAGGCGCCCTTCAGGTCGATGTATTCAAAATCGGTGCCCTTGTACTCATAGTTGTACTTGTAGTTGTGCTCGTCGCCCGGCAGGCGGTTGAGCGCGAAATCCTTACCGTAGAGCTGCTCCTGCTGCCAGGTCTCGCCGGGACCCGCGTCGCCCAGGTTGAACTTGGTCTGCTCGACGGCGCTGAACACCGTCAGGTTCCACTTGTCGCCCAGCGGCTGGACGTACTTGAACATCTCGTTGGCCGCGTAGCCGCCCGACTGGCTGAGTTCGCCGTCCGAGCGGCGGAAATCGAGGTTGACCACCAGCTTGCCGCCGGTCGGCAGCACTCCGGTGTTGACCGTCGTCACCGAGGCCTGGGTGCTGTACGAGCCGGCCGTCAGCCGCTCCTCCAGATGCCGCTCGTCGGTGGGATCCAGCGAGAAGAAGTGGATGGCGCCGCCAAGGTTCGCCTGGCCGAGGTCACCGGCCGCGCCCGGTCCGCGGTCGACCACCACCGCCTGCAGGGTCGAGGCCGGGAAATAGGACGCCGAGTGGTGGGTCGGGTCGTTGGTGTCGCCAAACGCGATGCCGTCGAAGGTCAGGTTGAACTGGCCGTCCTGGAAGCCGCGCAGGGTCAGCTTGTTGTACTCGCCGATGCCGCCGCCGTTCGAGGTGATGCCCGAAACCGACGGCGCGATGCTGGCGACCGAGGTCCAGTCGCCCAGTTCCGGCGTGGCCAACCGGATGAAGGCGTTGCTGACGATGGATTCCGGCTGCATCTCCGTGAGCGGCGCTTTCGATGGCGCGTCCGCCGCGGCCTTGTTGCTCTCGGCGGTGACGATGACCGCGGTGACGTCGGTGCCCTCGGCCCCGGCCCCGGTCATGGCCTTCGGCGGCGCGGCGTCGCCGGCGGCCGCGCCGGCCCCATCCGCCGCCTGGGCGCCGGTGGCGCCCAACGCGACCGCCAGGGCCAAGGCCGTTCCAGTCAAACAGGCAGCACGATAGGTCCGCGCACGGATGAATATTGATGACATGAAATTATCCCCAATCCATCGACTGGGCAGGCCCCAGCTCGAATCCGAACTATTCTTGCGGTGGTGAAACCGCAGTCCCGCCGTCGTCACAAATCAAGGTTTCATGACAGTTCAGCGATGGATTTATGCCTGGATTTACATTGGGAAAAATCAATTTTCGCCCCACGATCCGGTGAGGGTCCTGAACTCATCTTGCCTGGCTGCGTGGACCTTGAACCCCCGCGATCAGCCTTCGCGGTCCAGCAGGTCCGCCCCCGCCGCGCCCAGGCTGGCGCAGCCGGTCAACACCATGGCCACCGACAGTTCCGAGCGCAGGGTGCCCAGCATCTTGGCCACCTTCGCCTCGCCGCCGGCCCCCAGCGCATAGGCCCAGGCGCGGCCGACGAAACAGGCCTTCGCCCCCAGCGCCATGGCCTTCAGCACGTCGAGGCCCGAGCGGATCCCGCCGTCCATATAGACCTCCAGATCCGAGCCCACCGCCTGGGCGATCCTCGGCAGGGCGGAGATCGAAGACGCCACCCCGTCGAGCTGGCGGCCGCCATGGTTGGAGACGATCAGGCCCTGGACGCCGGCCTGCACGGCGGCCTTGGCGTCCTCCACGTCCAGCACGCCCTTGATGACGATCGGCCCGTCCCAGGTCTCGCGCACCCAGTCCATGTCCTTCCAGGTCACCGTGCGGTCGAAGTTGCGGGCCACCCAGGAGAGGAAGTCGGTGACCCGCCCGTGGCGGCCCTGCACGGCCGGCGCGACCGAGCCCAGGGTGTGCGGCCGCCCGTTGGCCCAAACGTCCCACAGCCAGGCCGGATGGGTCATCCCGTCCCAGGCGGTGTTCAAGGCGCCGGATATCCCGCTGGACCCGGTGAAGCCCGAACGCACGTCGCGGTAGCGGGCGCCCGGCACGGGCAGGTCGACGGTGAACACCAGCACCGGACAGCCCACCGCCTTCACCCGCGCCAGCAGCTCGCGCATGTACCCGCGGTCCTTCAGCATGTAGAGCTGGTACCAGGGCGCCACGCCGGCCCCGACCGCCACCTCCTCGGCCCCACAGACCCCCATGGCCGAGAGGCAGAACGGCACGCCGGCGGTCTTGGCGGCGCGGGCGGCCTGCACCTCGCCCCGCCGTGCGTACATCCCCGCCATGCCCACGGGCGCCAGGCCCACCGGCATGGCCAGGGTCTGGCCGAGCGTGGTGATGCTCATGTCCAGCTTGGACATGTCGCGCATCACCCGCTGGCGCAGCGCGATCGCCTCCAGGTCCGCCACGTTCCGCCGCAGCGTCGCCTCGGCGTAGGAGCCGCCATCGATATATTCGAAGAAGATGTTGGGGAGCCGGCGGCGCGCGAGCTCCCGATAGTCCGAGACCGAAGCCGCGCGCACCTAGTTCCTCCCCAAGACAGCCCGGCGAGTTGGAGCCCGAAGCGCCCTTCGGCGCAAGCCTCAGGCCGCGGCCTGCGCCGGCGGGACGCTCATGATCCAGACCTGGTGCGCGCGGGCCAGCAGCTCGCCGTTCATGGCGAACAGCGCGACGCCGGCGGTCTCCTTGCGCCCCTCGCGCTCCAGCGGCCAGGCCATGACGATGTACTCGTGGCCGGCGGGCGGACGGCGCAGCACTTCGCCGGTCATGGTGCCCAAGAGCGCGCCGTGGCGGCCCTCCTTGACCACCCAGGCGAAGAAGCCCGGGCAATCCAGCGCCGCCCAGATCACCTCGGTGGTCACCAGGCCCTCGGCGTCGGCGAAGGCCATGTCCGGCGTCCAGGCGCAGGCCACATGCCCGTCCGGCGCGCCCTCGATCTGGCCGGGAAACACCCGCAAGCCATCGCCCTCGCCCCGTTCCGGGCCGCAGGTGAAGCAGGTCGGGTGGATGCGCTGGTCGTGGCCGGGATAGCGCTCGCCGGCCGCCTGGGCGAACTTCAGGCTGGGCGGCTCCGGCGGCGTCGGCAGCAGCGCCGGGTCCGCCGCGTGGCCCTTGCCCACCAGCCCGCCCTGCGCGTCAGTCAACTGCATCAGGCCGTCTTCCAGCCGAAGGTCCAGGCTAACGTCCAGCGGAACCCGGGCGCGCAGCACCGAGGTCGCCGGCCCTTCCAGGTCCCTGGCGATGACGCCGCACACATAGCCGCCGTTGCCGGAGTTGGGCGGCCCGCAGAACTGCTGGGGAATGACGATCTTGGCCAAGTCGCGTGCTCTTTAAAATCGGGGGATCGAATCAATAGCCAAGGCTTTTCCACGCAAGGCGTTAAGGACGGAACACCAAAATGGCGCCCTGCGCCGTTGGAGCGCGCCTGGGCCTGGGCTAGTTTGGCCGCCACAGCCGCCCGCGGGCGGATTCGAACACGACGACGGACCTTAAGGAGAGACTGGTGAGCGAGCGGTTGGAACGGCCCTGGGCCCTGATGCGCCACCACGCCGGCTGGGCCGACGTGTTCCACATCGAGACCGAGAGCAACGACTCGATCACCGGCTTCTATCCGGACCGCGAGACGGTCGGCCCGCCGGTCAGCTATTCGGTGCGCGCGGTGCTCGCCCGCTTCCCGACCCTGGAAGCCGCCCGCGCCGCCCGTGAGGGCGCGGTGTCGGAATGGCGCAAGCATGACGCCGGCGTCCGCGACGCCGAAACCGCGCTCCGCTCCGCCGAAAAGGCCCGCGAAGACGCCTGGCTGAAATGCCTGCGCGACGCCGCCGAGCGCTGAGTCCATATTAAAGACCGCTCATCCCGGCGAAGGCCGGGACCCAGATGGAATGGCTCAGATGTGGACTCCAAGGGCTTGGAGCTGATCCCATCAGCGTCTGAGCTATGGGATCTGGGTCCCGGCCTTCGCCGGGATGAGCGGATGATTGAATCTAAGTCGTTGTATTTGCTTGAATAAAATTGAGCATGGCCCCTAGTGGGCGGCCGACGCCGGCGAGAGCGTCACCACGTTGATCACTGAAGGGTCGTCGTGCAGGCGCATGTAGAGCTTGCCGCCGGCCGGATGCGGGGCCTCCAGCGTCGAGGCGGTGAAGCCTTCCGGCACCTCGACGGGATCGTGGAACGCCGGGCTGTTCGACAGGGAATCGATCAGGAACAGGTCGGACCCCGCGAGCGCGCAGGCCTTCTTGGGGTCGGCGGGGCACTTCACCGTCTCCACGTGCGGCAGACGCACCAGCGTCGCCAGCGGCAGCCAGCTCGAGGGCGCGTCGTTGCGCACGATGCGGAAGCTGAGCGCGCCCGCCGTCGAGCCGTTGAACGCCTTGGCGGTGTCGAGCGTGGCGATCGCCACCTGCTTGTCGGCGAACACCAGGCCGGCGGCGGTCGTCAGGGTCGCCAGCACGTGGCCCTCGGCGTCGCCCACCTCGACCTTCTCGTCGCCCTTGAACTGCGCCGGCGCATCGGCCTGCGCGCCCGCCCCTTCCGCCCGCAGCGAGAAGGTCAGCCGCGCGCCCTGCGGAGCGAGGTCCTTGTCGGCGAGCTGGATCTTCGCCAGCGCCGGCCCATGGCCGTCCAGCCGATAGCTCTTCTCGATCAACTGGACGCTGGGCCTGGCCGGCGCGACCGTCACCTCCAGGCTGCTCTTGCGCCCGTCCTTGAAGACGATCGACGCTGGCGTCACCGCGCCGGCGGCCGGCGGCTGGGCGTCGTCGGTGGCGCTCAGCGGCAGCTCCTCCTTGGCGCCCTGCCCCGTCACCGCGCCGGGCAGCCAGCGGGCGCCCGCCAGGGTCACCTGCGCCACCTCCTCCAGCCGGCTCCCCTTCAGGAGCGCGGTGGTATCGCCGGCGTGGACCTCCAGGCTGTCGATGCGGCTGCGCGGATCGACCGGCAACAGCTTCACCTCGTCGGGCCGCGCCACGCCATATTGCTGCACCGCCAGGATCAGCGACGGGGGCCGCGCCTTGTCGGTCAGCGCGGTCTTGACGGTCAGTTCGTCGGCCTTGCCCGTCCAGGTCGCGGGCTTGGGCGCCGCGGTCCCCGATTGCAGGGTGACGCCGGAGACGCAAGCCGTGTCGGGGCCATGCAGCCGCACCGCCACCTCGCCGCCGCCCATCAGGGCCTGCTGGTCGTCATGCTCCGGCTGCCAGCGTTGCGGCCGGGCCATCTGCAGGGTGAACGCCGGCCCCTTGTAGGCCGCGAAGCCCCAGCGGCCCTCCAGGGTGGCGTGGACCACCTCGTCGAAGCGCGCGGGGTTCAGGTGGCTGGCGTCGACGGTAAGGCCGCCCTTCTCCGCGTCGGGCTTGACCGGCAGGTCGACGGTCTTGCCGTCCTTGGCGGTCAGGCGCAGCACCAGGTCGTGGGCGTAGCGGGTGGAAAACACCAGCGGCGCGCCCTCCACCGGCAGCACCAGCCCAGGCTTCTGCGCGCAATAGACCTGGCCGTCGCTCACCGGATGCAGCGGCGGCAGGTCGGGGCCGGAAACCTGCGGCAGGGCCACCACCAGCACCGACTTGGGGTCCTGGAACGACGGCGGCGCGTTCAGTAACAACGCCAGCTTGTCCCCCTGCGAGGTCGCCAGCGTCGGGATGTACTGGTAGTGCGCCGTATGGATAGAATCCATGATGTGCGCGATGTCCATCACAGACGAGATGTAGGGGCTGTAGTAGCCGGCCCCGGCGCGGGGCGTGTAGCTCAACTGCTGCACCAGTTCGGCCGAGTAGCCAGTGGTCAGCGTCTGGACCATCGAGTCCGAATGCCCGTCGTTCAGCACCAGGGCGTCGCGCCCCTGCACCAGGCAGGGCGCCTGCAGCTCGATGGTCTTCTGCAGGCAGTCGCCGTCCAGCTTGATCGTCAGGCTGCGCGCCAGCAGCGGCGAGGCTTCCTTCAGTTGCGCCGGCTCGGTCTCGTTGATCCGCCGGATGGCGGCCAGGAAGGTGTCCAGCCGCGAGCGGTCCAGCGTCGCCTGGTGCAGGTCCTGTGAGGCGCGCACGAAGGCGCCCGGCCGGCTCCTGACCGCGTTGATCAGCGTGCCGAAGTCGCCGCCGGTCTCCGGCGCCAGGAACAGCAGCACCTGCTGCGCGCCCTCCGGCGCCGTCACGGTCAGGCCGCCGGCCGCGGCCTTTTCCCAGGTGCGCGACTGGAAGAACCACTTCTTCGGCGGCGGGTTGGTGGCCCCGCGCAGGAACGCCGCCACCAGCAGGTAGTGCACCGACTGGCCGGGCGGCAGCTCGGCCTTGATCGTCAGCTTGTCGCCGGCCTCCAGGTTCGGCGTGCGCGAGATCGGCAAGGTCACGCCCGCCCGGGTGACGTTGATCTGCAACCCCGGCCCGGCCAGGTCGAAGGGCGCGGCGTCGGCCTGGGCCGTCGCCGGCGGCAGCGCCAGGACCGCCCAGAGCGCGGCCAGCAGGAGTGAGAGTCGGAGCCTCATGGGCCTGGGTGCTAAACCGGCTTTTCGACCGTTCCACGGCAGATCGCCCCGTTCGCGCAAAAGCGCAAATCCACGAGGCGCCGTCAGGCCGGCGTCTTGTCCACCGAGGCGGCGTAGATCCGCGCGATGGCCTCGCTCAGGGCCGCGTCAAACGCGGCGTCGGTCATCCCCACCCGCAACCCGCCGATCAGGGCGCGCGAGAAGCTGGCGATCATCTGGCGATTGCGGGTGAGCCGGGCGCAGGCCTCGTCTTGCGAATAGCCGCCGGAGAGCGCCACCACCCGGTCGACCCGGTCGTGCGCCGCCACCGCCTCATAGAGGTCCGGCTGCTCGGGCAAGGTGAGCTTCAGGATCACCTGGCGATCGTCCGGCAGGGCGTCCAGCCGGCGCAGCAGGGCGTCCCGCAGCATCGCCTCGGCCTGGGCCTTGTCCGGACTGTCGATCAGCACCTCCGGCTCGAGGATGGGGGTGAGGCCCGCGCGGGACACCTGCTCCCCCACCTGGAACTGCTGGTCGACCACCGCGGCGATCCCCGCCTCGCTCGCCCGATGGATCGTCGAGCGGGCCTTGGTCCCGAACACGCCGAGGCTCCGGGCGCGCGCCAGGGTCGGCGCGAGGTCCGGCATCGGCTTCATCACCTGGACGCCGTCCGCCTCGTCTTCGAGCCCCTGGTCGACCTTCACGAACGGCGCGATCCCGCGCTCGCGCCACAGGTAGGTCGGCGCCGGAACCTCCCCGACCGTCCCGTCCATGGTCCCGACGAACAGGATGGCGCCCAGGATGCGATCTCCCGTGAAGGCCGGGGCGGTCATGATCCGCACCCGCATCTCGTGGATCAGCCGGAACATCTCCTCGTCCGACCGATAGGCCGAGCGCGGCACGCCGTAGTGCTCCAGCGCCGACGGCGTCGAACCGCCGCTCTGGTCCAGGGCCGCGAAGAAGCCCTGCCCCGTCCTCACCCGCCGCCGCATTTCGCTCAGATCGTTCATCCGTCCCTTCGCCCGGCCAACATCGGGCGTGATCCAGAAATGTGCTTCGCGGGTTAAGGCTCCCAAGGCTGGCGCCTCACCCACGACAGTGGAACGGTCCGGCCGCCCCAGCGCGAAACGGCAAGGCCCCCATGACCCATCCCCGCGACATCCGCCTGCTGCTCAGCGACGTCGACGGCACCCTGGTCACCAACGACAAGCGGCTCACGCCGGCCGCCATCGCCGCGGCCCGCGACCTCAAGGCCGCCGGCGTCGGCCTCGCCCTGACCTCCAGCCGCCCGGCGCGCGGGATGCGGATGCTGGTTGAGCCGCTGGGCCTGACCACGCCCCTGTTCGGGTTCAACGGCGGCCTGATCTGCGCGCCCGATTTCCAGGTGCTGGAGCGCCACCCCATCGCGCCGGACATGGGGCCGGCGGTGATCGACTTCCTGCAGGACCAGGGCCTCGACGTCTGGGTCTATACGCAGGACGCCTGGTGCGTCCGCGACCCGCAGGGGCCGCACGTGGCCCGCGAAGCCTTCATCCTGCGGTTCGAGGCGGAGGTCGTCGCGGCCTTCGGGCCTGACCTCGCCACGAACGCCTTCAAGATCGTCGGCGTCTCCGACGACCCCGCCCGGATGGCCGCCGCCGAGGCCAAGGCCGCCGACGCGCTCGGCGACCGGGTCAGCGCCACCCGCTCGGCGGCCTACTTCCTGGACGTCACCCACCCGCTGGCCAACAAGGGCCAGGCGGTCCACGCGCTCGCCCATCGCCTGAGCCTGACCGTCGATGAGATCGCCACCATCGGCGACATGCCCAACGACGTCCTGATGTTCCGCCAGGCCGGCTACGCCATCGCCATGGGCAACGCCGCCGACGCGGTGAAGGCGCAGGCCGACACCGTCACCGCCTCCAACCAGGAGGACGGCTTCGCCAAGGCCGTGGCCAACCTGCTCGCCGCGGCGGCCGGCTAGTCGTCGAAGCCCACGAACACCGTCGCCTCGGCCACCGGCTTGCGCTCTGAGACCACCGCGTTGGCCGGGAAGGTCTCGTCGGGCCAGCCCAGCGCGATGGACTTCATGATCACCTGGTCCTCGGCGATGCCGGCGTGTTCGCGGACCACCGGCGACTGCATGATCCCTTGGCTGTTGATCACCGCGCCCAGGCCCCGCGACCAGGCGGCGTTGACCAGGGCGGTCGCCACCGCGCCGCAGTCGAACGGCGTGTCGTCGCTGCCGTCCAGCACCTTGTCGTAGGTGATGATCACGCAGACCGGCGCATCGAACTGGCGAAAGCCGCGCAGCACCCAGTCCTGCCGGCCGTCCTTGTCCTCGCGGGCGATTCCCATGGCGGCGAACAGTTGCTTGGCGACCCCGATCTGCCGCTCGCGGTGCTGGCCCGCGAACGCCTGGCCGATGCGGAACTCGCGAGAGTGCGGCACGCCTGCCAGATTCCGCTCGGTGTTGCCGGCGCGGATGCGGTTCAAGGGCTCGCCGGTGATGATGTAGAAGTTCCACGGCTGGGTGTTCATCGACGACGGCGCGCGCATCGCCAGGCCGATGATCTCCTCGATCAGCGCCCGGGGAACCGGATCGGGCTTGTAGCCCCGGATGCTCCGGCGGCCGAGGATCACATCGTCAAATTGCATCTTTGGGTCCCAGGATAGCGGGTGCGGTTCCGTTCGGTCGCGAACCGTCAGCTCGACTCCGCCGAAGCCCGCAAGGACGTCGCCGAACCTAGACGGACTCCCCGAAGGTCGGCAACGGGGGGTTAGCCGACCTCGGCCGCCCCCGTGGAGACGCCGATCTTTGCGACAAGCGTACGCCAATCCGGCGATCGGATAAGCGCAAAGGCTCCGTCACCCAGGAACGCGAGGAGACCCAGAAGCGCCAGCCAGACCAGGGGGAGTTCCGCTCCAGCCGCGGTGAAGTAGAATCCCTTTCGGGCGAACCAGAATTGCGCCGCTCCGATCATCATCGGGATGGCGTAGAGGGCCACGTAGCGCGTCAGCACTCCGGGGATCAGAAACAGAGCTCCGGCGAACTCCGCCGACAGGACATAGGCCGGCACAACGGACGGGTAGCCAGCCTTCAACAGGTTGCCCCACCATGTCGTCAGGCCGCCGGGAAGAACGGCGAACTTCCAGTACAGGTGAGCGATGAACAGAGCGCCCAAGAGCAGTCTCAGCAGGAATATCCCACGCGCCGCTGTCGTTCGTCCGTCCATGAGCCCCCGCAGCGTTCGATTCCGTAACCGGAGTCCGCGAACATCCGCAACGGGTCGCGGGCCAGCCTCAACCCTACGCCAGGCCGCCGCGCCTCATCATGGCGTCGAGCGGGGGCCCAGGCCGGCCCGGCGCCGCCGGATGGAGAGCGGCCGCGGCTAGGCCAGATTTTCCGAAAACACCTGCTCGACGATCACGCAGTCGCGCCAGACGCCGTCCAGCTTGCCGTGCTTTTCGTGGACACCGATCTCCTTGAAGCCCGACCACGCCATCAGGTTCAGGCTGGGGCGGTTCTCCGGGAACACGCGGGACAGCAGCTTCCAAAGGCCGGCGGCCTTGGACGCCTCGACCAGGGCCGCCATGGCGATCCGTCCCACGCCCTGTCCGCGCGCCTCGCGCAGCACATAGACCGAGAACTCGCCGATGCCCTGATAGCAGCAGCGGTCGGAATAGGGGTGCGCCACGGCGTAACCCAGCACCTCGCCGCCCTCGTCCTCGACCACGACGAAAGCCGGGGCATGGTCGAACCAGGCCTCGATGTCGGCCACCGCGCGCGGCTCGGTCTCGAAGGTGCCGATGCGGTCCTCGATCCCCTGGTTGTAGATGTGGGTGATGGCCGGGGCGTCCTGCCGGCGGGCCGGACGGGCGCGGAGAGCGGCGGACCTGATCTCAGCCATCGCGATTGACTCTTCGAAGATTCTGGAAATATAGAATAGCACATTCGCCCAGGAGGCCATCGTGAAGCGCCTGCACCTGCACGTGAGCGTGCCCGACCTCGACCGGTCGATCCAGTTCTACGCGACCCTCTTCGGCGCCGAGCCGTCGGTGGTGAAGGACGACTACGCGAAATGGATGCTCGACGATCCGTCCGTGAACTTCGCGATCTCGACCCGCGACCGGGCGCCGGGCCTCGACCACGTCGGCATCCAGGTGGAGACCTCGGGCGAACTCTCCGAACTCGCTGGACGGCTGAAGGCGGCCGGCGCCGAGACCTTCGATGAAGCCGCGACCACCTGCTGCTATGCGCAATCCGACAAGAGCTGGGTCAGCGACCCGGCGGGCCTGCGCTGGGAGACCTTCTTCACCTTCGGCCAGGCGACCAGCTACGGCGAGGACCGAGCCGAGGCCGGTCTCGAGGCGGTCGCCCCGTCCGGCGCGGCCTGTTGCGGTTCGGCGCCCAAGCCCGCCGCCAAGGCCTGTTGCTGAGCCGTGGAAAGCCCTGCCGCCATCTCCGCCCTCAGCGCCCTCGCCCATCCCGGCCGCCTGGAGGTCTTCCGCCTGCTGGTCCGCGCCGGGCCGGACGGCATGGCGGCGGGAGAGATCGCCCGCGCCACCGGCAGTCTGGCCAACACCCTCTCAGCCAACCTCAACATCCTGGCCGCGGCCGGCCTGGTCGGCGCGCGGCGTGACGGCCGTTCGATCATCTACGCCGCCGGCTACGACCGCATGCGGGACCTGCTGGCCTTCCTCATGGAGGACTGCTGCGGCGGCAAGCCCGAGATCTGCGCCCCGCTGGCGGCGGTGGCGAGCCGCGGCTGCGCCGCCGAAGGCGCCAACTGCTGACCCTGGAGGTTTCGATGAGCGAGCGCCCGATGAACGTCCTCTTCCTCTGCACCGGCAATTCGGCCCGCTCGATCATGGCCGAGGCCCTGTTGACCCGCCTCGGCAAGGGCCGCTTCAAGGCCTATTCGGCGGGCTCCTTCCCGACCGGGACGGTCAACCCGAACACCTTCCCGATCGTCGAAAGCCTGGGTCTCGATCCGCACGCCTACCGCTCCAAATCGTGGGACGAGTTCGCCGGCCCCGACGCGCCGCCGCTCGATTTCGTGTTCACCGTCTGCGACAACGCCGCCGGCGAGGTCTGCCCGATCTGGCCCGGCCAGCCGATCACCGCCCATTGGGGCGTGCCCGATCCGGCCTTGAAGGTCGGCACGCCTGGCGAGATCGCCGTGGCCTTCAGCGAAACCGCGCGACTGCTGAAGAGCCGCATCGGGCTCTTCGTGGAGCTGCCGCTCGACAAGCTGAACCGCATGTCGCTGCAGGCCCGGCTGGCCGAAATCGGCAAGTCGGCCGAGCAGCCCGCCTGATGGCCGACGCCGACGCCAGCCTGGAGCCGCCGCTCCAGGTCTTCGATCCCGTGCGTCGCCTGGCGGCGGAAGCCCTGGGGACCGCCCTGTTGCTGGCCATCGTGATCGGCTCCGGGATCATGGGCCAGCGGCTGTCGGGCGGAAACGACGCCATCGCGCTGCTCGGCAACACGCTTGCGACCGGCGCGGGCCTGGTGGTGCTGATCGAGGTCTTCGGCCCGGTCTCGGGCGCCCACTTCAACCCCGCCGTGACCCTGGTCTTCGCCCTGCGCCGCGAGATCGGCGCCCGGCTGGCGGCGGCCTACGTCGCTGTCCAGGTGGCCGGCGCGGTGCTTGGCGTCTGGGCGGCCCACGCCATGTTCGCCGAGCCGATCCTGCAGGTCTCGACCAGGCTGCGGGCGGGCCCGGCCCAGGCCTGGTCGGAGGCCGTCGCCACCTTTGGCCTGGTGCTGACGATCCTGGGGACCCTGCGCTTTCGACCGCAGGTCACGCCGATGGCCGTCGGCCTCTACATCACCGCCGCCTACTGGTTCACGGCGTCGACGTCCTTCGCCAATCCCGCGGTGACCGTCGCGCGCAGCCTTTCCAACACCTTCGCCGGCATCGCGCCCTCCAGCGCGCCCGGCTTTCTGCTTGCCCAGGTCGTGGGCGCGATCGCCGCCGCCGCCCTGTCCCACTGGCTCTTCAGGACCAGCGGGACACACCGCGCCTAGGGTCCGCGAGGGGTGGAAAGTCGTCTTTGACTCGGGGCTTGATAGCGGAACTTCCGAGCGATACCGGCACGGGGAAAGAAGAAACTTTCTCCTGCGCGAAGCGGCGAGGTGGGAGGGTTCAAACCTGGTTGTAAAGTCCAGCTTTGTCGGGCGATGTTGCCTCTACCGTTTGGGGGAAGGATACATGTCGGTGAGGCCTCGATTTCAGCCGATCGCAGCCGGCGCCTTCGCAGCCTTGAGCATGGCCGCCACGGCTCATGCCCAGCCGCCGATCAGCGAGATTGCCCAAAGAGCCTTTGACCGGCTGCGTCAGCACGACGCGGCAAGCGCCCTGAAGGGCGTCAACGACGGGCTGGCGGCTTACCCTGACAATCCTGTGCTGCTGGCCACGCGGGGCTATGTCTACATTGACCTCGGCGACTATCAGGCCGCCGTCCCCGATATGGATCAAGCGCTTGCGCGGGTTCCCAGCGCCAACGGCTACCAGGCGGCCTGCTGGGCTCGCGCGCTCGCCGGCGTCGAACTCGATCAGGCGCTGGCTTACTGCGACAAGAGTTTGCAACTCAACCCAGGTCGACCGTGGGCCCAGTATGACACGCGTGGTTTCTTGCATCTGAGGCGCGGCGAGTACGATCAGGCGGTCTCGGACTACGGCGAGGCGCTGAAGCTTCAACCTAAGCAAGCGAGTTCACTCTACGGCCGAGGCCTAGCGCGGTTGAAGCTCCGCCAGGACCAAGCGGGACACGTCGATCTAGCGGCCGCGACGAAGATCGAGCCCGGCATCGTTGCGACCTACGCCAAGCGAGGGATCGTGCCCTAGTCGGGCCCCAAGCTGGCCTTCCCAACGTCCGCAACGGGGTCGTTCCCAGACATTCACTGGACGGCGGCGAAGAACAATTATCTGCTGCGGCTTCGCCGTCAGCTCAAGCCCAAGTCATCCCCCCAAGTCATCCCCGTGGTCCGATCCGCCAGCCCCTCTGCGCGCGCCAATCCTGCGCCTCGCTTGCCGGGGCTGGACCTGTTGCGCGCGCTCGCGATCGCCTGGGTCATGCTGTACCACGCCTCGCTGTTCGGCCTGGCGTCGCAAGACGTCTGGGTCGTCCGGTTTGGGTGGCTGGGCGTCGATCTGTTCTTCGTCCTCAGCGGCTTCCTCATCGCGGGACAACTGCTTCGCCCGTGGGCTCGCGGCCTGGCGCCGAACTACCCCCGCTTCTACGGTCGCCGCCTGCTGCGCACGCTGCCGGCCTACCTCGTCGTGGTGGCTGTCTACTTCCTGGCGCCGGTCTTGCGCGATCGGCCGGATATCCAGCCGCTCTGGCAATTCCTCACCTTCACCCAGAACCTGGCCCTGCATCCGAACCCGCCGAAGGCCTTCTCCCACGCCTGGTCGCTGTGCGTCGAAGAGCAGTTCTATCTGGTCTTTCCAGCCGTCGTCGCCCTCCTCTCCCGGCGCCCCAGCGCGACCAAGGTCGTGGCCTGCGTCGCAGGGGTTCTGCTGCTGGGCGCGGCGCTGCGCGGCTATTCCTGGCTTCACGACGTCGCGGGCACGCCGTTCGACATCTCCGCGGACCCCCGCGGCGGACGCTACATGACGGTGATCTACTATCCGACCTGGACGCGGCTCGACGGGCTCCTGGCGGGCATCGTCGCCGCCACGATCCAGACCTTCCGGCCTCAGGCGTGGCAGGCCCTCATGGGGAGAGCGAACCTGGTCCTGGCCGCCGGCGTCGTCGGGATCGGCGCCGCGATCCTGTTCTTCCACGCCCAGATCGCGACCTTCTGGCCCACGGTCTTCGGCTTTCCGCTGGTGTCGTTCAGCATGGCGCTCGTGGTGATGGCGGCGAGCGAGCCCCGCTCGATCGTCGGGCGATACGCCGTTCCAGGCGCCGGCGCCTTGGCCACCGGCGCCTACAGCCTCTACCTCAGCCACAAGCTGGTCTTCCACGCCGTCCAAGCCGTGTCCGGCCGGCTCCCGCCACTGGCGCAGCGCTTCGAACTGCCCCTCGCGCTCCTTGCCGCGCTGGTGGTCGGCGCGGCGCTCTATTGGCTCATCGAGCGCCCTTTCCTCAAACTGCGGGATCGCCTGGAAGGCCCCTCCAGAAGCTCGCTCGCCAAGGCCGCCCCGCCGATCCCCCAGACCTGACCGAGGGGTCGGCAACGGGCCGCGCGCCGATCTTCAGCCGGGCCCAGCGGGTCAAAAATAATCGATAATATTTGACCTCGCTCGATCTCCATGTTCTCTGTTTGTTCATGTCGTGTCAAGCGGACAAACGGGCCCGGGCGGAGGCCATGCTGGGCGAACTCGCCGAGCATGCGCTTGTCGTCGCCAAGGACCTCTCCCAGCGGCTGCGCGAGTGCGAGGACACCGGTGAGGCCGTGGCGCTGGCCGACGCCTTCCACAAGACCTCCCGCGTGGTCCGCCTGACGCTCGCCCTGGACTTCAAACTGGATCGCGACGCCGCGCGGGACGATCGCGAGGCGGAGAAGCTCGAGGCGGAGGCGAAAGCCGAAGCCCTCCGCTCCGCGCCAAAGCCGGCGCCTGAACCTCGCGCCCCCGATCCCATCGAGGCCCGCAAGGCGCGGGTCGGCAACCTGCTCTATCGCCTGCTCTGGAACGAGTCCGAGGGCGACGCCGAAGAGTGCGACATCCTGCAGGAGGACCTGCGGGTCCGCCTCGACGAAGCCGCCCTAAGCCCCGACTTCGAAACCCTCCCCATCGAGACCCTCTGCCGCCGAATGATCGCCGACATGGGGCTTTCAGGGGAGCTGAAGCTCAGCGTCTGTGAACCAGCGCCCAACGAAGCCCCACCGGAACGCCGCTCCTCCGCCTGAGTCTCCTACCTCCCCCGCGAAGCGGCGGGAGGGGGACCGTCGGCCGAAGAGCCGATGGTGGAGGGGGCAAACCTCAAGCTCGGCGCTTCGGCCGGGCCATCCAAAATTCAGCGGAGGCGGCTCGCCCCCTCCACCCCTCGCTCTGCGGCGAGCGGTCCCCCTCCCGCCGCTGCGCGGGGGAGGTAGGCCTACTTCAAATACTTGTCGAACCAGTCGATGGTCCGTTGCAGGCTGTCGATCTGGTTCTCGCGCTTGGCGAAGCCGTGGCCTTCCTGCGGGTAGTAGTGGACGTCGACGGTGGCCCCGACGCTCTTCAGGGTCGCCACCACCTCGGCCGCCTGGCCGCGCGGCACGCGGATGTCGTTCTCACCCTGCAGCACCAGCAGCGGCGCCTTGGCGTGGCGGATGTAGGTCATCGGTGAATCCGCGTCGTAGACCGCCTTGTCGGTCACCGGATCGCCGATCAGCGAGCGCTCGTAGGCCTGCAACGCCGCGTCCTCGTGCTTCAGCATCTCGAACCAGTTGATGATGCCGTACATCGAGACGGCGGCGGCCCAGACGTCGGGGGTCTTGCCCACCGCCATCAGGGTCATGAACCCGCCGTAGGAGCCGCCGGTGATGCCGATCTTCTTCGATTTTGCGTAGCCGGTGGCGGCCAGGAACTTCGCCGCATAGACCTCGTCGGTCAGGTCGCCGCCGCCGAGGTCGGCGTGGTTGGCCTTCTGGAACGCCTCGCCATAGCCGGTCGAGCCGCGCGGATTGGGCTGGATCACCAGATAGCCGCGGGACGCCAGCGCCACCGCCAGCCGGCTGAAGCGGTCGGTGGTCTGGCCGGTGGGCCCGCCGTGCGGCACGACGACGCCCGGCGCCTTTCCATCTCGCTTCAGGTTGAAGGGGACCATCAGGATGGCGCTGATCACCGTGCCGTCGAAGCTCTTGTAGTGGACGATGTGGGAGACCGGCAGCTGGGCGGGATCGAGCCCCTTGGCGGCGAAGTCGGTCAGCCGCCGGGCCTGGCCGCCCTTGCTCAGCACCCAGTAGTCGAAGGGCGTGTTCGAGGCGTCGTGCCCGACCAGCATCCGGCCGTCGCGCGCGAAGGGTCCGCCCGCCCCGCCCGCCGGCGCGTTGAAGCCGGCGGGCAATGGCAGTTTCCTGACCTTGCCGGTCTTCAGGTCGTAGGCCGACAGGTCGGCGCGACCGTCGGCGTCGGTCAGCATCGTCACCGAGGCGGCGTCCGGCGAGAAGCTGCCCGCCTCCTGTTCCCAGGGGCTGGGCGCGAGCCAGGTGAGCTTGCCGCTCGCCACGTCCAGCAGGGCCGCCTGGTCGATGCCGCCCTTCTGGTTGGAGGTGATCGAGAGGCGCCGCCCGTCGCGCGAGATATCGCTGGCCGAGATGCGGGCCTTGCCCTGGCTCAGTTGCTTGGGCGCGGCGCCGGTCAGCGACAGCCGCCAGATGCTGCCGACCGTCGAGCCGACATCCTGGCGATTGGCGATCACCGCCTTGCCGTCCGGCGTCCAGGCGGCGGGCCGCCAGCCGTTGTCGAGGCTGGGCTCATGGGTCAGCGCCCGCACCGCGTGCGTCGCCATGTCCATCACCGCCACATTGGTGATCGGCGAGGTCTTCGGCTTGGCGGCGAAGGCCAACTCCTTGCCGTCCGGCGAGAAGTAGGCGTCGGTCTCCGAGACGGTGGGAGAGTTGGTCAGGTCGACGACCTCGCCGCCCGCCAGGGGCACGGCGTAGAGGTCGTACATCTCGTCGCCCCCGTGGTCGGACTGGAAGACCACCCACTTGCCATCCGGCGAGATCGTGATCCCGGACTGCCGGTCGTCGGAGTGGGTCAACTGCACCGGCGCGCCGCCGGCCGCCGGGTATTTCCACAGGTTGTAGCGGCCGGTCAGGTTGGCCGAGACCACCACCCACTTGCCGTCCGGCGACCAGGCCGCCCCCAGCGACGCGCGGTTGTCGTAGAGCGCGGGGATGGCCACCGGCGGCGTCGCCGGCCGCGGCTCGGAGACGATGGTTTTCGGGTCGGTGATCGCCCGCGCCGGCCCCGGCACGGGCGCCGCCTGGACGGGGCCGCCCAGCGCCAAGGCCAAGGCGCCCGCCACGCCTGTCGTCAAGATCGTCCGCATGCGCAAATTCCCCTCGCCCAGATCTTCGCCCGGCTAGTGCGTTTCGGGCCCGCGATACCTGCTGTGACAAGCCCCGCAGGCCGCGCCGGTCGCCCGCGCCTGCGCCTGCGCCTTCAGCGCGTCCATGTCGCCGGCCAGGGCGACCTGCTCCAGCTTGGCGGTCTCGGTCTGCAGTCCGCTGGCCACCGTCGCGAAGCCCTCCGCGTCGGTCCAGATCTCCGCCTTGGCGCGGGTGGGCTGGCCGGCCTCCGGGCCGCTGCCCTTCGGGAACCAGCCCGGCAGGTCGTCGGCCAGCGCCTTCATCTTGCCGGCGTTGGCGGCGATCGCGGCCTTGTCCGGCATGTCCTTCTTGAGCTCGTCGTTGATCGCCCGGAAGGCGGCGTTGAGCTCGCGGTAATGGGCCTGGCGGGCGACCACCGCCTTGCCGCCGGGCGTCGTCGGGGCCGGCGCCGGATCGGCGGCGAGCGCCGCGCCGCCTGTGAGGATCGCGGCGGCGGCGCAGGCCAGCGCGATCGCTGTCGTCTTGAGCGCCATGGCGCGTCTCCCCCGCGGCGTCGGACGCCGGTCAGGGGATGTGACGGGATCGGCGCGGCCGGGTCAACGGCTGGTCTTGGCCGGCGGCCGGGCCGTCGAGGCGGGGGAGACCGGCGCGCCTTGCGCCTTGCCCTCAGCGACCAGGCTCTCGCAATCGGCGTTCTTCGCCAGGCCCGCATCCACGAACGGCAGCAGGATGGCCACCGGCGACAACAGGCTGAGCGCCGCCGCCGCGCCCGCCTGGGCGATCGCCTGGCCCTTGTGGATCGTCACCTTGGGGCTGAGGATCGGGCCGCTGACGGTGATCGGCACGAGCAGGCGGACCAGCTGGAACTTCTTCGGGTGCCCCCGGACCGTGAAGCCCAGGGTTTCCTTGTCGAGGTTGATCACCCCGCCGCCATCGATCAGCACCGGGCCGGTGTCGATCACCAGCCGGTCAGCGGACAGCACCCCGCCGCGTCCGGTGAAGTGCAGCACGCCGCAGCGGATCGGCGTCGTCGCCTGGTCCTTCGACCACAACAGGCCCAGACCCTTGATCAGGTCGACGCCGGACAGCTCGGCCAGGGACCGGCGGATCTCGCCATGCGGCGCGACGATCATCACCTCGCCATTGGCGTCGCCCATGGCGTCGTGGACGGAGTCGCCCGTGCCGTGCAGCTTCGCCCGGGCCGCCACCGTGCCGGTGAAGGGCGCCGAGCCCTGGAAGCGGACCGGCAGCAGGTTCTCCAGCCGGGCGTTGACCAGGCGCAGGTCGAGGTCGGTCACCGCGTTGGCGCCCCGGCCATTGAGCTGCACGAAGCCCTGCACCCGGCCCTGCGGCAGGTCCAGGTCCACCGGGTCGGCCCTCAGCAGGCCGGCGTCGAGCTTCACCCGCGTCGAACCGGACCGCAGCGGGATCGGCGCGCCGGTGATCGCGTCGGCCTTGAAACGCACGTCGGCGTCGAGGGCGCGGATGCGGGTGAAGTCCAGCGTGGCCTCGGGGAAGATCCGCGCCTGCGTCTGCATGGTGTGGGCCACCGCCTTCTGCTCCGGCGAGGCCACGGGCCCGGTCTTGCGGGCGCCGCCGAACAGGGCGCCAAGGTCGGGGAAGTCCAGGTTGTGCGAGCGCAGGTCGGCGGTCAGGAACGGCCGCTTGCCGCCGGTCTTCACCGAGATCGTCCCGGCGAGATCGCTGCTGCCGACCTTACCCGCCACGCCGTCCAGCTTCCACAGATGGACGTCGCGCGAAAGCCGCGCCCGCAGGTTGTAGGGCGGCGTGTTGGGCAACGGCACCCCGGTCAGGCCGTAGAGGTCGGCGAGGTCCGGGCCGCGGCCGGTGACGTTCATGTAGAACTGCGCCAGGTCGAAGGGCTTTGGCACCGCGCCCTGCGCCGTCACATAGGTCTGGCCGGCGTGGATGTCGGCGTTGAACGGATAGGGCTTGTTGCGGTCGATGTTGAGCAGCGGACCGCCGGTGACCCGCAGGTTGAAGGGCTGGGCGTTGAGCACGCCCTGGCCGGTCATCTGGAAGCCGCGGTTCGCCGCGCCCAGCCGCTCCTTGGCCTCGACCGTGCCGGTGAAGGTCAGCTTGCGCTGGTCGTCGCGGTAGTTGAGCTTGCCGTCGTCGATGACGAACTTGCGGATCGGCGGCAGGCGCAGCGGCTCGTCCGGCTTGGCCCCGTCCGAGAAGTCCCAGGTCGCCCGCCCGTCGGCGTCGCGGTAGAGCGCCACCCGCGGACGGTCGAACTCCAGAAGCCGCATGTCGAGATGGCCGGCGAACAACGCCATCAGGCGGATCTTGACGGCGATCCGGTCGATGTCGGCGAGATCCGCGCCGCCGGCGGGATTGGGGCTGGCCCAGGCGGGATTGGCGATGTGGACGCCGTCCACCGTGGCGCTGGGCTGCCAGGACCAAAGATGCACCCGCAGGTCGCCGGCGATGGTCACCTGGCGGTGCATGCGCCCCGACGCGATGGAGGCGACCGGGCCACGGAACCAGTTCCAGTCCCAGATCGCCGCCAGGATCGCCACGGCGATGGCGAGCGCGAGGAAGATCCCGCCCGTCCAGACCAGAGTGCGACGGCTTGGCTTGCGGTGCGCGGGCTTCGCAGCTGCCTCGCGACCGCTGTCCTGCGGCGTCATGGCGGTGTCAGTCGTCAAACGGTGTCGCTCCCGCGCGGCGCCCCAGCATGCCAAGCGACCCTAACGCGCGAGGTCGGATTAGGCGCCCGGCTAATGCGTGACGCCACGGCCCGACAGCGCCGAAACCGCGGTGATCGCCAGAATCCGCAGGTCGAAGGCGAAGGACATCCGCTCCAGATATTCCCGGTCCAGCCGGGCCTTTTCCGGGATCGGCAACTCGTCGCGCCCATTGATCTGTGCCCAGCCAGTGAGGCCGGGCCGCAGCGCATCGACGCCCGCCTCGGTGCGCAGCGCCACCAAGTCGTCCTGGTTGAACAGCGCGGGCCTGGGCCCCACCAGGCTCATGTCGCCCTTCAGCACGCTCCAGAGCTGCGGCAGCTCGTCGAGGCTGGTGCGGCGCAGGAAACGGCCGAGCGGCGTCACCCATTGCTGCGGATCGGCCAGCAGATGGGTGGCCACGTCCGGCGTGCCCATCCGCATGGTGCGGAACTTGGGCATGGCGAAGATGCGGTTGCGCCGTCCGACCCGCTTGGACCAGTGCAGCGCGGGCCCCGGGCTTTCCAGCCGCACGGCGAGCGCCAGGCCCGCCAGCAGCGGCGACAACAGGATCAGGCCCGCGAGGCCGCCCGCGATGTCCAGGGCCCGCTTCAAGATCGCTCCCACCCAAGGCCGCGACGGCGCGCGGCGCTAGGGCAGGTTGTAGGCGCAGCCGCCGGGCCGCGCCAAGTCTGTCGGCCCGTCGTTCAGCCGACCTTGGGCGCGGCGGGCTTCTTCCTGACCTTCGGCTCCAGCGCGACGGCTTCCAGCACCGGCGAGATCGGCGCGGACTCGCCACCGACCGGTTCCGGTTCGGCCGGTCCTTCGGCGAGGGCCTCGAGCATGGGTTCGGGTGCGGCTTCCGGCGCGGCTTCGAGAGCCGGCTCGATGGCCGCTTCAACGCTGGCTTCGAAGGTTTCGGCGACGGCCTCGACCGCGGGCTCCGCCTCGGTCGCGACGAGTTCCTCCGCCTCGACCGCCGGTTCGGCGAACGTCGCGGGCTCGACCGGAACCGGCAGCCCTGCCTTGGCCGCCCCACCGAACATCGCTTCGAGGTTCGCAGGCTGCGTCCAGCGGGTCATCCACCACCAGGTCGCGCCGGCTGCCGCCGCCCCGGCGAACAGCGGCCAAAGCGGCGACACCAGGCCGACGGGCACATGCAGCAGGGCCTTCGGATCGGCCAGGGTTGCGGGTTCGTCGGGGGCGAAGGACATGGCGGTCTCCTGGGGAGGATTGTGCGACGCACAATATCACGCAGGCGAATCTCGCAAATGCGAAAGGTCTGTGAAATTCGCGAATGTGATCGGCTGCCCAAAGCCCGGGCGTTGGCTTTAGAGCGCGTAGACCTTGGCCGTTCCACCTTCGCCCAAGGTGTGCGCCGTCCAGCCGCAGATCGCCTCCATCGGCGCGGCCATGTCGGCCGGCGCGCCCAGCAGCACCAGAGCGCAGCCGTTCATCTTCAGCGGATCGGTCAGCGGCCGCATCCGGGTTTCGGCGATCAGCGGAGGGGCCGAAACCACATCCTCCAGGTCGCGCAGGAAGGCGTCGAAGGTCTCCAGGTCCTTCAGCGGCAGCCAGACCAGCGCCGTCGCCGCCGGGTTGCGCGCCCGCACTGCCGCCAGGGTCTCGACGATCCGCGGATAGTCGTCAGCGCGCTCGAACGGCGGGTCGATCAGCACCAGGGCCTGACCGGTGGGCGGCGTCTGTTCGGTGGCCACGTCATAGCCGTCGGCGCAGAGGGTGCGCACCCCGCGCCGGCCCTGCATCCGATCGCGGAGCGCCTGATGCTCCTCCGACCGCAATTCGCAGGCGAGATAGCTGTCGCCGGCCCGCAACGCGTCGGCGATCAGCCAAGGCGAGCCCGGATAGCGCCGGACCGGCCCCGCGCCGTTCAGCTTGCGCACCGCCGCGGTGAGGGACGCGAACTCGGCCGGCGCGTCGGTCGCCGCCATCAATCGCACGATCCCGGCGTCAGCTTCGCCGGACTTCCGCGCCTCGGCGCCGGCCAGGTCGTAGAGCCCGCGCCCCGCATGGGTGTCGATGACGCTGAGCGGCCCAGCCTGCGCCGTCAGCCGCGCCAGCACCTGCAGCAAGGCGGCGTGCTTCACCAGGTCGGCGAAGTTCCCGGCGTGAAAGGCGTGTCGGTAGTTCAAGCGCTTAGGTCTCTCCAGGAACCGTGGCCGTGCGTACCACGTTGGCCCAGCCTGAGTGGAGGCGTCTTTGGTGGCCCGCGACCTGCCCGATCCCATCGTTCCGAAGGCCGAGCTCAAAGCCGCCCACCTCACCTATGTCAGCGACCTGGACCCCGGGATCCGCCGCCGCAAAGCTGGGAGCGGGTTCAACTACCTCGACGCCGAGGGAAAGCCGGTCACCTCCGAGGCCACCCTCGACCGGATCCACAAGCTCGCCATCCCGCCGGCCTGGACCGAGGTCTGGATCGCCCCCACCGAGCACGGCCATATCCAAGCCACGGGCCGCGACATCAAGGGCCGCAAGCAATACCGCTACCACGAGCGCTGGCGGCAGGTGCGCGACGAAGGCAAGTACGACCGGCTGATCGCCTTTGGCCGGGCGTTGCCCAGGCTTCGCAAGCAGATCGACCACGACCTCGCCCGTCGCGGCCTGCCCCGGGAGAAGGTGCTGGCCGCGGTGATCCGGGTCATGGAGATCACCCTGATCCGGGTGGGCAACGAGGAATACGCCAAGACCAACCGAAGCTTCGGCCTGACCACGCTACGCGACCGCCATGCGAAGATCGGGACGGAAAAGGCGGTGTTCGAGTTCCGCGGCAAGAGCGGCAAGGTCCACACGACCGGCTTCAGCGACCGGCGCCTGGCGCGCATCCTCAAGGCCTGCCAGGACCTGCCCGGCCAGCGGCTGTTCCAGTATCTCGACGAGGATGGCCATCGGCACGCCGTGGAGTCGGCCGACGTGAACGCCTATCTGCGAGACGTGCTGGGCGAGGACTTTTCCGCCAAGGACTTCCGTACCTGGGCCGGCACGCTCGCCGCCGCCCGGGCCCTGGTGACCCTGCCCGCCTGCAACACTCCGGGCGAAGCGAAGAAGGCCGTGGTCACCTGCGTGAAGGCGGTCGCCGGCGTGCTCGGCAACACGCCCGCCGTCTGCCGCAAGGCCTATATCCATCCCGCCGTGCTGGCCGCCTACGAGGTTGGCGACCTGCCGTTGAAGGCGACGACGAGCGACCGCGCCTTCGAGCTGGCCGTCCTGCGCTTCCTGGAGACGCGCAAGGCCGCCTAGCCTTACCTCGCGTCTGCCGCCTATGGTTCCCGCCAAGCTTCGGCGCGGGCCCTCCGCGCGGACGCCGTCGAGGACCCCGCATGCTGCCGCAACGCCTACGCTTCGGCGCCTTCATCGCCCCGTTCCATCCGCTGGACGAGAACCCGACGCTGGCCATCCAGCGCGACCTGGAACTGGTGGAATGGATGGACCAACTGGGCTTCGACGAGGCCTGGATCGGCGAGCACCATTCGGCGGCCTACGAGCTGATCGCCAGCCCCGAGGTTTTCATCGCCGCGGCCGCCGAGCGCACCAAGCACATCCGGCTCGGCACCGGGGTCTCGTCGCTCCCCTATCACCACCCGCTGATCCTGGCCGATCGGATCAACCAGCTCGACCATATGACCCGCGGGCGCGTGATGTTCGGGGCCGGCCCGGGCGCGCTTGTCTCCGACGCCTTCATGATGGGCATTCCGGTGGCCAAGCAGCGCGACCGCATGGATGAGGCGCTGGGCTGCATCGTGCGGCTGCTGCGCGGCGAGGAAGTGACCCACAAGTCCGACTGGTTCGAGCTCGACAAGGCGCGCCTGCAGATGACGCCCTATTCGCGGCCGAGCGTCGAGATCGCCGTCGCCAGCCAGGTCTCGCCCACTGGCGCGCGCGCCGCCGGCCAGCACGGCGTGGGCCTGCTGTCGCTGGGCGCCACCTCGACGGGCGGGTTCAATGCGCTCAAGTCCAACTGGGCGATCGCCGAGGAGCAGGCCGCGCAGCACGGCCACACGATGGACCGCAACGGCTGGCGGCTGGTGGGCCCCATGCACATCGCCGAGACCCGCGAACAGGCGATGGAGGACATCCGCTTTGGCCTGGAGAAGTGGATCTTCTACTTCCGCGAGATCGCCAACCTGCCGATCGTTCCGGAGGGCGACGATCCGATCAAGGCCATGGTCGAGAGCGGCATGGCCGTGGTCGGCACCCCGGACGACGCCGTTCAGCGCATCCAGCAACTGGTGGACGAGAGCGGCGGCGGCTTCGGCGCCTTCCTCTTGATGGCGCACAACTGGGCCAATTGGGGCGCGACCAGGCGCTCCTACGAGCTGATGGCCCGCTACGTCTTCCCGCACTTCCAGAATCTCAACGACAATCGCGCGGCCTCCATGGCCTGGGTGAAGGAGCACAAGGAGGCGTTCACCACCGAGGTGCGGGGCGCGGTCGGGGCGCGGATCGTCCAGCACATGATGGAAAAGGGCACGGAGAACATCCGCCCGGAGATCGTGGCCCTGATCACTGGCTCGGCGGCCGAGCCGCCCAAGGCCGACTAGGCGCAGCCCCTTGGACCTCCAGGCCTATTTCAACCGCATCGGCTTCACCGGCGAGACGCGGCCAGACGCCGAAACCTTGCGCGCCCTGCATCGCGCCCACCTGCTGGCGATCCCCTACGACAGCCTGGACGTCCAGCTCGGCAATCCGGTCAGCCTCGATCCGCAGGCCGCCTTCGAAAAGATCGTCGTCCGGGGCCGCGGCGGCTGGTGTTACGAGATGAACGGCCTGTTCGGCGCCGTCCTTCAGGCGATCGGCTTCCAGGTCACCCGCATGGCCGGCGCGGCGATGCGCGAGCAGCGTGGCGACTTCATGAACGCCAGCCACCTCGTCCTGCTGGTGGAGTCCGACGACCTGCGTGGCCTCTGGATCGCCGATGTTGGCTTCGGCGACGGTGCGCTGGAGCCGTTTCCGTTGGTGGAAGGTCCGCTCTCCATCGAGGGCTACGACTTCCGGCTGGAAAAACTCGATGACCGCTGGTGGCGCTTCCACAACCACGAGTTCGGCGGCGCCAAGTCCTTCGACTTCGTGATCGAACCTGCCGATCAGGCCGTTCTGCAGGAGAAGTGCGACTGGCTGCACGACGATCCGAACTCGCCCTTCGTGCAGAACCTGATCTGCCAGCGCTATCGGGGGGCTGAGATCCTGCAGTTGCTCGGCCGCAGCCTCCGCCAGATCGAGGGCGGCGTCCGGCGCGAACGCCTGATCGCCAGCGCCGAAGACCTAGTCGAGGTCCTGGCCCGCGACTTCACCCTCGACGTGCCCGAGGTCGCGGACCTCTGGCCGCGGGTCGTGGCGCGGCACGAACAGGTGATGGCCGAGGCGGCCGCGAAGGCCGAGGCCTAGCGTTAGCCCGACCTACCGCCGATAGGAGAACCCGACCCGGAAGGTCCGGGGCTCCGACAGGCTGGTCACGAAGTCCGCCGTCTTGCCGGTGGCGATCTTCGCGTCGGCGATGTTGTCGACGGCCACATAGACCTCCTCGGCCGGCCCCAGGCTCCAGGCGGCGCGGCCATCCCACTCGGCCCCCGGCGCGATGCGGCGGGTGTTCTGGTCGTCGTCGTACTGGGTGGTGACGAAGCGGACGAAGTTGGTGATCGTCAGCTTGTCGGTGGCGCGCCAGTCGAGCCCGGCGGTCGCGGTCCAAGCGGGCGTTTGGGCCGGCAGCAGGCCGGTGAGTTGCGGGGCGACGCTGCCGCCCTCGACGCGAGCATGGGTGTAGTCCAACGCCGCGCGCCAATTGAGCGTCGTGGTGATGTCGCCCGACGCATCGGCCTCCACGCCCCAGGCGTCGATCTCGCCGGCGTTCTGGCGTTGGAACAGGGTGCCGCCGGCCGCGATGAAGCCGGCGATCGGGAAGGTGCCAGGCCCCTTTCCGAGGGTGACGTTGAGCACCGGATCGTTGATCTGGTTGTAGAACAGCGTCCCTTGCCAATGGAACGGGGCGTCGCCGCCGATGCCGCCTTCCACGCCATAGAGTTTTTCCGGCGACAGGTCGGGATTGGCCTCGGTGACGTCGTTGCCGACCCGGAACGGGCGGTAGAGCTCGTTCAGCGTCGGGGCCCGGAAGCCGGCATAGGCCGCGCCTCTGATCCAGAAGTCCGGATCGACCGTATAGCGGACACCGACCCGCGCCGTCGGCACCGAGCCGGACTCGCTGGGGGACGGCGAATTGAGCGTGGTCGCGCCGGTCGCCAGGACGAACTCGTGCAGCCGCCCGTCATTGGACGACCACTCGTCGATCCGCGCCCCGCCCGTCACCAGCCAGGGGCCCTGATCGTAGGCGGTTTCCAGATAGGCGCCGCCGACAAAGGTCTGGCCGCCGGCTTCCCGGCCCATGGTGTACTGGCCGTTCACGACCTTGAACTGCTCGTGGTCGGTGCCCATCGCCCAGCGTCCGTCGACCCCGAACTCCCAGGTCGCGACGCCCCAATGGCCCTGCAGGGCGGCGTTGACGCCATAGCCGGTGGCCGGTGTCGAAAACTCGTTGTTGGCCGGCGTGGTGGTGGCGCGTGGCGGGGCCACCGACACCGAGGTGTTGGAAAGGTCGCTGGTGCGCGTCCAGACTTGCAGCTTCCAGCCGCCGACGCCCTCGGTGGCGGGCTTGGCCAGGGTGATGGTCTCCGCCGTGCCGCTGGCGACGGAGCGCGCGCCCACCAGGCCGGCTCCTCGGCGCTCCTCGAACACCTCCGCGCGGGCGGCGGCCTGGACGCCATCGAAGTCATGCTGCACGCGGATGGCGGCGTTGGCGTCTTCCAGCGTCAGCGGCACGTCGGCGGCGCCGGCCTCCGGGCCGCGCACGGGCGTGTAGCCATTGTTGCTTTCGCCGGATGCGGTGATCAGCACGTTCTGCGTGCCGCCGGACACCGCCGCGCGATAGGCGCCGCGCTCTCCGGCCGAGATGTCCAGCGCGCCCAGGCCATCCTCTGCGCCCCGCTCGTGCAGGGCGATGACCCCGGTGAGCGCGCCCGCGCCATAGGGGCCGGCGCCAGCGCCACGCACGATGGTCGCGCCATCCAGGCCTTCCGACGGGAGCGCGCTCCAGATCACCCAGCCGCCGAACGGATCGTTCACCGGCGCGCCGTCCAGGGTCACCAGGGCGCGGCCCGCGCCGGAGCCGGCGATGCTGCGCAGCGACACCCCTTGGGTGGTCGGGTTGGCCGACAGCGAGGTCGTGCGGCGGAACAGCGAAACGCCCGGCGCATTCTCCAGCGCCTGGTCAAGCCTGGGCGTCTGCTTCAGCTCCTCCGGCGTGATCTGCACGGCGCTGAACACCGCATCGCCACCCAGGGGGGCCAGGCGCGGCGGATATACGATAACGACCTCGACAGTCGGCGTGGGCGGAGGCGTGGCGGCGGCCATTTGTACTTCCCCTCACCAGCGCAGCGTTGTGCGCCGGTCGCCGATAGCGCTATCCAGCACCGATGGAGAGCGCAACAGCCAAGGTCGCTATCGTCACCGGTGCGGGCAGCGGGATCGGCCGCGCTGTGTCCCTGACGCTACTGGGGGGCGGTTGGTCGGTGGTTCTAGCCGGCCGCCGAGTCGAATTCCTGGAGGAAACCGCCGGCCTCGCCGGAGGCGCCACGGAGCGCGCGCTGGTGCAGTCCGCGAACGTCGCCGACCCGGAATCGGTCGCCGCCCTGTTCGAAGCGACCAAGGCCCGGTTCGGCCGGCTCGACCTGCTGTTCAACAACGCCGGGACCGGCGCGCCGCCCGTGCCGCTGGAGGAGCTCTCCTTCGAGCACTGGAAGCGGGTGGTGGACATCAACCTCACCGGCGCCTTCCTCTGCACCCAGGCGGCGTTCCGGCTGATGAAGGATCAGGAGCCGCGCGGCGGGCGGATCGTCAACAACGGCTCGATCTCGGCGCATGTGCCCAGGCCCCGCTCGGTCGCCTACACGGCCACCAAGCACGCCATCACCGGTCTCACCCGCTCGACCTCGCTGGATGGCCGCGCCTACGGCATCGCATGCGGGCAGATTGACATCGGCAACGCCGGCACGGAGATGACCAAGGCCATGAGCAAGGGCGTCATGCAGGCCGACGGCTCCATCGCCGCCGAGCCCACCATGGACGTCTCCGCCGTGGCCGACGCCGTGCTCTATATGGCTGGCCTGCCGCTGGAGGCCAATGTGCAGTTCATGACCGTCATGGCTACGGATATGCCCTTCATCGGCCGCGGCTGAGGCAGACGACGCCCGCGATTTGCGCAGCGAGATTATCTTGCTGCGGCGCAATATTTTTTCGATTGATCGGTACGGAATCACGGGTAAGGGTCGCGTCAGGCGATCAGGCTGACGTCAGTATCCAGCCGCCGCCGAGGGGAACGCCGGTGAACGGGTTGGCGACAACCTCCTCCGGAACCAAGCACATGAACCGTATCGTGATCCTGGCGGCCGCGGCCGCTCTCATCGCCTCCAGCGCGAGCGCGCAGTCCATCCGCATCTCCACCGAAGGCAAGTCCGCCGAACAGGTGCGCGCGGAGGTCTTCCAGGCCGCCCGCAAGGTCTGCCAGCAGGAGGTGCCGGGCTATGCCTTCCGCACCTACGAGGCCCGTGCGTGCCTGGACCACACCGTGCGCGACACGCTGGCCCAATCGCACGACCCGAGCCTGAGGGTCGCCGCGCGCTGACCGGTCAGTCGGCGAACTGGGGGCTTCGCTTCTGCAAGTTCGCCATGACCGCTTCGACCTGATTGGGCGAGCCGATCAGTGCGCCCTGCTCCTGGCTTTCGGCCAGCAGGATGGCGTGCTGGTCGCCCTCGGCCATCAGGTTGAGCAGCCGCTTGCCGGCGCGGATGGCGTGGGGGTTCTTGCCGGCGATCTCGGCGGCCAGCGCCAGGGCCTCGGCGCGGGGATCGGCGCAGACGCGGGTGGCCAAGCCTATCGAGACCGCCTCCTCACCGCCGAAGATGCGGCCGGTGTAGGTGAGCTCGCGGGCCACGTCGTCGCGCACGAGGCCGCGCATCAGGGCCATGCCGGCCATGTCCGGGATCAGGCCCCACTTGATCTCCAGCACCGCCAGCTTCACGTCGGCGGCGACGAAGCGCAGGTCGGCCCCCAGGGCGAGCTGGAAGCCGCCGCCGAACGCCACCCCGTGCACCGCGGCGATCACCGGCACGGGGATCTCCCGCCAGACCATGCAGGCCTGCTGCGCGCGGTTGGCGCCGCCCTCGGTGCGCTTCTGCGTCAGCAGGGTCGAGGTCGCGTCGCGGTTGGACCGCTCGCCCGACGCCATGGCCGCGAAGCTGCCCATATCGAGCCCGGCGCAGAAGGCGCGGCCCTCGCCCGACAGCACCACGGCGCGGACACCGGCCTCGGTCTTCAGCCGCTCGCCGGTCTCCACCAAGGCGGTGAACATGGCGTCGTCCAGGGCGTTCATCTTGTCGGTCCGGACCAGCCGCACGTCGGCGACACCGCCCGCGATCTGCACCGTCACCCGGTCATTCATCGAAGCCTCCAAAGGTCCTTAAGCCGCGGTCAGCAGATAGCCGACGCGGGGGAAGTGCACGTGGATCAGATCGAGCTCGCCGGCGTCCCGGGCGATGGTGATGCGCTCGGGCGAGACCGACACCAGGCGGCCCTCGATAGGGTCGCGGCCATAGTCGTCGGCGCGGACCGCCACGGCGTCCCCGGGCTTGAAGCCGGACGGATCGGCCGGATCGCCGCTGGGCGGGGCGGCCGGCGTGGATGTCCGGGCGATTTCCAGCGCCTCGGCGCCGGTCATGTCGGTGCGGCGGCCGTGGCCCAGCGCCTTCATCCGCTCGCGCCAGCTCACCGTCTTCGGCAGGCCGTTCAGCAGGGCCGCCGCGGCGCCCGACGCCGCGCGGCCCAGCCACCAGACGTTCATGTAGGCTGCCACGTCAGCCAGAGAAGGTGTTGATCCACCTAGGAAATCGTTGCTCGCGAGGCCGCGCTCGATCCAGGCGGCGTGCGCCCGCCATTGCGCCTTCATCGGCCCGGCGGCGGCCTTCATGGCGGCGATGTCGAAGGGCCGGCCGGAGAGCTTTTCCCGGTCGGCGATGAACTCCGCGGGAACGGCCTCGCCGATCTCGCCGAACACCACCGCCACGGTCGCCTGGAAGAACAGCCGGTCGGCCCACAGGTTGACCGCCCAGTCCGCGCCCTTGATCACGTTGGGCTTGCGGTGCCGCGCCTCGATCTCGGCGAGGATCGCCTGGGTGTCGCAGTAGACGTCGGCGCCGATCTGCAGCACCGGGATGCGCCGGTAGCCGCCGGTCAGGGGAACCAGCTCGGGCTTGGGCATGATCACCGGCTGGATCACCGATCGCCAGGAAAGCCCCTTGATCCCCAGCATCACCCGCACCTTCTCCGAGAAGGGCGAGGTGTCGTAGTGGTGCAGGATGATTTCTGGGGCGGCCATCAGTTGAATCCCGGTGAAAAGCGGATGTTGCCGCGCTCAAGCCCCCTGAGCACCACGTCCAGCCCGCCCGACTTGATCATCCATTCGAGGCGGTGATCGCGGTACTCACGCTTGAAGAGGCCCTTCTCCACCAAGTCGGCGACATTGGCCATGCCGGAGGTGCGCGCCATGACGGCGATCTCGGCGGTCGTCTGGGCGACCGAGCGCCGGGCGTTGGCGCGGGCGTGCCAGGCGGCCAGCCTCGAACCCGCCGGCGGCGTCAGGCCCTGGCCTGAGACGCCGTTGACGAACGGAATCACCGCCAGGTCGCCCCAGCCGAAGGCCGCGCCATTGAACCACTCGCGCTCGTCCAACTGGCGTTCCAGCCAGGCGTAGAAGCCCTCCACCTGTTTCACCGCCGCCGCTTCGATCTTCGCCGCCTCTTCGCCCGTGGCGCGCTTGAACCAGCGCAGCTCCGACAGACCCCAGGCGATGGGCTCGAAGTGGGTGTCCATCACCTCCTCGATCATCCGCACCCGGGCGCGTTCGGCCGGCCTGGCGGGCAAGAGGGCGGGCGTCGGATAGGCGTCCTCAATGTATTCCAGGATCACCGTGGAATCGAAAATCGCGACCTCGCCATCGACCAGAGTCGGCACCTCGGCGCGGGGATTGGCAGCCACGAACTCGCCCGCCGCCCCGCCGGCGCCCAGGCCGCCCGGCGCGACCATCTCGAAGGCGACGCCCTTTTCGCGCAGAGCGATCTTCACCTTCTGGCCATAGGGCGACAGCGGGTGGTCGTAGAGGACGATCATCGGCCAATCCTTTCCAGGAGGGGCCTCATACGGGCGACGCGTCCGCGCCTTCCGGCGCGTGGCGGACCTGCGAAGCCTTGGCGGCCTGGAAGCCGGAGCGCGCCTGCAGCCGAGCCCAATAGGCGGCGACCGCCGGAGAGAACTCGGCGTCGAGCCCGAGCTGGGCGGCCAGCAGCAGGGCATAGCCCACCGAGATGTCCGCCGCCGTGAACCGTCCGGCGCAGAGCCAGTCGGCGTTCTGCAACGCCCGGTCCACCGCCCGCAGCCGGGCCAGGAACCACTTGGCGTAGTCGTCGGCCACCACCTCGGCGCGGCCCGGCTCGAAGCGGCGGTAGCGGAGTACCAGGGTCTGCGGGAAGGTCAGGGTCGCCTCGCCGAAATGCAGGCCGTTCAGCCAGGCGCCATAGGCGGGATCGTCGACGTCAACCGCCAGCGGGCTCGGCCCATAGCGCGTGACCAAGTACTGCGCGATGGCGGCGGACTCGGTCATGAAGGTCTCGCCGTCGACCATCGCCGGAATGGTGCCCAGCGGATTAACCGCCATATATTCCTTGGCCCGGTAGCGTGGCGGGAACGGCATGACGATCAGCTCGTAATCGAGGCCCAATTCCTCCAACGCCCAGAGCGGGCGGAAGGAGCGCGCATCGAAGCAGTGGTAGAGGCGGATCACGAGAGTCCCTTCAGCCAAGCGACCAGCAGGTCGGTGACCTCGGCCGGTCGCTCCTGCTGGGTCCAGTGGCCGCAGCCTGGCAGGACGTGGACGCCCCGCAGGTCGGTGACGTGCTGGCGCATCATGGCGCCCGGGTCGGCGATGCGGCCAAAGCCATTGAAGGCCGGATCTCTGTCGCCGCCGATCAACAGCGTCGGCATCTCCAGCTTGCGGCCCCTGAACTGCTGCAGCCATTCGAAGTCACGCTCGTGGTTCCGGTAGCGGCTGATCGGCCCAAAGAAGCCCGAGGCGGTGAACTCCCCCACGTAATAGTCGAGGTCGGCCGGCGTCAGCCAGCCCGGGAAGATCTCTGGATCGGTCAGGCCTTCCAGCAGCTTCGCCCCGTGCTTCTTCATCGGCGTGGAGCCCGCCGGGGCGTCGCCACTGGCCCAGTAGTAGAACTTGCGCAGGAAGCCGCGCACGTCGGCTTCCGCTTCCGCCTCCGGCGGCCCGACTTCCTGGAACCAGGCCTGGTAGAAGAACAGGCCCTTGTCGGTGAAAGCTTCGCGGAAGATGTCGGTGAACGGTCGGCTCGGCACGCCGGAATAGGCCACCGACAGGCCCGCCACCGCCGAAAACGCCTCGGGCCGCGACAGCGACGAGTTCCAGACGATGGGCGCGCCCCAATCGTGGCCGATCAGGATCGCCGGCCCGTCCGGCTGCAACGCCTTGGCGACGCCCGCCACATCCGCCGTCAGGTTTTCCATGCTGTAGGCGGCGACCTCGCCCGGCTTGTCCGAGCCTCCGTAGCCGCGCACGTCGATGGCCGCCGCTGTGAACCCGGCGTTCGCGATGGGGCCGATCTGGTGGCGCCAGCTGTACCAACTCTCCGGAAAGCCATGCACCATCAGGACCAGCGGCCCTGAGCCCTCGACCGCCACGCGGATCTGCGCGCTGCCGGCGTCGATGGTCCTGAACTCGGGCATTCGCTCACTCCCTGGGGCCGCCATGTTCCCCGCCCTTGACGCGCGCGGCAAGCATCACCTCGCGTCACCGTTTGACCTCGCCTCCCGCCGTGCGACGATCCTCGCCAAGGGAAGGATTTCAGGTCATGGGCGAGCTGGTCGAACGGTCGGCGGACTTCACCTGCGTGCTCTGCACGTTGCAGGGCCATGTCGCCACCCTCACCCTGAACCGGCCCGAGCGGCGCAACGCGCTGAATTTCAAGGCCTATGATGAGTTGGAGGCGGCGTTCCGGGCGGCGTCCGCCGACCCGGAGGTGCGCTGCGTGGTGGTCACCGGCGCCGATCCGGCCTTCTGCTCCGGCGACGATGTGGGCGAGATCATGGCCGGCCCCAAGGCGGTTTCGACCTCCCGCAGCACCGAGATCAGGCCAACGCCCGCCGCCATGGCCGCGCTGGAGTGCGCCAAGCCGGTGATCGCCGCGGTGAATGGCGCAGCCGTTGGCTGGGGCATGGAGCTGGCGCTCTTCGCCGACATCCGGCTGGCCTCGGCGAAGGCGCGGTTCGGCGAGCTGTTCGTCAAGCGCGGCCTGCCCTGCGACGTGGGCGGCTTCTATCGCCTGCCCGCCGTGGTCGGCCCGGCCAAGGCGGCCGAGCTCTTGTTCACCGGTGACATCATCGACGCCGTCGAAGCCTTGCGCGTCGGCCTGGTGAGCGAGGTCCTCGCCCACGACGAACTGATGCCGGCGGCCCTGGCGCTCGCCGAGCGGATCGCCGCCAATCCCCCGCTCGCCGTGCAGCGGCTGAAGGCCGGCCTCGCCTTGAGCGCCTATGGCGATCCGCGCGAGATCGGCGCCTGGGCCATGGGCGCGATCCGCGAGTTGATGCGCACCGAGGACCACCGCGAGGGCCTGGCGAGCTTCCTGGAAAAGCGTGAGCCGGTGTTCAGGGGGCGGTAGGCGAATGAACGAGCTCGATTTCAGCGGCAAAGGCGTCCTGGTGGTAGGCGGCTCCAGCGGCATCGGCAACGGCGTCGCCCACGCCTTTCGCGAGCGTGGCGCGGCGGTCCACGTCTGGGGCACGCGAGCCACTGCGGAGGACTATGCCAGTGTCGAGGGCTCGGACCTGAATGGTCTGGCCTACGCTCAGGTGGATGTCGGCGACCGCGCCCAGATCGAGGCGGCGTACGGCCCGCCGGCGCTGGACGTGCTGATCCTCTGCCAGGGGACAGTGGTCTACCGGCGGGGTGAATTCCAGCCGGAGGGCTGGGACCGAGTGATGGCCGTCAACCTCGACAGCCTGATGGCGTGCGCGGCCAAGTTCCACGACCAGCTCGCCGCGCGCAACGGCGTGATCGTCATCGTCAGCTCGGTCTCCGGCTACACCTCCAACCGCGGCAACCCCGCCTATGCGGCGTCGAAAGCCGGCGCGGTCAGCCTGACCAAGACGCTGGGCGAAGCCTGGGCGCGGGATGGCGTCCGCGTGGTGGGCCTGGCGCCGGGTCTGGTCGACACCAAGCTCACCAAGGTCACCACCGAGCATCCGGAGCGGCGGGAGGGCGCGCTGCGCTCGATCCCGCTCGGCCGCATGGGCACGCCGCAAGACATGGCGGGCGCGGCCCTGTTCCTGGCCTCGCCGTTGGCGGCCTATGTGGTCGGCCAGACCCTGATCGTCGATGGAGGCCTGAGCCTATGACCGTCAACCTCCGCTCCGTCGCCGGCTCCGTGGCCTTCATCACCGGCGCGGCCAGCGGCATGGGCCGGGCCACCGCCGAGGTGTTCGCCGCCGAGGGCGCGCACGTGGCGCTGACCGACATCGCCGCCGAAAGCGTGCGCGAGGTCGCCGACGACCTGGTCCACCGGGGCTTCAGCGCCGAGGCCTGGACGCTGGACATCTCCGACGGCGCAGCCATCCAGACCGTGGTCGCCGCCGCGGCCCAGCGGTTCGGCGGTCTCGACATGGTAGTGAACAACGCCGGGATCAGCGCCTTTTCACCCATTGATTCCGAGAGTTACGAGCTTGTCTGGACGCGCGCGCTCGGCATCCTGCTCACCGCCCAGCAGCGGATCATCCGCGCGGCCCTGCCCCATCTGCGCAAGTCGGCTCACCCGCGCATCGTCAACATCGCCTCCACCGAGGCGCTCGGCGCCACATCCCGCGATAGCCCCTACGCCGCCGCCAAGGCCGGGGTCACCGGCCTGACCCGCGCGCTCGCCGTGGAGCTCGGGCCGGAAGGGATCACCGTCAACTGCATCTGTCCGGGCCCGGTCCTCACCGGCATGACCGAGGCGATTTCCGCCGCCGACAAGGAGACCTTCGCGCGCCGCCGCACGGCGCTTCGCCGCTATGGGCGACCCGACGAGGTCGCGCATATGACGCTTAGCCTCTGCCTGCCGGCGGCGTCCTACATCACCGGTGCGACGATCCCGATCGATGGTGGGCTGATGGCGCGGAACGCCTGACCCTGAGAGCCTAACGCGCGCCAGCGGGTGGGCTTGGCTCACCGTCCAGCGTCAACTCCGGATGCCGCTGAATGAGCTCCGCCCGCTCGTCGGCCAGCCGTTCCCAAGTCGCCGCCATCTCCGTGAGCTGTTCGCGTTGCGCCCCCTGAACTCCCGCCGCCAGATGCCGGCACTCGACGGCGTGCTGTCGGTATTCCGAAGCCTTCTTCACCCTGGACGCTCCACTGAAATCCCCATGTCGACGCTCAACGCGCCCGCAGGCGGATCGTTCAATTGCCCTTGAACTTGCCGGGCCGTTTCTCGCGAAAGGCGGCGACGCCTTCACGGTAGTCCTCCGTGCGGCTCATCAGCAGATATTGGTCGCGGTCCATATAGATGCTCGCCTGGGCCATCGCCGCGGCGATGGCGTTCACCGCCTCTTTGGTCATCCGGACCGGCAGCGGCGGCAGGGCTGCGGCCTTCTCGGCCCAGCGGCGCGCGGCGGCGAGCGCCTGGCCGGCCTGCGTCACTTCGTCGGCGAAGCCCCAGGCAAGGCAACGTTCGGCGTCGGCGGCTTCTCCGAACATCACATACTGCTTCGCCCGCGAAGGCCCAGCCAGCGCCACCAGCTTGGGCAGGGTGCGCCAGCTCATGTTCATGCCGAGCGGGA
>DATAUR010000023.1:0-25830 GCA_036268175.1 Phenylobacterium sp. | reverse complement strand
TCAGTCGGCGCTCGATTTCGGCGCGAACGCGTTCGTCGACCTCGACAACGAGGTCCTCGAAGACGTCGGCGACGTCGATCTGGTGTTCGATCTCATCGGCGGCGACATCGGGAAGCGATCCGCGCGCCTGGTTCGAGCCGGAGGCAGATTGGTGTCGGTCGTCGGGCCGCACGAGGCCCGGCCCGCGGAGGGCCTGGCGATCGACTTCGTTGTCGAGTCCGATCGGGGCCAACTCGGTGAGATTGTTCAGCGAGTACGTGACGGACGGCTGCGAACGAACATCGGCGATGTCTCGCCGCTCGACGGTGCTGTCGCCGCCTTCAACCCGACCCAGCGGATCAAGGGGAAAACGATCATTCACGTCCGTCCGTGAAGGATGCCGGTATTGGGGTCCGGGCGCTCTTGGAATCTAGGAGCGCGGACGTCCGCTAAGGAGTCGAGGCTGTGTAAAAACGTGGCGCGTTCTGGTGTCGGTGCCGGGGCGGGTGGGCTTAGCTGACTTGGCAGACGATGCGCCGACCTGCACGCTGGGCGTCGGCGGCGCGCTCGCGGTAACATTGGGTGCAGATTACCTTCACCCCACCGGGCACCTCGACTTCACCCTCTACCCACTCGCCGCCGTGAGCTGACAGGTAGGCGTTGCAGGCGTCGCACCAGGCATCTCGTAGATCGTCGGGATTCTCTGACGCGAAGGAGACGAAGCCGACCGTATCGCCCTTGGGCGCGGCGGTGATGTGATTGCAGACGAAGGTGATCGGCTGCTTTCCATGCTCGGGGCAGTCACAAGTATCCTCGTCGAGCATCGCAATCTCCAAGGGCGCAATCTCGCATCATAGCGACCACTCGACCGTCCGCCACGATCGACACCTGCACTCGGCAGCGAAGCAGTGCAGAATCTCCTAATCGACCTGTCGGAGGGTGCCTGCATGAGCCGCTTTGTCGAAGGTGGGGATCGCCGACAGCCGACGCTCTTGCCGAGCTGCCTGGACGACTATGTCGGCGAGGACAACCCGGCGCGAGTGATCGACGTCTTTGTCGATGAACTCGATCTCCGAGACCTTGGCTTTGCGGTGGCGCCGGCGGTCACGGGGCGTCCGGCCTATCACCCGGCGACGCTGCTGAAGTTCTACATCTACGGCTACCTCAACCGCGTGCCGTCGAGCCGGCGGCTGGAGCGGGAGGCTGGGCGCAACGTCGAGCTGATGTGGCTGACAGGGAAGCTCGCGCCCGACCACAAGACCATCGCCAACTTCCGCAAGGACCACGGTCCGGCCATCCAAGCGGCGTGCGCGCACTTCGTGGTGCTGTGCCGCCAGATCGGGCTCTTCACCCAGGCGCTGGCGGCGGTGGACGGCAGCAAGTTCAAGGCGGTGAACACCCGCGACAAGAACTTCACGGCGACCAAGCTGAAGAAGCGGATGGAGCAGGTGGCCGAGCACATCGCCGGCTACCTGGCCGACCTCGACACCGCCGACCGTCTGGAGGGCGAGGCCGCCGAGATGCGGGCTGGGAAGCTGAAGGACAAGATCGCCACGCTACGCGCCCAGATGCAGGCGCTGCGGGCGATGGAGGCCCAGGTGGCAGCCTCGCCGGACGGCCAGGTCTCACTGACCGATCCCGATGCGCGCGCCATGGCGACGAGCGGCCGGGGCTCAGGGATCATCGGCTACAACGTCCAGTCCGTGGTCGAGGCCGAGCATCACCTTATCGTGGCCCACGACGTGGTCACCACCGGCAGCGACCGCCAGCAGCTCACCGCCATGAGCGCGAAGGCCCAGGCCGCGATGGGCGTGGACACCCTCAAGATGCTGGCCGACCGCGGCTACTTCTCCGGCGAGGAGATCGTCGCCTGCGAGGCCCTGGGCGTGACGCCCTATGTGCCCAAGCCGCTGACCTCCAATGCCAAGGCCGAGGGCCGCTTCGGCAAGCAGGACTTTACCTATGTGGCCGACCAGGACGTCTACCGCTGTCCGGCGGGCGCTCTGCTGCCTCACCACATGACCACCATCGAGAAAGGCCTGGTCCTACACCGCTACTGGGACCGCGCGAGCTGTCAGGCCTGCGCCCTGAAGCCTCAGTGCACGCCGAGCGTCGAGCGGCGCGTCACCCGCTGGGAGCATGAGGCGACCATCGAGGCCATGCAGCGGCGGATGGACCTGGCGCCCCAGAGCCCGATGAAGCTCAGACGGCGGATCGTCGAGCACCCCTTCGGGACGATCAAAGCCTGGATGGGCCACACCCACTTCCTGATGAAGCGGCTGAGGAACGTGAAGACCGAGATCAGCCTCCACATCCTGGCCTATAACCTGAAGCGCGTGATGCAGATCCTCGGGACCGGGCCGCTCATTGCCGCCATCCGAGCCTGAACGGGATCGGCGCGCCTCGCGCTGCGCCGGCACCTGTCGACAGTATCGGCAGCGAGTTTTTACACACTCTCGGGTCGAAGGCGGACCCTGGCGTCGCGCCCAAAAGCGGTCGCTTCGCACCGCCTTGCGCGTGAGCGCCCAGGCCCGGAACACCCGGGCCCGATGACGCACTCGCGCTGACCTTCGCTTTCGGCTACACGCGCCACATGATCGCCTTCTGGGCTATGGCCGGCGTGCTCTCGGTCGCAGCCGCCATCCTCATCCTGTTCCGCGCCGCCCAGGCCGCCGCTCGCGCGGAGACCGGCGACTCCACCTCGATCTTCTATCGCCGCCAGTTGGCCGAGATCGGCGACCTGGCGGAGCGCGGGCTGATCGGCGCGGACGAGCGCAAGGGCGCAGAGGCCGAGGCCGGCCGCCGCCTGCTGGCCGCCGCCGATGCGCCCGCCGAGGCCTGGTCGAAGAGCCCCAATCGCGCGCCGATCCTGATCGCCGCCTTCGCCGCGCCGCTGGCGGCCGTGGCGATCTATTTCGTGGTTGGCGCGCCCGGCATGGCCGACCAGCCGTTCGCCGCGCGCCTGGCGACGTGGCGGGCCGCCAATCCCGCCACCCTGACGCCGCCGCAGATGGCCGCGGTGCTGCAGAAGATGACCCAGGAGCGGCCCAACGATCCGGAGGGCTACCGCTTCCTGGCGCTGGCCGACGGCGCCTCGCAGAACCCCGCCGGCGCCATCCGCGCCCTGAAGAAGGCGGTGAAGCTCGCGCCGCAACGCGCCGACCTCTGGGAAATGCTCGGCGAGGCGGAGGTCTTCCAGGCCAACGGCGCGCTCACCGACGACGCCAAGCAGGCCTTCGCCCGCACCATCGCGCTCGATCCGAAGAACGTCGCCGCCCGCTTCCACCTGGCCCGCGCCCGCATCCAGGGGGGCGACAAGGCCGGCGGGGTCGCGCAGTGGAAAGCGCTGCTCGCCGACATGGCGCCCAACGATCCGCGTCGCGCCGACCTGCAGGCCGCCATCGCCGACGCCGAGGGCCTGGCGCCGCCCACCCCCGCCGCCCCGCAAGGCCTCTCCGCCGACCAGTTGACCGCCGTGCGCGGCATGGTGGCGGGCCTGGCCCAGCGGCTGGCCGCCAGCCCCGACGACCCGGCCGGCTGGGTGCAGCTGGTGCGCGCCTATGCTGTCCTGGGTGACACACAAAAGCGCGATGCGGCGCTTAAACAGGCTGAGAAGCGCTACGCCGCCAAACCCGATGTGCTGGCCGACCTCGCCAAGGCGGCGGCGACGGAACCGATGAAATGAGTTGGCTGCCCAAGTCCCCGAAAGCCCGGCGCCGCCTGACGCTGATCGCCGCCATCGCGCCGGTGCTGGCGCTGGCGGTCGGTCTGACGCTGTGGGGCCTGCGGGATTCGATCTCGTTCTTCTATACGCCGAGCCAGGCCGCCGCGGCGCATCCGGCCGCCGGCCGCTCCGTGCAACTCGGCGGCATGGTGCGCATGGGCAGCGTCGCCAAGTATCCGGACGGGCGCGTGGAGTTCGTGGTCGCCGACCGCACCGCCACCGACAAGGTGGTCTTCCAGGGCGACCTGCCGGACCTGTTCCGCGAGGGCCAGGGCGTGGTCGCCGTCGGGGCCTTCCGCGACGACGGCGTGTTCGAGGCCAAGCAGGTGCTGGCCAAGCACGACGAGAAATACATGCCGCGCGAACTGACCAAGGCGCTCAAGGCGCAGGGCGAATGGCGCGGCGACGGCTCCACGCCGGACTACGCCAAGGCGCAGCCCACCACATGACCGCATCCCAATGATCGCAGAACTCGGCTCCTTCGCCCTGATCCTGGGCCTGGCCTTCGCCATCGCCCAGGTGGGCCTGTCGGCGACGGCGCGCATCCGCCGCTCCAGCGTGCTGGCCGCGGCGGGCGAGGGCGCGGCGGTCGCCTCCTTCCTCGGCGTCGCGGTCGCCTTCGCCTGCCTGGTCCACGCCTTCGTCACCTCCGATTTCTCGGTCTCCAACGTGGCCGCCAACTCGCACACCGAAAAGCCGATGCTCTACAAGGTGGCCGGGACCTGGGGCAGCCACGAGGGCTCGATCCTGCTCTGGTGCCTGATCCTCACCGGCTATGGCGCCGCGGCCGCCACCCTGGGCCGTGGCCTGCCCAAGGGCCTGAAGGCGGTGATGGTGGCGACCCAGGGGGCGCTGGGGACGGTGTTCCTGGCCTATACGGTGTTCGCCTCCAGCCCACTGACGCGGCTGGTCGGCGACCGCATTCCGGTGGAGGGCGCCTCGCTCAATCCGCTGCTGCAGGACCCGGCGCTGGCGATCCACCCGCCGTTCCTCTACTCGGGCTACGTCGGCATGTCGGTGGTCTTCTCGCTCGCCGTCGCGGCCCTGGTCGAAGGCCGGGTCGACGCGGCCTGGGCCCGCTGGGTCCGGCCCTGGGCGCTGGCCGCCTGGAGCTTCCTGACCATCGGCATCACGCTCGGCTCCTTCTGGGCCTACTATGAGCTCGGCTGGGGCGGCTGGTGGTTCTGGGACCCGGTGGAAAACGCCTCCTTCATGCCCTGGCTGATGGCCACGGCCCTGCTGCACTCCGCCATCGTCACCGAAAAGCGCGGCGCGCTCGCCGGCTGGAGCCTGTTCCTGGCGCTGGGCGCCTTCACCTTCTCCATGCTGGGCGCCTTCCTGGTGCGCTCGGGCGTGCTGACCAGCGTCCACGCCTTCGCCGTCGATCCCAGGCGCGGCGTGCTGCTGCTGATCATCCTTGGCGTCACCGCCGGCTCCGGCTTCGCGCTGTTCGCCTGGCGGGCGCCCAAGCTCGCGCCCGGCGGGGTGTTCGCCCCGGTCAGCCGCGAGAGCGCCCTGGTGCTCAACAATATCCTGCTGGCCGCCGCCACCGCGACGGTGATGCTGGGCACCCTCTATCCGCTGATCCGCGAGGCGCTGACCGGCGAGGCGATCTCGGTGGGGCCGCCCTATTTCAACCTGACCTTCGCGCCGCTGATGGCGGCGCTGGCGATCATCCTGCCGGCGGGCCCGCTGCTGGCCTGGAAGCGCGGCGACCTGCGGGGCGTCGGCCAGCGGCTGTGGCTGGCGGCGCTGCTGGCGCTGGGCGCCGGCGTGCTGACGCTCGCGCTCGTCAGCCCGAGGAAGGCGCTGGGCGCCGCCGGCGTCGCCATCGGCGCCTGGCTGGTGATTGGCGCGGCCGTCGAGCTGATCGAGCGGACGCGGGTGTTCCGGGTGTCGGCGGCCGATAGATGGCGCCGGCTCACCGGCCTGCCGCGCGGCGCCTGGGGCATGACGCTGGCGCACCTGGGCCTGGGCATCTTCGTGCTGGGCGCCTGTTTCGAGCTGGGCTGGAAGGGCGAGGCCGCCGAGGCCCTGCCGCTGGGCGGCTCGCTGAACGTCGCGGGCTACCACCTGACGCTGGAGACCGTGGGCCCCCGCGAAGGCCCCAACTACGATGCCGAGCGCGCGCTCATCCGCGTCTCCAAGGACGGCAAGCCCGTCTGCACCGGCGAGCCGGACCGGCGCTTCTATCCGGCCGGCGGCCAGACGGTCAGCGGCATCGCGCTCTGCTATCGCGGCTTCTCGCACCTCTACATGGTGCTAGGCGAGCGGCGGACCACCACGGCCGGGACGCCGGTCTGGCTGATCCGCGCCTACTGGAACCCCTGGGCCAGCCTGATCTTCCTGGGCCCGGTGATCATGGCGCTTGGCGGCGTCACCTCGCTTTCCGACCGGCGCATGCGCCTGGGCGTGGCCCGGCGGAGGCAGGAGCAGCCGGCATGAGGCCGCCCGGCAGGCTTCGCGCCCTGGCGGCCGTCTTCGCGGGCATCCTCTGCCTAGCCGCCGCCGCCGATCCCGCCGACCGCCTGCCCGACCCCGCGCAGGAGGCCCGCGCGCGCCACCTCTTCCAGGATATCCGCTGCCTGGTCTGCCAGAACGAGTCCATCGACGACTCCGAGGCCGAGCTCGCCAGCGACCTGCGCCGCACCGTGCGTGAGCAGGTCGCCGCCGGACGTAGCGATGCGGAAATCAAACATTACCTCGTCGACCGCTATGGTGAGTTCGTGCTCATGACGCCGGCGTTCTCCTGGACGAACCTGGCGCTGTGGGGCGGGCCGTTCCTGGTGGTCGTTCTGGGGGCGGGCCTGCTCGCCGGCCGGCTGCGGAACCGATCCGCGGACCCGGAACTATCGCCTGAGGAGGCCGATCGCTTGAGACACCTGTCGGAAACCGATTCGGCCTGACATGATTGCGCCCTACAACCGTCTGAAAGGCGGCGACAGGTGACCTAAACGTAACTTGAGGGCCATTGCGCTCTCGTGCATCGAGCCTAGGTTTTACGAGCGCGCCGGGTCTTTCGTACGGCGTCCGCAGGGAAACAGAAGTCATATGACCTCCAAGAAGAACGGTTATCTCCTGGGCGCCGTGGCGGGTGCTGGCGTCGTGGCCGCCGCCGTCGCGGGCGCGGGCATGCGGTTTCCCGCCGCGATGGCCGACCAGCAGGCTCATCTGATCAAGGCCTCCACCGCGCCGATCTTCGCTCCGCCGCCCGGCGCGCCGATGTCCTTCGCCGACATCATCGACAAGGTCTCGCCCGCGGTGGTCTCGATCAACGTCACCAGCCGCGTCGACCCGAGCACGCTGCACAAGATTCCCGGCTTCGAGAACTTCCCCTTCGACCTGCAGCCGCACGGCGGCGGCGGGGATGACGACGAGGGCGGTCCCCCGCAGGGCGGGCGCAGCGAAAAGGGCCAGCCGAAGCTGCCGACCCAGCAATCGGCCGGCTCCGGCTTTTTCATCTCCGCCGACGGCTACATCGTCACCAACAATCACGTGGTCGAGAACGCCGAGACCATCAAGGTGGTGCTCAAGGACGACACCGAGCTGGAAGCCACCGTGGTCGGCCGCGACGAGGGTTCGGACCTTGCGGTGATCAAGGTCAAGGGCGGGCGCACCAACTTCCCGTTCGTCAGCTTCGAGAACGCCGGCAAGCCCCGCGTCGGCGACTGGGTGATCGCGGTCGGCAACCCCTTCGGCCTGGGCAGCACGGCGACCGCCGGCATCGTCTCGGCCTACGGGCGCGACATCGGCGAGACCTTCGTCGACTACATCCAGATCGACGCCCCGATCAATCGCGGCAACTCCGGCGGCCCGACCTTCGACATCTACGGCCGGGTGATCGGGGTCAACACCATGATCTTCTCGCCGTCGGGCGGCTCGGTGGGCATCGGCTTCGCCATCCCCGCCGACGTGGCCGACAGCGTGACCAAGCAGTTGATCAGCGGCGGCAAGATCCAGCGCGGCTACATCGGCGCCACCATCCAGAACTTCACGCCGGACATGGCCGAGGCTCAAGGCCTGGGCACGCAGAAGGGCGCCATCGTCAACGACCTGGTGCCGGGCGGCCCCTCGGCGCGCGCCGGGCTGCAGCCGGGCGACGTGGTGGTCTCGGTGAACGGGGTCGCCATCAAGACCATGACCGAACTGACCCGCGAGGTGGCCAAGGCCAAGCCCGGCGACACCCTCCGCCTCGACGCGATCCGCGAGGGCAAGCACCACATCATCGAGGTGCACTCCGGCGTGCGGCCTTCGGAACAGGAACTGGCCGCCAACGACAACACCGGCGGCGGTGGCGAGCGCGCCACGCCGGCTGTCCCGGCCACGCCGCACCCCTCGGTGCTCGGCATGGCGCTGGGCGCGCTGGACGAGACGACGCGGCGGCACATCAACGCCCCGCCAGAGCTCAAGGGCGTGGTGATCGAAAGCGTCGACCAATCGTCCGACGCCGGCCAGAAGGGCCTGCACCGCGGCGACGTGATCGTCCAGGCCGGCGGCCATCCGGTGACCACCGCCGCGGAAGTCGCCTCCGCCGTCGAGAGCGCCAAGAAGGCGGGCCGCACCGGTGTCCTGCTGGGTATCTTCCGGCAGGGCCGCACCACCTTCCTGCCGCTCAAGATCGCCGGCTAGGACTTCCAGGCTTTCGCGGGGGCGGAAACAGAATGCGGATCCTGATCGTCGAAGACGACCTTGAGGCGGCCGAGGCCATGCACCGGGGCCTGACCGAAGCCGGCAACGCCTGCACCCGCGCCGCCGACGGCGAGGAGGGGCTCAGCGCCGCCCGGGCCGGCGAGTTCGACGTGATGATCGTCGACCGCATGATGCCCAAGATGAACGGCGTGCAGCTCATCGAGACCCTGCGCCGCGAGGGCGACCAGACCCCGGTGCTGTTCCTCTCCGCGCTGGGCGAAGTCGGCGACCGCGTCGAGGGCCTCAAGGCCGGGGGCGACGACTACCTGGTCAAGCCCTACGCCTTCGCCGAGCTGATCGCCCGGGTCGAGGCCCTGTCGCGCCGCCGCGAGACCGGCTCGGTGCAGACCCTGCTCAAGGTCGGGGAGCTGGAGATGGACCTGATCGGCCGCACCGTGCACCGCCAGGGCAAGGAGATCGACCTGCAACCGCGCGAGTTCCAGCTTCTGGAATTCATGATGCGCCACGCCGGCCAGTCGGTGACCCGCACCATGCTGCTGGAGAAGGTCTGGGAATACCACTTCGACCCGCAGACCAACGTCATCGACGTGCACATCTCCCGCCTGCGCTCGAAGATCGACAAGGGCTTCGACCGGCCGATGCTGCAGACCGTCCGCGGGGCCGGCTACCGGTTGGACGCTTAAGGGGCCGCTGACGCCCATGCGCCTGCCGCGCATTTTCCGCACCACGCCGTTCCGCCTGACGGTGCTGTTCCTGGCGCTGTTCGCCAGCGTCGCCATGGGCCTCTTGGCCTACATCTACGTGGCCACCGCCGGTGAGGCCCGGCGGCGCACCGAGGAAGAGATCACCCGCGAGATGCACTCGCTGGTCGCCGCCTACGACCGCGCCGGCGTCAACGCGGTCAACCAGTCGCTGATCGAACGCGCGGCGAGCGAGCGGCCGTTCCTCTACCTCCTGATGACCAAGAATCAGAAGCGGATCTCCGGCTCCATCGAGGAGAGCCCGGTGGACAAGTTCACCGGCCAGCCCACCTGGACCAGCTTCTCGGTCACCGACCAGGACGCCCAGGGCCACACGGTCAAGCACCCGGCGCGGGGCCTGCAGGAGCGGCTGAGCGGCGGCCAGATCCTGTTCGTCGGCGCCGATGCGGGCGAGGACGAGGCCTATGTGGTGCAGGTGGTCCGCGCGCTCTGGGGCGCCGGCGCCCTGGTGATCGTCTTCGGCCTGGCGGGCGGGGTCTTGATGAGCCGCAACGTCACCCGCTCCATGGTCGGGCTGACCGAGGTGGTGGACGCCGTGCGCAACGGCGACCTGGGCGCCCGCGCCCAGGTGCGCGGCGCCCGCGACGAGTTCGACGAGCTGGCGGCCGGCGTCAACGAGATGCTGGACCGGCTGGAACGCTCCATGGCCGGCCACCGCCACGCCGGCGACGCCATCGCCCACGACCTGCGCTCGCCGCTCACCCGCCTGCGCGCGCGGCTGGAGGTGGCCTATCTCGACGTGGAGGCGGGCAAGGGCGACCCGACCCAGGCGCTGGCCCAGGCGCTGGAGGACACCGACGGGGTGCTGAAGACCTTCGCCGCGGTGCTGTCCATCGCCCGCCTGCAGGCGGCCGGCACGGCGCCCGACCCGGTGCTGTTCGATCCCTCGGAACTGGCGGCCAACATCGCCGAACTCTACGAGCCGCTGTGCGAGGACAAGGACATCGACTTCGCCGCCGAGCTGGCCAAGAACCTGCAGGCCCGCGGCAACCGCGAGTTCCTGGCCCAGGCGCTGGCCAACATCCTCGACAACGCGGTGAAATACACCCCGGCCGGCGGGGCGATCATGCTGCGGGTGCGCCGCCGCTCCTCCGGCGAGATCGAGTTCTCGGTCACCGACACCGGCCCAGGCGTCCCCGACGGCGACCGCGAGCGGGTGGTGGAGCGTTTCGTGCGCCTGGAAAACAGCCGCAATGAGCCCGGCGCGGGCCTCGGCCTCTCCCTGGTCGCCGCCGTCGCCGAGGCGCACGGCGGCCGTCTCGAACTGGCCGAAGGCCCCGGCAAGGTCGGCGAGATGGGCCCCGGCCTGCGCGTCGCCCTGGTGCTGCCCCGGGCCTAGGCGCCGGCGGCTCAGCGGCCGCCGCTCGCCTGCACCACGCGGCCGTTCAGCGGCTGGATCGGCCGCACGTCGTTGGGATAGAGGCGGGCGAAGGCCTCGATCTGCGCCGGCGACACCTCCAGCGGCGCCTTCAGGACGTACCAGGCAATGTCGCCATTGCACGGCGGCGCCGAGATCGAGCCGGTGTAGAGGAAATAGCCCAGGGCCTTGGGCAGCAGGTCGCCCGGGTTGACCGTCAGCCCGGGCACGGCGTGCAGCGGCCCCTTCTGCGGCGGCATGTGCGCCCAGAGCTTGGTCACGGCGGGATTGGCGCGGCCCGCCTTCACGAACACCGTCACCCCGATGACCTTCCCGTCGTCGCCCTTCAGCATGACGTGAGCGTTCATGGCGAACCGCTTGCCGTCCAGTTCCTCCTCGCTGGGGTGGTGGAAGTGGAACTGGGTCAGCTCATAGCGGCGCCCGCCGATGGTCAGGACATTGCCATTGCCGGCCGCGTAGTCCACCCGCACGGCCGTGTAGCCGTTGTTGACGATCCTCACCGGCCCGTCCTTGAACGCGAACCGCAGCGGCGGCAGGTCCGCCTTGGCGGCCCCCGCGCTGGCGATGTCGATGGGCGACTGGCCGCGCCCGGTCTTGCAGGCGGCGTAGTCGGGATCGATGTCGCCCCACTGCTCCGGCCCATTGGGCCCCTTCGCGTAGGACCAGGGCGTTCGCCACTGCGCCCAACCCGGCGTCGCGGCGAACACCGCCACCGCGGCGATGGCGGCGGCCTGTACGACAAAGGCGCCCGTCCTGACCCTGCTGCGCATCTCCGCCTCCTGATCGCCCAAAGACCTCAGTGTGGCAGAACCGGACTTGAACGTGCTTCGATCCAGGCCGAAGCGTCAGCCACGATTTGGAGGGCCAGCCACATGTCGTCCGCCCAGGGAGACCTCGTCACCGAGGTGTTGGACTACGACGGCGGCCGCCAGGTCACCGCCTACGTCCCGCGCGATCCGCCGCAGGCCCTGGTGTTCGCCGGCGACGGTCAGCTGATCCCGGCCTGGGGCGACTTCGTCGTGGCGCAGGGCGCGCCGCCCACCATGATCGTCGGCGTCCACCGGCTGGCGGACGAGACCCTGCGGCTGCACGAATATTCGCCGGGCTTCGATCCCGACCGGTTCGCGGCGCACGAGAGGTTCCTGGTCGGCGAGGTTCGAGACTGGACGCGGTCGCGGTTCGGCGTCGCCATGCCGGCCGAACGCACCGCGGTGTTCGGCGTCTCGGCGGGCGGAGAGCTGGCGCTGGCGCTCGGCCTTCGACATCCGGACGTCTACGGCGCGCTGTTCTGCGCCTCGCCCGGCGCCGGCTTTCGGCCGCCGCAGGTGATGCCGCACCCGCTGCCGCGCGCCTATCTCGTCGCCGGAACGCAGGAGCCGTTCTTTCTCCAGAACGCGGGCCTCTGGGCGAAAGCGCTGCACGGCGCCGGGGCCGAGGTGGTGATGAAGCGGCGCGAGGGCGCGCACGGCGGCGGCTTCTGGCGCGCCGAGCTGCCGCGGATGGTGACCTGGGCGTTCGGCCAGTGAACCTTGCGCCCGCGCCCCTTGCCGGCGCCTGATCCGAACGGCCTCTACGGCTGGCCGCCGAGCGGCTCCGCCAGGCCGATAAGCAGGCCTTCGGGGCCGCGGATGTAGCAGAGCCGGTAGGCGTTCTCGTAGCGCACCACCTCGCCGACCAGCCGCGCCCCGTGCTTGTCCAGTCGGGCAAGCGTGTCGTCGAGGTCGCTGACCGCGAACATGGCGCGCAGATAGCCCAGCGCATTCACCGGGGCGGTCCGGTGATCGGCGATGACCGGCGGGCTTAGGAACCGCGACAGCTCCAGCCGGCTGTGGCCGTCGGGGGTGGCCATCATGGCGATCTCGACGCGCTGATCGCCAAGGCCGGTGACGCGCCCGGCCCATTCGCCTTCGATCGTCGCCCGCCCCTCCAGCGTCAGGCCCAGCTCGATGAAAAAGGCGACGGCGTCATCGAGCGACTCCACCGCGATGCCGACATTGTCCATTCGCAGCAATTGGCTTCTGGTCATGACCTCAGTCGTCTCCCTGCCGCCTCCACATTGGCGATGGCGACGCCCGCGATCCAGCCCTCACGGACGGGCCGGTGCGAAACGCCGACGTCCGCCTTGACGCGGCCCGGCGCGCTGCCGATACCCCCGCCCATGCAACCCGCCGCCGCGAACCTCCTGGCCGACGCCACCCTGCCCGAGTTCCCCAACCACTATCGCGGGAAGGTCCGGGACACCTACGAGCTCCCCGACGGGCGGCTGATCCTCATCGCCTCGGACCGGCTGAGCGCCTTCGACCGCATCCTGGCGGTCATCCCGCACAAGGGTCAGGTGCTGACCCAGACCGCGCGCTATTGGTTCGAGCAGACCGCCGACATCTGCCCCAACCACGTCCTGGAATACCCCGACCCCAACGTGGTCGTCGGCCGCCGGCTGAAGATCCTGCCGGTGGAGATCGTGGTGCGCGACTACCTGGCGGGAACCACCGGCACCTCGATCCTCACCCTCTACAAGCAGGGCCAGCGGGAGATGTACGGCCACCGCCTGCCCGACGGCCTGCGCGACAACCAGCGCCTGCCGAAGCCGATCGTCACCCCCACCAGCAAGGCCTTCGACGCCGGCCACGACGAGCCCCTGACGGCGGACGAGATCGTCGCCCAGGGCCTGCTCACCGCCGCCCAGTGGGACGCGGTCTCCGCCTACGCGCTCGCCCTCTTCGCCCGCGGCCAGAGCCTCGCCGCAGAACGGGGGCTGATCCTGGTCGACACCAAGTACGAGTTCGGCCTCGACACCGACGGCCGGATCGTGCTCGCCGACGAGATCCACACCCCCGACTCCAGCCGCTACTGGATCGCCGACACCTACGAGGCCAAATTCGCCGCCGGCGAGCGCCCCAACTCCTTCGACAAAGACTTCGTCCGAAGCTGGGTCGCCGCCCGCTGCGACCCCTACGTCGATCCGATCCCCGAAATCCCCGCCGACCTGATCGAAGGCGCCTCGAAGGTCTACATCCAAGCCTTCGAAACCATCACCGGCCAGCGGTTCGAGCCCCCCGCGGCGGAGGAGGGGCCGATCCTGGAACGCATCCGCCGGAATTTGGCGCCGTATCGGCCGTGAGCTGGGGGAGATTGGCGGTTAGTCGCGGAGGGAACATCCGCTCCTGACTGAGGCTGTGTAAGAACGCGAAGCAGTTCAGACTCCTGACATCCCGATGTCGGAGGCGCTGCGATGAGCCGTTTCGTCGAAGGTGAGGATCGCAGGCAGCCGGCGCTGCTGCCGAGCTGCCTCGAGGATTACGTCAGCGAGGACAATCCGGCCCGGGTGATCGACGTCTTCGTCGATGAGCTGGATCTCGGCGGCTTGGGCTTCGTCGTGGCGCCGGCGGTGACCGGGCGGCCGCCGTATCATCCGTCGACGCTGCTGAAGCTCTACATCTACGGCTACCTGAACCGGGTGCAGTCCAGCCGCCGGCTGGAGCGGGAGGCGCAGCGCAACGTCGAGCTGATGTGGCTGACGGGGAGGCTCGCGCCGGACCACAAGACCATCGCCAACTTCCGGAAGGACAATGGCCCGGCGATCCAGGCGGCCTGCGCGCACTTCATTGTGCTGTGCCGCCAGATCGGGCTCTTCACCCAAGCCGTGGCGGCGGTGGACGGCAGCAAGTTCAAGGCGGTGAACACGCGCGACAAGAACTTCACAGTGACCAAGCTGAAGCGGCGGATCGAACAGGTCGCCGAGCACATCGCCGGCTACCTGCAAGACCTCGACACCGCCGATCGGCAGGAGGGCGACGCCGTCAAAGCGCGCTCCGCAAAGCTGAAGGAGAAGATCGAGACCCTGCGCACACAGATGCAGATGCTGAAGGCCATGGAAACGCAGCTCGCCGCATCGCCCGACGGCCAGGTCTCGCTGACGGATCCAGACTCCCGCGCCATGGCGACCAGCGGCCGTGGCAGCGGGATCGTCGGCTACAACGTCCAGAGCGCCGTCGACGCCGAGCACCACCTGATCGTGGCCCACGACGTGGTCATGGCGCCCACCGACCGTAACCAGCTCAGCTCGATCAGCGCACTGGCCAAGGACGCCATGGGCGTCGAGCGGCTCGATGTCCTGGCGGACCGCGGTTACTTCGCCGGCGAGGAGATCCTGGCCTGCGAGGCCATCGGCGTGACGCCCTACGTGCCGAAGCCGCTGACCGGAAACGCCAGGCTGGAAGGCCGCTTCGGCAAGCAGGATTTTGCCTACATCGCTGAACAGGACGCCTACCGCTGTCCGGCTGGCGCCCTGCTCCCGTACCACATGACGACGGTGGAGAAGGGCCTCACGCTGCACCGATACTGGGACCTGGAGAGCTGCCGCGCCTGTGCGATCAAGCCCCAATGCACGAGCAGCCTCAACCGGCGGATCATGCGCTGGGAGCACGAGGAGATCATCGAGGCCATGCAGCGCCGGATGGACCTGGCGCCCTACGCCATGCGCTCTCGACGCCGGATCGTCGAACACCCCTTCGGCACGATCAAAAGCTGGATGGGCAACCCGCACCTGCTGATGAAGCGGCTGAAGAACGTAAAGACCGAGATCGGCCTCCACGTGCTGGCCTACAACATGAAGCGGGTGATGCAGATCCTGGGGATCGGCCCGCTGATGGCGGCGATCAAGGCCTGACAGCCGACGTCGTCCGCCCGCATCTCAGGGGCGGTGCGCCAGGGTTTTTACACGGCCTCGACTCATCAGGGACGTTCGGAGGGTCTGCTCATGGCAACGAACGCCAAGGGAGCGGGGTCTACGGCCGACAGCAGTGCTTGTACTTTCGTCCGCTGCCACAGGGGCAAGGCTCGTTGCGTCCGACCTTGCCAATGTCGCGCGCCCGAACGAGCCGCCGCCGTCGAACGTTCTCGGCTCCCTGTCTCGCGCGGGCCAGGGCCTCCGGCGGAAGGCCATCGAGACTGACCTTCTCGGAGCGGGCTAACAGCAGTTCGCCGGCGTCCCCGTATTCGAGTTCGATCAGCCTGCGTTCCGTTTCGCCGTGCATGGCCATCACAGCGCGGGTGTGATCCAAGCCTTCCCCCGGCTTCAGTGGAGCCTCGCGTGACCAGACTTGCAACGTGGCGCAGACGTCGCCGTATGTGGACAGCGGTCGCACTCGCCCCAGCCGCTTGTTGCCCTCAAGCTGCTCTTCGATGCCCGCTGCGATCTGATCCCGGAACTCGCCGTCCCAGTCCAGGATATAGCTGGCCAGCTCGGATGCACCGGGACCGCCTACCCGCCGGAGAACGTCGATGATCTCGGCGATTCGCGCGGGCATCTTCTGCGCGGGAGGCCCCCCCGCCTCGCCACGCAAGACCGACGCGAAATGCTCGTCCACCTCGTCGCCAAACCCGTCGAAGTTCAGTCGGCTAACACGGGAACCCGCCACTTCGTCCGCGAACTGGGCGTAGTTGTTCTGGGCGAGGTAAAGGCCGAAGTGATCCATTTCGTCGTGCAAATTGACCAGCTCGGACTGCGCCGCTGCCACTCGCTGTTCCAGAAAATGCAGGAAGATTAGCGGGTTGGTGAAAAGGTCGGCGTAGGCCCGAAGGTCATCGACGGACACCACCCAGACGGGCCGCGTTCCGACATCGATGCCAACGGCTTTTAGGTGCTGTGCCCGCGCGGTGAGATCCGAGAACGCGTCCAGGGTCACGGCGCAGACGGTGACATGGCGAAAGTCGCTGCGCCGAAGCTTGGCAATCTCGCCGTGGGTCTCATCCGAGATCGCCACCTCGTCCGCACTCTCTAGGTAGTCTACGAAACGGCTGCCTTGCGATGCAGGGCTCTGGACGAGGTTCTTCAGCGACTGAACGTGGGCTGGCAGGTCTGTTGCCGGCGACGTGTACGTGAAAGCTCCGGCCTTCACCTCGACCACGATCAGGTGATCGTCAAAGATGACGAGGCCGTCGGCCTCGTGCCACTGCGCAGGACCTTGGCCCGACTTCCAGCGGTAGTACACGGGACCGTAGTGGATGGCGCTAGGAAGCAGCCGCCCTAAGTACTTGAAGGGCAGCGCCTCGGAGACGGCCTTCTGCCGCTCGTTCCACGAGGTGCGATAGTCGGGATCGAGTCGGAAGATGACCCGTTGGAGGACCCGGTAGAGGTTGTCGAACAAGCTGAGGACGTCGAAGGCGTAAGCGCGGCCCTTCAGGCGGATGAAGGGCCGCCTCATGGTGGGCCAGACACGCAGGGGCCAGCCGGCGAAGGGGCCGGGCGAGAGAAACTCCGTCTCTTCGCCGGGGGACCAGCTCAGTTCGTCGACTAGCGTCGCCGGCAAGCTCGTGTTCGCGGCCACATCGTATAGGCCGAGTCCAAAGAGGTCGTTCCCGACCTTGTCGCGATCGGCCGCGAGCGCGCGGTCCTCGAAGACCAAGTCGCGTAGCGCGTCCACGCCGAGTTCGGGTCGCTCTTCCGCGAGAGCTTCGAAGCGAGTGAGAGTCCGGTCTCGGAACTCTTCGAAGGCGACCATGGCCTCCATCAGCCCGCGCGTGAACTTTTCCAGCAGCTTGTCGACTTCGGCGACCAACTCCTCCGCCGTTATACCGAACAGCTTCTGGAGTTCATCGCTATGCGGCGAGATGACGTCCAACAGCGCGTCGTGCTCGTGAACGTGAAACCGCTTGCCGCGGACGTTCGTCCAAAGGACTTCGGCTCGAAACCGGAACTCTTCGAGTTCCATGTCCAGATTTGGATCGTCTGCCTTCAGGTGCGCGGTTCGGCAAAGCTGATATTCGATGGTGACGCGCTCGAAGAGTGACTGCACGTCCGCCTTCAGAGATGACCAATCCTCTTCGGAAACGTCCTCGGCTTGCTCGGTGGCCCGAGGCGTCGCGGCGATCAGGCTCTGGACGTAGTCGACCATCCGCTGGGCGAGGGAGCGCTCCTGGTCAGACATGCCGGCGGCCAGTCCGCTGAACGCCATGGCCATTTCCCACCAGCCACGGTGCAGCAACTTCTCAGGTGGCAGCCTCGCGATACGCTCAACAATGGACTGCACGAGCTCTTCAAGCTCCGCCTCCACCTGCGGGAGTCGCTCCGCCATCGCCGCGTGTGCAGCCTCGAACTCCTCGGCCGACGCGTTCGACGACATGACGGTGAGCTTCCCGTAGCGCGCCAGCTGGAACGGTCCGACGCGATGGGCCTCGTCAGGCCCCTTCGCGCGGACCCTCTTGCGCTTTTTTCCCATGGCCAGCTGTCAATCAGGGAGCGGCTCTCGCAATTGCGCTACTACGGCGATCCGCCGCCAGGCGCCCGGGGGTCGCACCCGGCTATCCGCCTTTCTTAAAGGCAGACGGTCCTACCCGACCTCACCTGGCAGCCCGGCAAATTTAGGTAGCGCTTAGTCATTCCGCAACCTTCGAGGTTGCTGCATCGCTCGCCTACTCGCGCGTTCGCATCAGCCTGGCGATGAATGTCGGCTTCCCGCGCACGTCCTAACGTCTCCTCCTGGCGCAAAGCGACCCCAGAAATTTCACCAAAAACTTGACTTCGGGCTCGACTTATGTTCTTGTTTTGTTCATGTCACGCATTTCGGAGAAACGGGAGCGGGCGGAGGCCATGCTGGGCGAGTTGGCCGAGCTGGGGCTGATGCTGGCGCGTGAGCTGGCGGTGGAGGCTCGGGCGGCGGAGGATGCGGGAGAGCGGGCCGCGCTGGTCGACGCCTTCCACAAGACCTCGCGCGCCGTGCGCCTGACCCTGGCGCTGGACTTCAAGCTGGAGCGCGACGCCGCCCGCGAGGCGCGGGAAGAGCAGGCCTTGGCCGAGCGCCGCGAGGCGCAGGTTCAAGCCACGGCGCAGGCCGCGGCCCAGGCGGCGGCCGAAGCCGCCCAGGCGGCGGAACGCGCCGCCGCGCCCGCGCCGCCGGTCAACCCCGTGCGGCGGCAGAAGGATCGCGTGCGCGGCGTGCTCAACCGCCTACTGTGGACCGAATCCGAGGGCGATGCGGAAACCTACGACGTCCTGACCGAGGACCTCGACGTGCGCCTGGCCGAGGCCGCCCGCGCCGAGAGCTTCATCGACATGCCGGTCGAGGTGCTGGCCCGGCGGCTGAAGGCCGACATGGGGCTCTCCGGCGCCCTGGTGGTGACCACCGCCGAGCGGCTCTGCGCGCCGGCGCCCCAATCACGGCCGACCCCGCCGGCGGCCGACACCGGCTGACCCCCGCGCCCGACCCCCGCTCCCGCAAGAGGCCCTGGGCTGCTACTCCTGCCCCATGGCCTCCGAAGACCAGTCCCTCGCCGACCGACTGAAGCCCTGCGGACCCGTGGTCGACGCCAAGGCGGCGGAACGCCTGCGCGGAACCCTGGCGCAGGCCCTGTGGACCGGCCGGCTGGAAACGGCCTGGCCGGCGCTGGAGCCCGTGTTCGCGGCCTCACCCTATCTGGCGGGCCTGGCGCGGCGCGATCCCGCGCGGCTGGACGCCCTGCTGGCCGACGCGCCGGGGGCGCGGCTGGAAGACCTGCTCGCCCGCAGCGCCGCCGCCGCGGCCCTCGACGCCGAGACGGCGCCGGCGGCGCTGCGCCGTCTGAAGGCCGAGCTGCACCTGCTCACCGCGCTCTGCGACCTGGGCGGCGTCTGGGACCTCGACCAGGTGACCGGCGCGCTCACCCGCTTCGCCGACGCCGCCGTGGTGGCCGCCCTCACGGTCGCCGCGCGGGGCGAGCTGGAGGCCGGCCGGCTGACCCGCCTGGGGGAGGGGCCCGAGGGGCCGGTCCCGGGCTGGTTCTGCATCGCCATGGGCAAGCAGGGCGCCTTCGAGCTCAACTACTCCAGCGACATCGACGTCTCGGTGTTCTTCGATCCCGACCGGCTGCCGCTGGCGCCAGGCGTCGAGGCCCAGGCCTTCGCGGTGCGCCTGACGCAGCGCCTGTCGGACCTGATGCAGCTTCGCACCGCCGACGGCTACGTGTTCCGCATGGACCTGCGCCTGCGCCCCGATCCCTCCTCGACCCCGGCGGCGGTGCCGATCCCCGCGGCCCTGGAATACTACGAGAGCGTCGGCCAGAACTGGGAGCGGGCGGCCTTCATCAAGGCGCGACCCTGCGCCGGCGACATACCGGCGGCGCAGGCGTTCCTGCGCGAGCTGCTGCCCTTCGTCTGGCGCAAGAACCTCGACTTCGCCGCCATCGCCGACATCCATTCCATCAAGCGCCAGATCCACGCCCACAAGGTCGACGAACGGGTCTCGGCCAAGGGCGTCGACCTGAAGCTGGGAACGGGCGGCATCCGCGAGATCGAGTTCTACGTCCAGACCCAGCAACTGATCCTGGGCGGCCGCAACCCGGCCCTGCGCAGCCGCCGCACGCTGGATGCGCTCGCCGCGCTCACCGAGACCGGCCACGTGACCCCGCAGACCTGCGCCGAGCTGACCGAAGCCTACGGGCGCCTGCGCGGCGTCGAGCACCGCGTCCAGATGCTGGCCGACGAACAGACCCACAAGCTGCCGGAGGCCGACGCCGACCGGCGGCGGGTGGCCGCGCTTGCCGGCTACGACCAGCTCCGCGCCTTCGACGCGGCGATCACCCGCTCGCTGAAGGGCGTCAACGCCCGCTACGGCGAACTCTTCCCGTCGGAGGAGCCGCTGTCGTCGCGGTTCGGCAGCCTGGTGTTCACCGGCGTCGAGGACGACCCGGCGACGCTGGAGACGCTCAAGCGGATGGGCTTTTCCAACCCGCATCGGGTCGCCGCCACCATCCGCAGCTGGCACCACGGCCACATCCCGGCCACCGCCACCGAGCGCGGCCGCGAGCTCTTCACCCGGCTCGCGCCCCGCCTGCTCGACGCCGCCCAGGCCACCGGCGCCCCGGACGTGGCCTTCACCCGCTTCTCCGACTTCTTCTCGCGGCTGTCGTCGGGGGTGCAGCTCCAGTCGCTGTTCCTGGCGCAGCCCAACCTCTTCGAGCTGATCGTCCAGGTGATGGCGTTTGCGCCTAGGCTCGCCGCCACCCTGGCGCGCCGGCCCGCCGCCATCGACGCCATGCTCGACGGCGGGTTCTTCGAGGCCATCGACATCGCCGACGACCAGGCCTTCATGCGCGCCGCCGTGGCCCGCGCGGAAGGCTTCGAAGCCGCCATGGACGCCGTGCGTATCGTCCATCGCGAACAGGCCTTCCGCGTCGGCGCCCAGGTGATGAGCGGGACGGCGAGCGCGGTGGTGGCCGGCAAGGCCTTCGCCGACCTCGCCGACCTCTGCATCGACGCGCTGGCCGCCGCCGCGTTGGCCGAGACGCAGCGGCTGGGCGGGGCCTTCGCGGGCGACGTGGCGGTGGTGGCGCTGGGCAAATGCGGCTCGCGGGAGATGAGCGCCGGCTCCGACCTCGACCTGATGACTCTCTATCGCGCCCACGATCCCGGAGAAGATGGGGCGGCGGGCGCCTCGGCGGTGAAGGGCTGGGACGCGGTGACCTTCTACGGCCGCTTCACCCAGCGGCTGATCGCGGCCTTGTCGGCCCCGACCACGCAGGGCGGGCTCTACGAGGTCGACATGCAGCTTCGGCCATCGGGCGCCAAAGGTCCGGTGGCGGTGAGCTTCGCCGCCTTCGAAGGCTACTACGAGGCCGAAGCGGAAACCTGGGAGCTGCTGGCGCTGACCCGCGCCCGTGTCGTCTGGGCGACCCGCCCGGCCTTCGCGGCGGACGCGGAAGCCGCCTTCGACGCGGCGCTCCGCCGGCCCCGCGACCGCGCCCAGACGGCGCAGGACGTGCGCGAGATGCGCGCCCTGATGCACCGCGAACGCCCGGCCAAGGGCGCCTGGGACCTCAAGCTCTCGCCCGGCGGCCTAGTGGATATCGAGTTCGCCGCGCAATACCTGCAGCTGGCCCACGCCGCCGACGGCGGGCCGCTGGAGCCCAACACCGCCGTGGCGCTGGCCGCCTTCCGCGATGCGCGCCTCGCGCCCGCCGGACCGCTCGCCGACCTGGAGCAGGCCTGGCGGCTGCAGCAGGACCTGACGCAGCTCTTGAAGGTCGCGCTGGACGACGGCGCCGATCCCGACGCCGAGCCCGCCGCCTTCCGGGCGCTGCTGGCGCGGGCCGGCGGGATGCGCGATTTCCGCAGGCTGGGCCCGGCGCTCGCCCGCGCCCAGGCCGCCGCCGGCGAGGCCTACGAGGCGATCGTCAATTCAGCCGGGGCTTCTTAAGGAGGGCGCTGCGGTCCGCGGAGCGGATCTCGACGTCGAACACGTCGCCCTCGCGCTGGACCTTCAGGGGGATCGTCGTCCCGGCCCGGCCCTGCGCCCAGAGGCGGGTGTAGAATTCGGCCAGGTCGGTCACCGTCGCGCCAGCCACCGCGCGGATCACGTCGCCGGCTCGCAGCTCGGCGCGCGCGGCCGGCCCGCGGGGATTGACGCCCACCAGCACCACGCGGTCCTGGAAGTCCTGCGCCAGCACGCCCAGCCACGGGCGCGGCGGATGCGCCGGCCGCCCGCTCGCCAGGTCGTCGAGGATCGGCGCCAACAGCTCGGCGGGCACGAACATGTTGAGCGGCGTCGACTCGCCGTCGCGGGTGCGGCCCTGCAGGCTGAGCGAGCCCGCGCCGACCAGGGCGCCGGACTCGTCCAGCAAGGCCGCGCCGCTCCAGTGGGGATGCGCCGGGCCGGTGATGATCGCGTCCTCCAGCAGATATTCCCAATAGCCGGCGAAGCGCATGCGGGTCAGCACCTGGCTGGCGGCGGCGTGGGCCCGCCCGCCAGCGCCGGCGATCACCACCCGGCTGCCGGCCTTCAGCCGCCGCGAGTCGCCCAGCGGCAGGGCCGGCAAGTCCAGCGGCGCCAGCGCCTGCACCAGCCCGAAACCGGTCACCGGATCGGCGCCCAGGGCGTGCGCCTCGATCTGCGTTCCGTCGCCGCGGGTCAGCGTGATCTCCTCGGCCTCCATGATCAGATAGCCCATGGTCAGGACCAGGCCTGACGCGTTCAGCACCGCGCCGTTGCCGATCCGCTCGACGCCCAGGCTGGCGGCGGTGAAGGCGTCTGCGGCGACGCGGGCCTCCAGCGCCACCACCGAGGACAGCGCCCGGTCCAGGTCGAACGCCCAGTCCTGGGTCGCCGGACGCATCCCGACCTCGACCTCAAATCCATCGAACGGCGACGCCACCTAGGGCCTCCTTGGGCCAGCCCCTTTGAAAGAAGTTGGGAGATACGCCGTCCGGCGCAAGGGGGGAACGTCCCAGACGGTCGATGGCGTTCTAAGCCGTCCCGTAGCCGTCGCGTTCCAGCGCCCGCAACAGCGCCAGCACGTCGGGGTCGCCGAACGGCAGCAGCTGGGTCAACAGCACGCCCGCCTTTCCCGCCGCCGGATCGGCCCAATAGTAGGTGTTGGCCAGCCCGCCCCAGGCCAGGGCGCCGGCGCCGCGCCCCTCGGGCGTGGCCTGCGGCGTCACCATGGTCGCCAGGCCATGACCGGTCGCCATGTCCGGATAGAGGTCGAAGTCGTGGCTGAGGTTGGCCATGGCCGTGCGGATGAAGCCGGCGCGCCGCTCGCCGGTCTGGATGGCGCTGAGGCCGCGCACGGTCTCGGCGCTAAGCACCCGCTCGCCGTCCAGCGCGCCCTCGTTCAGCAGCATACGCAGGAACCGGCCATAGTCGCCGGCCGTGCTGTAGAGCCCGCCGCCGCCCGACAGCACCTCGGGATCCGCCGGCATGCCGAAGGGAATCCGCGTCAGCGCGTCGTCCGCCCCGCGCACATGCACGCTCGCGCGCTTGGCCGACTGCTCGGGCGAAAGCGCGAAGCCGGTGTCGGTCATGCCGAGCGGCTGGAACAGGTGCTCCGCCAGATAGGCATCCAGTCGCTGGCCGCCGGCGGCCTCGACCACCAGGCCCGCCCAGTCGATGCCGATGCCATAGATCCAGCCTTCGCCCGGATCGAACAGCAGGGGCTGGCGCAGGCTCGCACGCGCCCCGTCGTTAGGATTGCCGCCGCTGGTCTCCAGGTGGGCGGCAAGCTCCGGGCTGGTGAAGCCATAGGCGAAGCCGGAGGTGTGGGTGAGCAGGTGGCGCAGCGTCACTGCGGCCTTGGCGGGGCGCAGGCCGTCCGGGGTCAACACCTGCAGGTCTTTGAAGTCGGGGACTAGGCCGGAGAGGTCGCCGTCCAGGGGGAGCTTGCCGCGCTCCACCAGTTGCAGGGCGGCGGCCGAGACGATCGCCTTGGTCATGGACGCGATCCAGAACACTGTCGCGGCATCCATCGGCGCGGGCTCGTCCACGGCGCGCAGGCCGGCGGTGTGCTGGAAGGTCACGCCGTCGCGGTCCGTTGTCAGGGCCACGGCGCCGGCGATGCGGCCTTGGCCCACGGCCTGCGCCATGGCCTGCTGGAATCTCTCGAACATCGCCGGCCTCCGCTGCGCAGCGCAACTTGCGGGCGCTGGCGTACGGCGGCAATCCCCGTGACGTGGCGGCTAGCGGGCGGCGGCCGCGGCCAGGGCGCTGATCTGGCGGACCGGCAGGGAGAAGATCGCGCTGGTGCCTTGGCCGGGCGCGCTGCGCAGGTCCAGGAGGCCGCCGTGCATCTCCACCAGCGACTTGGTCAGTGCCAGGCCAAGGCCGGTGCCCTGCTGGGTCTTGGCGTGCTGGCTTTCGATCTGCTCGAAGGGCCGGGCGAGGCGGGCGAGGTCTTCCGGCGGAATGCCGATGCCGGTGTCCTGCACGATGATCCGCACGCGCTCGCCCAGCGGGTCGTCGCGCCGCTCGGCGCCCACGGTGATCAGGCCACCGCGCGGGGTGAATTTGATGGCGTTGGAGAGCAGGTTCAGGAGCACCTGCTTGATCGCGCGATAGTCGGCTTCGACCTCCGGCAGGTCGGAGAAGTCGAGCCGCAGGGCGAGGCCCGCGGCCTCGGCGCGGTTGCGCACCAAGCGAAGGGCGTCCTCGGCCACGTCTTCCAGGGACACCGGCTCGAAGCGCAGGTTCATCTTGCCGGCCTCGATCTTCGACATGTCGAGGATGTCGTTGATCAGCGCCAGGAGGTGCTGGCCGCTCACCAGGATGTCTCGGGAATAGTCCTTGTAGCGGGCGTCGCCGAGCGGGCCGTACATCTCGGCGACCATGATTTCGGAAAAGCCATTGATGGCGTTCAGCGGCGTGCGCAGCTCGTGGCTCATGTTGGCCAGGAATTCGCTCTTGGCCTGGTTGGCGCCCTCGGCGCGCAGCTTCTCGTTCTCGTACTTGCGAGCGAGTTCGGAGAGCTGCTCCTGGCTGCGCTCCAGGTTGACGACGGCGCGGCGCAGCTCGTCCTCATTGACGCGGCGCGCCTCTTCCTGGGCTTTCAGCGCGGTGATGTCGGCGGCGGTGACCACCAGGCCGCCCTCGGCGGTGGTGCGCTCGGAGATCTGCACCCAGCGGCCGTCCACCAACTCGGCCTCGCGCACGCCCTTGCGGCCGCCCAGCGCCTGGAATTCCTGGCGCACGGCGAGCCTGGCCTGGGCCTCCAGCTCCTCGCGCGCGACGCCGGGCTTCAGCACCTGCGGCTCCAGCCGGAAGAAGCTGCGGTAGTTGCGGTTGCACATCAGCAGGCGGCCCTGCTTGTCCCAGAGCACGAAGGCTTCCGACACGCTTTCGATGGCGTCGCGCAGACGGGTCTCGGCGGCCTGGGCGCGGGCCTGGGCCAGGCGCTCCTCGGTGACGTCCAGCGCCACGCCGATAATCCGGGCGAAGCCGCCCTCGGGGCTCTTGCCAAAGCCCTGGCCGCGGGCGTCGATCCACACCGGCCGGCCGCCGGACAGGCTCGGCACCCGGAAGGAAACGTCGAAGCCGCCATAGATCGCGGCGGTGGAGAGCGCCTCGCGCAGGCCATCGCGGTGGCCCTCGGACACCCGCTCCAGCACCTGCTGGCCGTCGACCACGCCGCCCCGCCAGCCGAACAGGGCCGCGGTCACGTCGGACATGAAGATGCGGTCCTCGGAAAGGTCCCATTCCCAGATGCCGCAACGGGCCGCTTCGACGGCCATGCGGAAACGCTGTTCGCTGTCGCTATAGGCGGCGTGCGCGAGTTCGACCCGGCGGGATTCCAGCAGCAGCAGGCCGCCGAGCGCGATCGCCACGACCAGCGGCAGCACGAGCGAGACGATCTGCTCGGCCGGGCTTTGCGGCCCATGCATCAGGCGGATGATGGCGATGCCGCTGTAGAGGGCCAGCAGCAGCAGGGCGGCCAGGATCGCGATGCGGGCAAAGCGCTGCGTCGGCGGCTTCGCCAACGCCAGGTCGGCGGACCGATCCTGGGATGGCGACGTCGCCGCGCTTTGGCCCACGCTGGGGGCCGCGCTCTGACTGTCGCGTGCCGACAAGGCTCGCCGCTCCTCCGAAGACAAGGCA
>DATAUR010000022.1:0-16642 GCA_036268175.1 Phenylobacterium sp. | reverse complement strand
AGCAGATCGCCGGCCTCTGCCGGGACTTCGGCCTCCCCGCGCCGGCGCGGCCCATCGTGCGGCCCGCCCCGGCCTCCGCCGCCAACGCCACCGGCCCGCCTTGAACATTCCTCTCCCCGAGACGAAGTCCGGGGGAGAGGTAGGGGGAGGGCGAATGGCCATCGATGTAGCCCGCTCCCGGTCCAGCCAGACCCCACCCAGGGCCATGGCGGAACCCCACGACCAAATCCAAAGTCCTGCGTCGTCCTCTCCCTGCCCTCTCCCCTCGCGCTGCGCGCCGGGGGGCGAGGCGGCGCGGTCGCGTGCGCGGAAGACGCTGCATTGCGGCAAGGCCGCCCCGCCGTTAGGTTGCGCGCCTTTTCCGTGACGCCTTTTTCCAGACGGCCGCCGCTCATGACTCTCGCTTTCGACGACATCCTCGCCGCCCGGGACCGGCTACAGGGTCATATCGAGCGCACGCCGTGCCGCCGTTCGCGGACGCTGTCGGAAATCACCGGCGCGGACGTCTGGGTGAAGTTCGAGAACCTGCAGTTCACCGCCGCCTACAAGGAGCGCGGCGCGCTCAACAAGCTGTTGCAACTCACCGAGGCCGAGAAGAAGCGCGGCGTGATCGCCGCCTCGGCTGGCAACCATAGCCAGGGCCTGGCCTACCACGCCGCCCGCCTTGGCATCCCGGTGACCATCGTCATGCCCAGGGCCACGCCCTTCGTGAAAGTGCAGCAGACCCGCGCCCACGGCGCCGAAGTGGTGATCGACGGCGAGAGCTATGACGAGGCCTCGAGCTTCGCCATGAGGCTGCGCGAGGATCGCGACCTGGTCTTCGTGCATCCGTTCAACGACCTGGACGTGATGGCCGGCCAGGGCACGGTGGCGCTGGAGATGCTCGAGGACGCGCCTGGCCTGGAGGTGCTGCCGGTGCCGATCGGCGGCGGCGGGCTGATCGCCGGCATGGCGACCGCGGCCAAGCACGTGAAGCCGGACATCCGCATCATCGGCGTCGAGCCGGCCATGTATCCCTCGTTCACCGCCCGCATGCGCGGGGTCAACGCCGGGGTCTCCACCGGCGGCGCCACCATCGCCGAGGGCATCGCGGTCAAGCAGGTGGGCGATCTCAGCTATTCCGTGGTTCGCCCGCTGGTGGACGAGGTGATCCTGATCGAGGAGCCGTTCTTCGAGCGCGCCGTGGCGCTCTACTGCAACGTCGAAAAGACCGTCGCGGAAGGCGCGGGCGCGGCCTCGCTGGCGGCCCTGCTGGCCTATCCGGAGCGGTTTCGCGGCAAGAGCTGCGGCCTGGTGATCACCGGCGGTAACATCGACACCCGCCTGCTGGCCTCGGTCTTGACCCGCGAGCTGGTTCGCGAGCAGCGCATCGTCAGCTTGCGGATCATCGGTGACGACCGGCCGGGCCTGCTGGGCACGGTCTCGGCGATCATCGGCCGGATGGGGGCCAACATCATCGAGGTGGCGCACAACCGCCTGGCGCTGGACGTGCCGGCCAAGGGCGCGGAGTTCGATATCCTGATCGAGACCCGCGACGCGCAGCACACCCAGGAAGTCATGGACGCCTTACGTGAAGCCGGCTATCCGCCGCGCGCGGTCTGAGAGAGGTCGAAACGAGATGATCCGGAGTCTGATGATCGTGCTGGCGGCGTTTTCGCTGGCGGCCTGCCAGCCGAAGGGCGGAACCGCCGCGACAGGCGACCAGGGCGCAGCCGCCAAGGCCTTCCTGGCCAAGACCGCCAAGGAGCCGGGCGTCGTCACCCTGCCGGACGGCCTCGAGTACAAGGTCATCAGCTCCGGCCCCGCCAATGGCCTCAAGCCGCACATCAACGACGAGGTGAAGGTCAACTACGAGGGCAAGCTGATCGACGGGACGGTGTTCGATTCGTCCTACGAGCGCGGTCAGCCCGCCGCCATGCCGCTGAAGAACCTCGTCAAGGCCTGGCAGGAAGCCCTGGTGAAGATGAAGCCCGGCGATGTCTGGATGCTCTATGTGCCGCCGGAGCTGGGCTATGGCGCGGAAGGCCAAGGCCCGATCCCACCCAACTCGGCGCTGATCTTCAAGATCGAGCTGATCGACTTCCTGCCCGGCCCCGGCAGCGTCGGGAACGGCTGAGCCTAGAGCGCGCGCCGCATGCCGGCGTGGCTCTTCTCGAACCCCAGGCGCGCATAGAATCGCTGGGCGTCCACGCGGCTGGCGTGAGTGAAGAGTTCGATATGGCGGCAGCCACGGTGGCGCGCCTCGTCCATCGCCCACTGCATCATCGCCTCGCCGAGCCCCTGGCCGCGCCGGGTTGAGGCGATCCGCACCGCCGAGACCAGCGCCAGCTCCGCGCCTTGATTCGAGAGCCCGACGATGAAGCTGAGCTGCAAAGTCCCGACCACCGCGCCGGCGGCGTCCTGCGCCACCGCCAGCAAGGCCCGCGGATTGGCGGCGATCTCGTCGAACGCCTCCAGATACCCGCGCGCCGGCGGATCGCTCACCGCCTCGCGCCCCGCGCCCAGGCGATCGTCGGCCAGCAGGCGTACGATGGCGGCGACGTCCTCGCGGCGCGCCGGGCGGCAGGCGATCGCGGGTGCGTCCGGCAAGGCTCTAGGCGGCCTTCGGTCGGCTCGCGCCCACCACCATCAGCGCCACCACCACACCGACCGCGCCGCCCGCCAGCAGACCCTGCAGCCAGAACATCGGCGGCGGGACCTTGAAGAACATCGAGGACGCATTGGCCAGCGCCGCGCCCGGCAGGGCGCCGGCGACGAACAGATAGGCCGCCAGCCGCGCCGTCGGGATCGGCTTGGCGGGCAGGACCTCAGCCTTGGCCACGTCGGCCGCGATCGTCCAGCGGCTCGCGAAAAAGCACAGCATGGCCAGCGGGATGATCGCCGTCGACAGGTAGACGGTGATCTTGATGCCGTGCGCCGAGGCCGCCGCGCAGGCGACCTTGGCCGCGCCGGCCGCGGCCTTGCAGGCCTGCACGTCGAGGCCGGTCCCCAGCAGATAGTGGTTGGTCATGGCGTCGGTGGTCATGCCAAAGGCGGTCGGGCCGCCGCCCAGGCCGATCATGTTGATCACGAACAGCAGCACCGCGGCGCTCAACGCCCGCATGGCCGGCGGCGCCATGGTCTGCACCCCGCCATAGACCGGCCCCCACCAGGCCCCGACCCCGATGTTGGGGATCAGCAACAGGATCAGCGCGAGCAGCATGTTGTCCGTGCCCGCCGCGTACCACAGCACCGGCAGGCTGACGAAGGGCACCAGCAGCGGGAAGAGGGCGTAGTTGCGCACGTCCTTGGCGCCCCACCGGTCGGCCAGCACGCCGCCCAGCCAGGAGCCGAAGGCGCCGCCGAAGCCCGCGCCCAGGCCCAGCGCCAGGCTGATGAAGCCGAGCGGTGGCTTGCCGGGCGCCGGCGCCATGCCGAAGTGGCCGGCGAGCACCGAGAGCTCGTGAGCATGATTGCGCAGGAAGAAGGGCGTGAAGAACTGGCCATGCGCGTAGCTCACGAAGGAGGTCAGCGCGCCGCCCAGGCCGAACAGCCAGAAGGTCGGCCGCTGCTCCAGGGTCGAGAACACCATCAGGAGTGGGATGTGGCTGGACGCGTTCGCCGCCGCCTGGGCGTCGCGGCTCAGCTGGCTGCGCGGCTCGCGCAGGGTGAGGATCGCCAGGACCGCGAACACCAGGCCGGGCGCACCGGCCACCAGGAAGGCGTTCCGCCAGCCGTAGTGCTCCGCCACGATCCCGCCGATCGCCATGCCGAGCAGGGTGCCGATGGAGATGCCCATGGAATAGATGGCCAGCGCGGTGGCTCGCTTGTTGGGTGGGAAATAGTCGGCGAGCAGGGTGTGGGCGGTGGGCGAACAGCCGGCCTCACCAATGCCGACGCCCGCCCGGGCGAAGGCCAGGACGCTGTAGCTTCGCGCGACGCCCGACAGCACCGTGAAGCCGCTCCAGAGCGCCAGCGAGACGGTCATCACCCAGGGCCGGTTCGACTTGTCGGCCACCCGGGCGATGGGAATGCCGAGGATAGTGTAGACCGCCGCGAAATAGATGCCGCCCAGCGCCCCCATCTGGCTGTCGGTCAAGTGCAGGTCGTTCTTGATGCTCTCGCCGATGGTGGTGATGATCTGCCGGTCGAGGAAGTTGACCGTGTAGATGGCCACCAGCAGGGTCAGGGCGTAGCGCCCGTAGCTGGCGCTCACCGGCGCGAAACGCGGCTCCGCGGGCGCCGCCGCGCCCGGCTCCAGGACGATATCCGCCACCCCAATCCTCCCGATGTGTTTTCTTGTTGTCGGCATGTAGCCATGGGCCGGGCGGGCGCGCACGCTTTCCTTTGAGGCCTCCGGCGCGCGGGTCTATGCCTTCGCCCATGATCGATTTCGGCGCGACGCGGCAAATCCTGGAAACCCTGGTCGGCTTCGACACCACCTCGCGGCATTCCAACCTGGCGCTGATCGAATGGGTCGAGGCCTATCTCGATAGCCATGGCGTGCCGCACCGCCGGGTGCCCAACGCCGACGGCAGCAAGTCCAACCTGCTCGCCACCATCGGTCCGGCCCTTGAGGGCGGCGCGGTGCTGTCGGGCCACACCGACGTGGTGCCGGTGGACGGCCAGCCGTGGACCAGCGACCCCTTCGCCATCGTCGAGCGCGACGGGCGGCTCTATGGGCGCGGGACCTGCGACATGAAGGGTTTCCTGGCCCTGGCGCTGGCCGCCGTGCCGGACCTGGTCGCCGCCCATCCGCGCCGACCGGTGCACCTGGCCTTTTCCTACGACGAGGAGATCGGCTGCCTGGGTGCGCCGTCGCTGATCGAGACCATCAACCGCGAGCTGCCGCCCCCGGCCGTGGTCGTGGTAGGCGAGCCCACCGACATGGTCGCCGTCAACGGTCACAAGGGCATCGCCAACTTCGAGGTCACCGTCACCGGCCGCGAGGCCCATTCCAGCCAGACCCAGCAGGGTGTCTCAGCGGTGATGGCGGCGGTGAAGCTGATGGCCTCGCTGACCGAGCTCTCCGAGCGCCTGGAACGCGACGCCGACCCCGCCTCGCCGTTCACGCCCAAGGGCGCGACGCTGACCATCGGCATCGTCCGCGGCGGCACGGCGGGCAACATCCTGGCGCGGGAATGCCGGTTCATGTTCGACCTGCGCTGTCCGCCGCCGCTCGATCCAGAGACCATCCTGGCGGACGTCTTCGCGCAGGTTCGGGCCATGGACGCCGCGCTGAAGGTCCGCGCGCCGGAGGCCGGGGTACAGATCGAGATGCTGTCCAATGTCCCCGGCTTCGCGCCGGAGCCGGACGGCGTGGCCGAGGCCTTCGCGCGAAGGCTCGCCGGCGACAACGGCCCGCCGCGCGCGGTGTCCTTCGCCACCGAGGCTGGCCAGTTCCAGCGGGGCGGCCTTTCGGCCATCCTCTGCGGCCCGGGCTCGATTTCCCAGGCTCACCAGCCGGACGAATTCGTCGAGATTTCGCAGATGGAGCGCGGTGTTGCCTTCATGCGCCGCCTGGTGGAGTGGGCCGCTTCGGCTGGATAAACGCGCGGCGGAGCAGCAGGTCCAGCGGGTTCCAGGTCATGGCGCGCGCGATCTCCCAGGAACTGGCCGTCCGCGTCGCCTGAGCCTCGCGCCGAGCCTCCAGCGCCACGCCGACATGGCGGATGCCGGCGGCCAGGCCCTTGATCGGGGTTGCGACCTCGCCGCGGGTGGCGTGGCGGGCGAAGAGCACAAGCGTCGCCAGGATGTGCAGCGGCAGGGTCAGCCAGAACAGCACCGCCGGCGTGTCCTTCACGAAGACCCAGAAGCGGTTGCGGGTGCCGTGGAACACCGCGAAGTCGCTGCGCCGCCCGCCGGTGGAGGCCGAGCCCACGTGGCGCACCACCGCGTCGGGGACCAATAGGGTCGGCTCGCCGATCAAGCGCAGGCGATAGCCCAGGTCAACGTCCTCGCAGTAGCAGAACAGCCGCTCGTCGAAGCCGCCGACCGCTAAGAACAGCTCGCGCGCGATCATCATCGCCCCGCCGCAGGCCGAGAACACCCAGCCCGGCTCCAGCACGCCGGGGTTGGGATGGGTGTAGCCGCCGCGGAACGGATAGCCGGCCAGCGCCATGACATCCCCCAGGCCGTCGAGCCGGCTCGGGTCCTCGGCCATCAATTGGCGGGAGGTGAAGCAGTGGACATGCGGATTCACCCTGGCCGCCGCCGCCAGCGCCGCCAACCAATCCGGATCGGCGAAGGCGTCGGGGTTGAGCAGCACCAGCCATCGGCTCTTCGCCGCCCGCGCGCCCTGGTTCACCGCCGCGGCGAAGCCCAGGTTGGTGGCGTTCTCGATCAGCCGGATCGTGGGATCGGCCTTGGCCGCCGCCTGGGCGGTGCGGTCGCTGGACGCGTTGTCGACCAGGACGAGCTCGTAGCCGGTGAAGGTCTGCGCCCGCATGGCCGCCAGACACTCCGCCAGCGTCGGGCCGCTCTCATAGACCACCACGATGACCGTGATCTCAGGCGCCGCGCCACGCGTCAGGGGCTTGCCATTCGCCGCGGCGCGCGCCATCCGAAAGTCTACCCCTCACGTTTCCGAGCCGACATGACGACGATCACGCCCCTGGCCCTCGCCGAGGTCCTGCTTATCACGCCCAAGCGCCATGGCGATGCGCGCGGCTGGTTCGCCGAGACCTGGAGCCACAAGGCCCTGCTGGCCGCCGGCGTCGACACCCAGTTCGTGCAGGACAATCAGGCCTTCAACGCCAGGAAGGGCACCGTGCGCGGCCTGCACTTCCAGAAGGCGCCTCACGCCCAGGGCAAGCTGGTGCGGGTGCTGAAAGGTGCGATCTTCGACGTGGCGGTCGATGTGCGCCAGGGCTCGGCGACCTACGGCCAGTGGGTCGGCGCGACGCTGACCGCCGACGCAGGCGAGCAGCTCTGGGTGCCGAGAGGCTTCGCCCATGGGTATATGACGATCGCCGACGACACCGAGCTCTTCTACAAGGTCGACGGTGATTACGCGCCCCAGCTCGAGGGCGGCTTGATCTGGAACGACCCCGACATCGGCATCGCCTGGCCGCTGGACCTCGCCGAGCCGGTGCTGTCGGAGAAGGACAAGGTCCTGCCGCGCCTGAAGGACATGCCGCCCGCCAACTTCTAGGCCGCCCATTCCTCGCGGACATCGGGGTCTGTCTCCGCCGCCATGCGGGCCGCGCGCAACCGAGCGAGGGCAGGCTCCGGCAACAGGCGGCTGAGCGCCCAGACCGCCGCGCCGCGCACCAGGGGCGAAGGATCGTCCAGCAGGCGCTCGGCGTCGGCCGCCATCGCCGGGTCGCCGGAATTGCCAAGCGCGTAGAGCACGTTGCGGATGAACCGGTCGCGGCCGATGCGCTTGACCGGGCTCTTGGCGAAGAGGGCGCGAAAGGCCGGATCGTCCAGGCGGGCCAGGTCGGTCAGGGCCGGCGCGCGCAGAGCGGCGCGGGCCTGCAGCTTCTGCTCGGCGGCGATCGTGGCGAACTTGTTCCAGGGACAGACCGCCAGGCAGTCGTCGCAGCCATAGATCCGGTTGCCCAGCGCTTCGCGGAACTCCCGCGGGATCGGCCCCTTCAGCTCTATGGTCAGGTAGGAGATGCAGCGCCGCGCGTCGAGTTGATAGGGGGCCGGGAAGGCCCTGGTCGGGCAGATGTCCAGGCAGGCCTGGCAGGTGCCGCAGGACCCTGGCTCGGCCCCGTCGGGCGTCAGCTCCAGGGTGGTCAGGATCGAGCCCAGGAACAGCCAGGAGCCGAATTCCCGGCTCACCAGGTTGGTATGCTTGCCCTGCCAGCCCAGGCCCGCCAGTTCGGCCAGGGGCTTTTCCAGCAGCGGCGCGGTGTCGACGAACACCTTCAGCTCGCCGCCGAACCGCGCCTGCAGCCACCGGGCCAACGCCTTCAGCCGGCCCTTGATCAGCTCGTGGTAGTCGTCGCCCTGGGCGTAGACGCTGATGGCGGCGCGGTCGCGCTCGGCCAGGACGTTTAAGGGATCGTGATCCGGGCCATAGTTCATCCCCAGCATGATTGCCGAGCGGGCGTCGGCCCACATGGCGCGGGGATGCGCGCGGCGCTCGGCGGTCTCGGCGATCCAGGCCAGCTCGCCATGGCGGCCGTGATCGATGAACTCCACCAGGCGGCCGGAAGCCGACCAGGCGTCGGGGATCGGGGTGAAGCGGCAGGTGTCGAAGCCGAGCCGAACCGCTTCGGCGCGGATCAGGTCTTCGGGCGTGTCAGAAGTCGAGATCGTCATAATGCCTGGCGGGCGTCAGGCCCGGCCAGCGGTCCGCCAGCAGCGGCCGGAAACACGGCCGGGATTTCAGCTTCATGTACCAGGTCTTCACCGCGGGGAAGTCCGCCCAGGGCATGTCGCCGCAATAGTCGATCACCGACAGGTGAGCGGCCGCCGCGAAATCGGCCAGCGACAGCCTGCGCCCGGCCAGCCACTCGCGCTCCTGCAGAAGCTTGTCGATGTAGAACATGTGGTTGCGCAGGCCATCGCGGCCCTGGCGCAGGTTACTGAGGTCCGGCGCGCCCAGGCCCAGCAGACGCTTTTCCATCTTCTCATGCAGGATGTAGCCGCCGGCCTCGTATTCGAACTTACGGTCGAACCAGGAGAGCAACCGCCGCGCCTCGGCCCGTTCGGCGGCGTCGCGGCCCAGCAGCGGCGGCTCCGGCACGGTCTCTTCCAGATGGTCGAGGATGGCGCGGGCCTCGCACAGCACCAGGTGGCGGCCGAGATCGGTGTCGGTCACCTCCAGCACCGGGATCAGGCCGGAGGGATTGAGCGCCGTCAGCGCCTTGGGCCGCTCCCAATAGCGCACCTGCACCTCGGTGAAGGGCAGCCGCTTTTCCCCCAGCACCAGGCGCACCTGGCGCGAAGCGGGGTCCAGCGGGAAGTGGTGCAGGATGCGCTCGAGGCTCATGTCCGGCTAACGCGAGGGGCGGGAGAATCGTTGGCCCCAATGAACGCCGGACCCGTTAAGGCGGCGTTTACTACGCCTCTGTGGCCTTTGTTTCGGCGTTGTGAGCTTCCGCGAAGGCCCCGCCGTGCGGCTCGGCGCGGCCTCGGGGATCGGCGTGGATCAGGATGTCGGCCTGCGGAAAGGCGTCGAGCACCCGCTTTTCCGCCGCGACGATCACCTGGTGCGCGGCCTCCAGGGTCAGGTCGGGGTCGAGATCGACGTGCATCTGCATGTGGACGAAGGGCCCCGACGCCCTCGTGCGCAGTTGGTGGACGTCGGTCAGCCGGCGGTCCTGGGTCATCAGGTCGACGATCTGGGCGCGGACCTCGTCGGGCAGTTCGTGGTCCATCAACTGGCCGGAGGCCTCGCGGAACACGCCCACCGCGCCCCACAGCAGCAGGGCGGCGATGGCGAGCGCGGCGACGGCGTCAAGGCTTCGAACGCCCAGCCAGGCTGCCGCCGCGATGCCGATCAAGGCCACGATGTTGGAGGCGAGGTCGGCGGCGTAGTGCGCCCGGTCGCTAGAGACCGCCACCGAGGAAGTCTGCTTCAGCACCCCGCCCTGGGCGACGATCAGGGCGCCGGTAAGGACGATGGAGACGCCCATCACCGCCAACGCCCAGCCGCCGTCGGCGATCGGGCGCGGATGGATCAGGTCGACGATCGCCTGCTGGCCGATCAGAGCGGCGGAGGCGAACACCAGGCCGGCCTGCACCAGGCTGGCGAACCCCTCGGCCTTGCCGTGGCCATAGCGGTGCTCGGCGTCCGGTGGGGCAACCGCATAGCGCACGGCGAAGAAGGTGGTCAGCGAGGCCAGCAGGTCGAGGCCGGAATCGGCGGTGGACGCCAGCAACGCCACCGAACCCGACGCCAGCCAGGCGGCGATCTTGATCGTCACCAGCACCGCCGCGGTCGCCACCGAATAGAGGGTGACGCGCCGGGTCAGGGCTGCGGTCTTTTCCGGCGCGAGACCGTGGACGGCGTTCATACCGCGGAATCTAGCGGTCCAGCCGTCCCAGGCCAGCGCGAACGACTCTCAACCTAGGCGGCCTGCCTGGGCATGGGTCCAACGTAGCGCGATTGCGGGCGGATCAGGCGGCCGCCGGCCAGTTGTTCGCGGGCGTGGGCGATCCAGCCGGCGACCCGGCCCGTGGCAAATACGCAGGTGAAGGCGCTGGGCGGGAAGGCCAGCGCCTCCAGCAGGAGGGCTGTGTAGAACTCGACATTGGTCTGCAGGGAGCGGTCCGGCTTGCGTTCCTTGAGGATCGCCAGCACCGAGCTTTCCACGGCTTCGGCGAAGGCCAGGCGGCCGGGCATGGTGTTGGAGCCTTCGGTCAGCTTGCGGACGGCGGCCTTCAGGGCGTCGGCGCGGGGGTCGCGCACCCGGTAGACCCGGTGGCCGAAACCCATCAGCCGGTCGCCGCGGTCGAGCGCGGCCTCGATCCAGGCCCGGGCGTTCTGCGGCGAACCGATGGCGTCCAGCATGTCGATGATCGGGCCAGGCGCCCCGCCGTGCAGCGGCCCCTTCAGCGCGCTGATGCCGCCCAGCACCGCCGAAGTCAGGCCGGCGCGGGTCGAGGCGATCACCCGCGCGGCGAAGGTCGAGGCGTTGAGGCCATGGTCGCTGACCGTCACGAGGTAGGTGTCCAGGGCCTCGATCTCGGCGGCCGTCGCGGGCTTGCCACGCAGCATGCGCAAGGTGTCCGCGGCGTGGCCCAGCGCCAGATCCGGCTTCACGGGCGCCTCGCCGGCCTGGGCGCGGACCATGGCGGCGGTGAAGACGGCCGGCGCGGCCACCAGGCGCAGGGCGACGCTCAAGTCGTCGCCGTCCGCCAGGCGGGCGGTCAGCGCCCGCATGCCTTCGATGGGCGTGCGGTCGAGCAGGCCGGTGTCCAACGCCGAGACCTCGGCGAACACCTCGACTCGCGCGGCGGCGAGCGCGGGCGCCAGGTCGGCGGGCAGGCGGTCGAAGAAGCCATCCCAAAGAATCCGGATGACCTCCTCGTAGGTCGTGCGGCCCGCCAGTTCGTCCAGGGAGTAGCCACGGATGATCAGTCGTCCGGCCTGGCCGTCGACCTCCGACAGCACGGTGTCCGCGGCGACGACGCCTTCCAAACCATCCGACATGACCGGTCTCCAGTTCTCGCTTGATGGGCGTCAGAAATGCCTCCAGACTGGCTTCGTCAATCTTGATCAATATAATCAATATATGCCCGCAGCCGCTGACTGGATCGCCGCCGAGGAAGCCCGGGACCGCCTCGGCGTGCGCCCGCAGACGCTCTACGCCTATGTGAGCCGGGGCCGGGTGCAAGTGCGGGCCGACCCGCGCGATCCGCGCCGCAGCCTCTATCGCGCCGCCGACATCGCCGCGCTCGCCCAGCGCAAGACCCGCAGCCGCAGGATCTCCGACGTGGCTGCCGGCGCCATGGCCTGGGGCGAGCCGGTGCTGGCGTCGGAGATCACCACGGTGGCCGGCGGGCGGCTGTTCTACCGCGGCCGCGACGCGATCCGGCTGGCGGAGACCGAGACCCTGGAATCGGTGGCCCGCCTCCTGCGCGGCGGCCACGGCGCGGCGTTGAAGCGCACCGAGCGACCCGATCCGCCCCGGCACGCCGACATGCGCTCCCGGGCCTATCTGGCGCTCGCCGCCCGCGCCGGGTCCGACCCGCCGGCGCGGGGGCGGCATCCCCTGGCGCTTGCGGTGGAGGCGGCGACCCTGCTGGACGTGCTGACCGACGCGGTGGCGGGCGAAGCCTGGGGCGGGGCGATCCACAACCGCCTGGCGCTGGCCTGGGGGCTTGGCCCTGGCGGGCCGGGCGCGGACCTGATCCGGCGTATCCTGGTGCTGGTGGCCGACCATGAGCTGAACCCGTCCGCCTTCGCTGCGCGGGTGGCGGCTTCCACCGGCGCCTCGCTTTCGGCCTCAGCCCTGGCGGGGCTGGCGACGCTGTCCGGGCCGCGCCATGGCGGGGCATCGGCCGCGGTGCGGACCTTCGCCGGGGAGGCCGCGCAGCTTGGGCCGCGCCAGGCGATCGCCAACCGGCTGATGGAGGATCGCCTGCTGCCGGGCTTTGGCCATCCGCTCTATCCGGACGACGATCCCCGCGCCGCGGCCCTCCTGGAGCGGTTCACTTCGCCGCCGGACCTCGCGTCGCTGCAGGCGGCGGTGAAGGCGGTGACGGGCCTCGCGCCCAACGTCGATTTCGCGCTGGTGGCCGGTTGCGAGGCGCTGAACCTGCCGACCGATGCGCCCTTCGCTCTGTTCTCGGTTGCCCGCTGCGCCGGCTGGATCGCGCACGCCATCGAGCAGGGCCAGGCCGACACCCAGATCCGCCCGCGCGCCCGCTATGTGGGCCCCGAGCCGGAGCTCAGCTAGCCGAGAAGAACTCCAGCCGCGCGGCCAGCAGCGCCTTCACCAGCTCCTGCTCCTCCGGCTCCAGCAGGGGGTTCCAGATGTCGAGGATCAGGATGACCCGAAGCTGGTCGGCGTCGTTCCAGGCCTCGTGCTCGATGGTGTCGTCGAACACCCAGGCCTCGCCCATCTTCCACTCGCGGGTCTCATTGCCGACCCGAAAGCGCGCCGGGCCGGGCAGGATCAGCGGCAGGTGGCAGAGCAGGCGCACATTGGTCGAGCCGGTGTGAGCCGGAATGCGCGTGTGCGGGTCCAGCGCCGAGAACATGGCCGTCGGCGCATAGCCCTGCTGATAGGCCAGTGGCAGGCGCTCCAGCAGGGCGGCGGTCTGCGGGCACAGCTTGCAGGCGCCGCCCTGCCGCGCGCCGTCCTTCCAGAGGAAGAAGGAGCTCCAGCGCTTGGAGTGATTGAGTTCGCCCCACTGGTTGACCGGCGTCCCCTTCGGATAGGCGATGTAGGGGGCGAAATCGTCCTTGGCGGCGGCCAGCGCGCCCTCCAGCTCGCCGCGGATGGTGTCGGTGGCGGCCTCCAGCTCCTCGAACCAGGGGAACAGCGAACGGTCATAGAACGGGATCGCCGGGAGCCTCGGATAGTGCAGCAGCAGGGGCTCCTGGGTGTAGACCCTGGTGCGCCCGGCGAAGATGCCGACGCTCTCGTCGAACCGGCGGCGCGCGGCGTCGGAGACCTGCGCCTCCACCGCTTCTGTGCGGGCCTTCAAGTGGTCTTCCAGCGCCGCCTGGGTGCGGGCGGCGATCTCGCGGGCGCGGGCGGTGGGCCCGCGCAGGCCCGCCGGGAGCTCCTCGTCCGGCGGGGCGATGATCAGGGCGTTCCGGTAGATCGCCGCGGCCGCCCGCTCGCCCGACACCCGCTCCACGATGGCGCCCTTGGAGAGCAGGGCGACGTAGTCGTAGGGGTCGATGTTCAGCGCCTCGTCCAGCGCGGCCAGCGCGCCGGTGAAATCGCCCATCGTCCGGCTGATCATGGCGCGCTGAAGCTTCAGGGCCTTGTCCTGCGGCGCGGCCCGCTCCGCCTGCGCCAACAGCGCCAGCGCGCCCTGCCGGTCGCCGCGCCGATAGGCGGCCTGAGCGGCGGCGCTCAAATCTTCTGGCCGGACGTCCTGCGACGCCATGCTCGTCGATCCCTTCACGCCTGGGATCCGGCGCCCAGGGCATTTCCAAGAGAGGGATATACGCCGCCATGGGGCCCGGCGAGGGGAAAGGCGGATAAACGCCTTCTTCACCATAGACGCCCAATCCTCGGCGCACAGCGGTTCGTGGGGCCGCATGCGGGGGGCGCCATGGCGGACTGGATCCACGCCATCATACTCGGCCTGATCGAGGGTCTGACCGAGTTCATCCCGGTGTCGTCCACCGGCATGCTGTTGCTGGCCAAGCTGGCCATGGGCCTGCCGGATGGCTTCTGGGACACCTTTGCCGTGCTGATCCAGCTGGGCGCGATCCTGGCCGTGGTGGTGATCTATTTCCGGCGGCTGTGGTCGATCGCCGTGCTGGTGCCGACCGTGCCGCGGGCGAGGGGCTTCGTGCTGAGCCTCCTGGTGGCCTTCCTGCCGGCGGCGGTCGCGGGCTTGCTGTTGCACGACATCATCAAGCAGGTTTTGTTCGAAAGCCCGCGCCTGATCTGCATCTCGCTGATCGTCGGCGGCGTGGTGCTGCTGCTGATCGACCGGTTCGCGCCCTATCCGACCCGGCGCGACGCCATGGCCATTCCGCTCGGCACCTCCTTCGTCATCGGGATATTCCAGTGCCTGGCGCTGGTGCCGGGCGTCTCGCGATCCGGCGCCACCATCGTGGGCGCCATGCTGATGGGGGTGGAAAAGCGGGTGGCCGCGGAGTTCTCCTTCCTGCTGGCGATCCCAGTGATGGCCGGCGCCTTCACGGTGGACGCCTGGAAGAACCGGCACGAGCTCAACACCGGCCACATCGGCCTGGTGGCCGTGGGCTTCGTGGTGTCATTCGTGGTCGCCCTGTTCGTGATCCGCGGGATGCTGGTGATCGTCACCCGCCGCGGCTACGCGCCTTTCGGCTGGCTGCGCATCCTGATCGGCGGGGTGGGCCTGGCGCTCCTGATGACCCGCTAGCGTTCGCCGGTCTTCAGCCAGTGGGCGCCCTCGGCGCCCAGCTTCTCCAGCGCCATCTGTTCATAAGCCAGGCTGTCGGCGGGCGTCAGCACGTCGCGCCAGCGGCCGTTGGTCCCCTTGTTGATGAAGGTGTCGCCGCCGCCTTCCCAGGGATGGCCGCCCATGGGCGCATAGCGTTCGGAATGGGCCTTCATGTGATCGAAGGTGCAGTGCTCCACCAGTGTCGGCCAGAGCGAAGGCGCAACCTCGATCTCCAGGAAGTCGGCGATCGCCGCCATTTCCCCGGCCAGGTCGGCCTTCAGGTTGTTGAAGTGCACCAGCTTGACGTTGGGGGCATGGCGCGCCGCCCACCAGCTCGAGATGTTTTCCCAGAACGACCAGAACGGAAAGCCGTCCCGCTTCAGCCAGGTCTGGAAGTAACTGTGGATGTCCGGATCGGGCCGCGGCAGCGGCTCACCGACCAGCCCTGGCGTGCCGTTGAACAGGTCGTAGGTCTCGGGCTTGAAGTTTGAATGGTGGTTGTAGAGGCTCCAGACCACGTCGCGGCCGTCGCGCGCCACATAGAGGTACTTGGCCCGCGGCGACATGGTCAGCGCATCCACCGGCAGGTGGGTCTTCAGCATCCGGCGGTGGGTCTGGGCCTCGACCGCCTCGCGCACCTGCGGCGGGATCACCCGCATGTCCCACCAGGGCGAGATTTGATTGACCGGAATGCTCTCGTCGCCCTGGAAGATCAGTTGGGCGATGATCTGCTGGGTCCAGGTCGTGCCGGCCTTGGCATAGGTCGAGATGACGATGTCGTCGTCGCGGAACGCAAAGTCGTTCCAGACGGTGGAATCCATGTGGTGGTTGTGCAGCTCGCGCGTCTTGCGCGGCCAGTCGCCCACGATCTCGCTCATGACAGGTCCCCCCAGGGAGCCGACCTTACAGAGCGAGGTTCAGTGAGGCTAGATCGCCGCCAATTCGCGGTCTTCCTGGTCGGCGTACTGACCGCCCTTGCGATAGCGGTAGAGGTAGCTCGGCAGCACCGCCTCCAGGGTAGTTGGCGTGATGCCAAGGTCGGCGAGGCCCGGATAGGCGCCGCTCGCCACATTGTCGGTCTTCAGCAGGATGACCTGGTCGGCGGTGATCGGGGTCGGCAGGGTAAGGCCCGCGAAGCCCGCCAGGCCATTGGCCGCGTCGCCCAGCGATCCCAGCAGGCTCGCCACTGGCCAGGGCAGCGGCAACAGCATCCGCCGCTTGTCGATCTCGGCCAGCATCAGCTCCATCAGCTGGCGGAAGGAGAAGGTCGCCGGGCCGCCGAGCTCATAGGTCCGGCCCGCCGCGTCGGGCGCCACGGCCGCATAGGCCAGCGCCTTGCCGACATCGCCCACGAACACCGGCTGAAAGCGGGTCTCGCCGCCGCCGACCAGCGGCAGCACCGGGCTGACCTGGGCCATGGCGGCGAAGCGGTTGAAAAAGTCGTCCTCCTGCCCGAACACGATGGAGGGCCGCACGATGACCGCATCGGGATAGATCTCGCGGACCGCGGCCTCGCCCTCGGCCTTGGTGCGGGCGTATTTCGACGGGGAGTTGGCGTCGGCGCCGATGGCGGAGACCTGCACCACGCGGCCCACGCCCTGCGCCTTGGCGGCGGCCGCGACGTTGCGCGCGCCCATCGCCTGCAGCGCCTGGAAACCCTGGCGGCCGGTTTCCGTCATCACCCCGACCAGGTTCACCGCCGCCATCGCCCCGGAGAGCGCGCGGCGCAGGGACGGCTCGTTGCGGATGTTGGCCTGCACGATGTCGATCTGGCCGACGTCGCCGTGCAGCCGCATGGCGTAGGCCTTGGCCGGGTTACGCACGGCGACCCGGATGCGCCAACCGGCCTTGGCGAGCTGGCGCACGGCCTGGGCGCCGATGAAGCCGGATCCGCCGAAGACGGTGACGAGGTTCTGCATGCGCATGCGGATAGACGAAGCCGGCCCCTCCTGCAATTGCGTGAGGCCCGCAATCGACGCCGCTGCAATCCGCCACGGTTCAGGAGCCGTTGACCGGGGCAAGGCGGGGCTTTAAGGAAGCCGGCTCGCGCGATCCGACGGATCGGGCCCAGGTGGCGGAATTGGTAGACGCGCTGGCTTCAGGTGCCAGTGGCTTAACGGCCGTGAAGGTTCGAGTCCTTTCCTGG
>DATAUR010000021.1:0-23739 GCA_036268175.1 Phenylobacterium sp. | reverse complement strand
CGCATCGAGGAGGCCGAGAAGCGCGACCACCGCAAGATCGGCAAGGCCATGGATCTCTTCCACCTGCAGGAAGAGGCCAAGGGGATGATCTTCTGGCACCCCAAGGGCTGGACGCTGTACCGGACGGTGGAGGCCTATATGCGCCGCCGCCTGGACGCCGACGGCTACGTCGAGGTCAAGGCGCCCCAGTTGATGGACCGCGAGCTGTGGGAGAAGTCCGGCCACTGGCAGAAGTTCAGCCACGCCATGTTCACCTGCGAGACGGAGGAAGGCGAGGTCCTGGCCGTCAAGCCAATGAACTGCCCGGGCCACGTGCAGATCTTCAACCATGGCCAGAAGTCCTATCGCGACCTGCCGCTGCGCATGGCCGAGTTCGGAGCCTGCCACCGCTATGAGCCCTCGGGCGCGCTGCACGGCATCTTCCGGGTGCGAGCGTTCACGCAGGACGACGCGCACATCTTCTGCCGCGAGGACCAGATCGAGGCGGAATCGACGAAGTTCGTGCGCCTGCTGGAGAGCGTCTATCGCGACTGTGGACTGGAGTTGCACGCGGTGAAGCTGGCGCTGCGGCCGGAACTGCGGTTCGGCGACGACGCGGTCTGGGACATCGCCGAGGCCAAGCTGGAACGGGCGGCCCGCAACGCCGGCATCTCCGAGGTGGAGATGCTGCCGGGCGAAGGCGCTTTCTATGGCCCCAAGCTGGAATTCCACCTGCGCGACGCCATCGGCCGCACCTGGCACTGCGGCACCCTGCAGCTCGACTATGTGCTGCCCGAGCGCCTGGACGCCGAATATGTCGCCGAGGATGGCTCCAAGCAGCGGCCGGTGATGCTGCACCGGGCGATCTGCGGGTCGATGGAGCGGTTCATCGGGGTGATGATCGAAAACTACGCCGGCGCGTTCCCGCTCTGGTTGGCTCCCGTTCAGGTTACGGTCGCCACGATCACGTCGGACGCCGACGATTTCGCCCACCAGGCGGCCGCGGCGTTGCGGGCGAAGGGGCTGCGTGTGGAACTCGATCTCCGCAACGAGAAGATCAATCTGAAGGTGCGGGAACACAGCCTGGCCAAGGTGCCGGTGATCGCCGTCGTCGGCCGGCGCGAGGCGGAAGAGGGTAAGGTGGCGCTGCGCCGCCTGGGCTCCGACGGTCAGGAAATCCTCGACCTTGCCGCCGCGGCAAACCTGCTTGCCATGCAGGCCAGTCCGCCCGATGTTGCCCTGGGCGGGAGTTCGGAATCGCATGCGTCCGGCAGGGCCGGCGCCCTGGAGGCTGGATGAACGGCATCGCCGTCCCGATCGTCGCCGTAGAACCTGCGCCGACCCCGGACTTCCTGACATCTCCTGACTTCAAGGGGGCGCGTCGCAGCGTGTCCGTCGTCATGGTCGTCTACATGACCGGCCCCGCGCTCGAGGAGAGCGTGGAGCGGGTGCTGAAGGACCCGCTGATCGATGAATTCGTCATCGTCGACAACGGCTCGACCGGCGAGGATGGCGCGCGACTGAAGACGCTGGCCGAGCGGGACGGCCGTGTGGTGCTGCTGAGCGGCCATGGCAATATCGGGTTTGCCCGCGGCGCCAATCTGGGCGCGCGCCGAGCCAAGGGCGACATCCTGGTGTTCCTCAATCCGGACGCCTTCCTGCAGCCGCGCTGCATCGCCGAGCTGGTGCGCGAGATCGAGAACCGTCCGGTGCCGAGCCTCGTCGGTGGCCGGGTGCTGAACGCCGACCTCACCGAACAGCGGGGCGCTAGGCGCGGCGATATCACGCTCGTGACCGCGCTGTTGTCGCTCAGCCGGCTGGCCGAGAAGGCGCCGGCCTGGCGTCATCACAACGTCCACTGGGAGGAGCAGCCCCTGCCGGACCAGGCGATGGCGGTGCCGACCATCTCCGGCGCCTGCTTCTGCATGCGGCGCGAGGACTTCGACGCCGTGAGCGGGTTCGACGAGAAGTATTTCCTGCACGTGGAGGATGTCGATCTCTGCTGGCGGGTGCGACGGGCGGGCGGCCTGGTGCTGTTCCATCCCAAGGCCGAGGTGATCCATCTGGGCCACACCAGCCTCACCAGCCCCCTGCGCGTCGAATTCCACAAGGGCGTCGGGCTGGCGCGCTATTTCCGCAAGCGCGCGGTGGGCGTCGGCCAGCAGCTGGTCGCCTGGCTGATGTCCCCGGTGGTGGTGGGCGCCGCCGTCCTGCGCCCGGTGATGTGGCGTCTCCGCGGCCGCGCCGGCTAAGGCGCAAACGGCTACCACAAGCTCATGGCGTCGCCTTTTCTTCGCCGTCTGGGCCGGATGGCGCCGCCGGGCGTGCGGCGCCGGCTGGCTGGCGCCCTGCTTGACCTGAAGAGCCTGCCGGCCCGCCTCGCCGATCCGGCGCGGCGCAAGGAGCCCTGGGCCTTCGTCCACAACGTCGGGGACGGCGACTATGTGGTGGTGGGCGCGCAGTTGCTCGGCAACCTGAAGGACTATGCCGGCCTCAAGCCCGGCGACCGGGTGCTCGACATCGGTTGCGGCAATGGCCGGGTGGCCGAACAGCTCGCCCCGGTCCTGCAAGGCGGTGGCGGGCGCTATGTGGGCTTCGACCTTTCGAAAGCCGGCATCGCCGCCTGCCGCCGGCGTTTCGCCACCCGGCCGCACATGGCCTTCGAGCACCTGGACGTCTGGAACGGCGAGTACAACGCCACCGGCAGGATGGCGGAGGCCGATGTGGTGTTCCCGGCCGCCGACGCCAGCATCGACCTGGCCTTCGCGACCTCGGTGTTCACCCACATGCGGATGCCGGGGCTGCGCCGCTATCTGGCGGAGAGCGCGCGGGTGTTGGCGCCCGGCGGGCGCTTGGCGTTCACCGCCTTCGCCCTGACCCAGGATCGCCGCGCCTCGGAGGTCTTCGCCTTCCAGCCGTTCGACGAAACCTCGATGATCATCGACCCTCGCTCGCCGGAGCGCGCCATCGGCCACTGGCGCCCCGCCCTGGAGGCGGCGATCGCCGAGGCGGGGCTCAAGCTCGCCGGAAGCTGGAACGGCGCCTGGGCCCCGCCCGCGCAGTACGACGGCGGCCAGGACCTGTTCGTGGCGGTGAAGGCCTAGTCTAGGCGGGGATCGGAAACACGCCGGCGCGGCTCACGAAGGCGGCGGGGGGCTTGCCCAGGATGTTCGCCATCCACTTGGCGGTGGAGATCAGGGCGGGCAGGTCGTAGCCCGTCTCGAACCCGGCGCGCTCCAGCATGTAGACCAGGTCCTCCGTGCCGATGTTGCCGGTGGCGTCGGGCGCGAAGGGACAGCCGCCCAGGCCCCCGCAACTCGCATCCAGCACATCCACCCCGGCCTCGACCGAGGCATAGGCGTTGGCGAGGCCCGTGTTGCGGGTGTCGTGGAAGTGCATGCGCAGCGGAATGCCGGGCGCGGCGGTCTTCGCCGCCTCGATGCGCGTCCTGACCAGCCAAGGGTCGGCGACGCCGATGGTGTCGGCCAGCGCGATTTCGGCCACGCGCGCCTCCGCCGCGGCGCGCACGATGCGCATCACCTGCTCCTCCGAGACCTCGCCGTCGAAGGGACAGCCGAAGGCCACCGAGATGGTCACGGTGATCGGCGGCCCGCCCTCGGCCTTCTGGCGCGCGGCGATCGCTTGCATGGCGGCGGTCTGCTCGGCGGCGGATGCGCCCTGGTTGCGGATGCCGAAGCCATCGGTGGCGCAGACCACCACATTGGCCTCGTCGCAGCCGGCGGCGACGCAGCGGTCCCAGCCGCGCTCGTTCAGCACCAGGCCGATCCGCGAGCGGCCGGCGGCGTGCCGCAGGGCCTCGGAAATCTCCTCGGCGCCGGCCATCTGCGGCACGCGCTTGGGATTGACGAAGGAGACGGTCTCGATGCGCCGCGCGCCCGCGGCCTCCAGCCGGTGGATGAACTCGAGCTTCTGGTCGACCTCCAGCAGGGCCTTCTCGTTCTGCAGCCCGTCGCGCGGGCCGACTTCCACGATCTCGATACGCCTAGGCATTTGGGGGGCTCATTGATCTGGCGCCTGGGGAGAGTTGGCGGTCGCCTCGAAGATACGCAGGGTCATCTTCTTGCCGTCCGAATAGTCGAGGCCTTTCACGGTCCCCACCAGATGGGTCTGGGCGTGGTAGACCGCCAGGGCCTTCTCGAACGCCGCCTCCTGCCGCTGTTCGACCACGGCGGGACGATGTTCATAGATCGCCTGGGCGGCGTCCTCCGGCCCGGCGAGCTCGGTCTGGGTGCCGATGGCGAAGACCAGGCTGGGTTCGGCGTAGCCGGCCACCGTCACCGGCGCATCGGCGATCCCCTGCTCGGGCAGGAGCTGGGCCTTGGCCATCACCTTCTCGACCCGCGACGACAGCCACAGAGGATTGAGCCGCGGGGCGAGGCCGGCGGCCAGCGCGGCGTGGCCGGCCAGCCCCAGGCCCACGGCCGTGATCACCGCCCCCGGCGGCGCCTTGCGCACCAGCAGGTAGCCGCCGACGAGGCCGGCGCCGGCCAGCAGGATCGCCGTGGGGATCGCGAACGGCAGGTCGGACGCGTCGCCATAGGCCTTCACCAGGTAGAAGGTCCCACCGGCCAGCAGCAGGCCGAAGACGCCGGCCAGGACCGCGCCGGTCCAGCGGGTCTTGGCCCCCAGGGGCTGGATCAGCGCCGCCGCCGCCAGCCAGGCGACCGCGCCATAGACCGGCAGGGTGTAGTGAACCAGCTTGGTCGGCAGGGCTTCGAAGACCAGCCAGGTGGGAACCAGCCAGGCGATGGCGAACCGCACCCCGGGCTCGCGCCAGCGCTTCCAGGCGGTCACCGCCGCGGCCGGCAGCATCAGGGTCATGGGGAACATCAGAACCGGCGAGAGCAGGGCGTAGTAGCCGGGTGGCGCGCCGTGGCTCTCTTGGCCACCAGCCAGCTTGGGGGCGAGATCGCCGCCCAGCGCCGCGCTCCAGAACGCGCCGTCGGTGGCCACCGTCACCGCCCAGGCCCAGGGCCCGCAGATGGCGACCAGGATGATCGCGCCCCAGCCCCAGTTCAGCCGTCCAAGCCAGGCAGGCTTGCGATCCATGGCGCAGAGCGCCGCGATGGTGAGGGCGGCGACCATGGGCGCGACCGGGCCCTTGTCGAGGGTCCCCACCGACAGGCCGACCCAGAAGAGCAGCCAGGCGCGCCGGCCGGCCGGCGGCCCCTCGCGGGCCTCGGCGTAGAGGCGGCCGAGCGCGGCGACGGCCAGCGTCGTGGTCCCGCAGAGCACCGCGTCGGTCTTGGCGATCAGCGCCTCGGTCGAAAGCATGAAGGTCGTGCCGAGCATGGCGCCGGCCAGTAGGCCCGCCGAGGGCCCAAAGAAGGCTGCCGCGCCCCAGGCGCAGGCGGCGGCGGCCAGCATGGCGCCCAAGAGGCTCGGGATGCGGTAGGCCCAGATCTCGCGGTCTTCGGGGTTGGAGAACAGCGACACGCTGGCCGCCTGCAGCCAGTGGATGCCCACCGGCTTCTTGAAGCGCGGCTGGTCCTGGTAGCGGATGACCACGAAGTCGCGGCTCTCCAGCATCTGGGCGGTGGCCTGAGCGAAGCGCGATTCGTCGCGGTCCAGCGGCGGGACGGCGATCAGGCCCGGCAAGCCGGCCACGAAGGCGATCGCCGCCGCCAGGGCGGGGCCCCGCCAGCCGCGGCTTAAGCGCGCCAATTCACCGTCGAGCGTCATCGCGCTGGTGATAGCACGATCCTTCCCAAGGCCAGCTTTTCCGCTATGGGAGGCCATGGCCCGCGCACCTACCCCTTCGACGCCAGATATTTCCGTCGTCGTCCCGGTCTTCGACGAGGAGGGCGCCGCGCCGACGCTCGCCCGCGAGATCGCCGCCGCCTTCCAGGGCCGCAACTACGAGATGATCTTCGTCGACGACGCCAGCCGCGACGGCACGCGCGCGGCGCTGAAGGCGCTGTCGGCCGAGATTCCGCAATTGCGGGTGCTGGCCCACCGCAAGAACTCCGGCCAGAGCCGGGCGGTGCGTTCCGGCATCCTGGGCGCCCGGGGCGCGGTGATCGTCACCCTGGACGGCGACGGCCAGAACGATCCGGCCGACGGCCCGGCCCTGGTCGACGCGCTGGCGGCCGGCCCGCCGGAGCTGGCCCTGGTCGGCGGCGAGCGGGTGAAGCGCCAGGACAGCGCCGCCAAGAAAGTCGCCAGCCGAATCGGCAACGGGGTCCGCAAGCGCCTCCTCAAGGACACCGCCAACGACACCGGCTGCGGGCTGAAGGCCTTCCGCCGCGAGGCGTTCCTGCGGCTTCCCTACTTCGACCACATCCACCGTTATCTGCCGGCCCTGATGCAGCGAGAGGGCTACCGGACGGCCTTCCTGCCGGTGAACCACCGCCACCGTGAAACGGGCCAGTCGAAGTACACCAACCTTGGCCGCCTCTGGGCGTCGCTGTCGGATCTCTACGGCGTCATCTGGCTGCAGTCCCGCGCCCGCAATCCCGGCGGGGTCGACGAGGTCTAGGCCGGCACACGGCCCAGGGTTTTCTTCGCCACGGCGATGCCCGCGTCCATCCGTTCGCTCAGATAGCCCGCGAAGGCGTCGGGCAGGATGTCGGCGATCCACGTCAGCCGGCTCCTGTTGGGGCCGTCCTCGCTCACCTGGAAGCTCGCCGAATGGTGGGCGAAGCGCTCGCTCTGAATGGAATAGGCCAGTCGCCGGGCCTGGTGGTCGCAGCCGAGGAACAGCTCCTTGGCCACCGTTCCGTCGCCGAAGGTCACCATCCGCGCGCCGTCGATCAGCTCGACGTCGGTGACGAAGCCGGGGGCGAAGCGGCGGTGCACGGCGCCGAAGTCGGCGACGGCGTCCCACACTGCCTCGGCGGGTGCATCGATTTGAACTTGCTTAATAATCGAAGCCATCTGCGATCTCCTTTTCGGAGCCGAACATGGCAGATGGCGAGGTTCCCGGCTGGCGGGATTCGGACGGGGTCGGCAGGCCCTAGGTGAAGGCCGAGAGGATCAGGGCGACGACGGTGACGTCGATGATGCGATAGACGACTTGCAGCATGACCCAGGCCCGTGATCGATGATCCTGGGCAGGGGTAAGCAAGACCCGCGCCAGACGCCGGACGATCCTCGAGAGGAAGCCCATGGCCCTGTTCTTCGACGCCGATTGGTTCGACGCGCGCCTTGGCGAGCGCGGCCTGTCGCGCGAGATGATGGCTGCCGCGGCCGGGCTCAGCGCCGTCGACCTGACCCTGGTGTTCAAGGACCAGCGGGAAGTTTCCGCCGGGGAGGTGGCGGTCTTTGCCGAGCTGCTGGGCGCCGATCCTGCCGAGGTGGCGGCACGAGCCGGGGTTTCGACGCCGGTTCCAGGCCAGGCAAGCGCAGCGGAGGCGCGGATCGCGGCTCTGGAACGGCGGGTGGCGGCGCTGGAGACGCAGCTCCTGCGGCTGCGCGGCGGCGGGCGCTAGATCTCGGTCTTGGCGGCCCGGCCCTTGGGCGCGCGGCGGTCCTTGGAGCCGGACCATTCCACCTTGTTGTAGGTGACCTTCGCCCGGTCGATCAGGCTGGCCCCGGCGCGCAGCCCCCGCCGCTCGCCGATCAGTTGCGCCTCGATGGAGGCGGCGCTGGCGACCGGCGCCTTGGGCGGAATGGTCTGGGCCGGTGAGACCGGCACGGGCAAATTCGTCGCCGGCGTTTCGCTCTTGCCCTCGAGTTCATCGACGAGCTCGGCGGCCGTCTTCCGCGTGCGGCGGATGCGCGGCGATCTCCGGACGGGACCAAGCGATGAACTCATGGCGTCAGCTATGCAGGATCAGGGCCAAGGACGATTGCCTCAGCTCTTGCCGGCCAGTTTTTCGATCTGGGCCTGCATGGCTTCCATCTGCTTGCGGAGCGCGACCAGCGCTTCGTCGGAAGCGCTGGGGGCGGGCGGCGGCGGCGCGGGCTGGGCCCTGGGCGTCGCGATCGGCTCCTCCGCCTTCCCATAGGCGAATGGCGAGAACATCTTCATCGCCCGGTCGAAGAGGGCGAGGTTCTGGCGCACCTGTTCGTCGAAGACGCCGACGCCCGGTGTATGGCCCAGCGCCGAGAACTGCTTGCGCATCCGCTCCTGCTGCTCGGTGAAGCTCGCCAGCGACAGCTCCAGGTAACTCGGCAGGAAAGCCTGCATGGAGTTGCCGTAGAAGCCGATCAGCTGCCGCAGGAACTGGATCGGCAACAGGCTCTGCCCCTGCTGGCTTTCCTCCTCGAAGATGATCTGGGTCAGCACCGAGCGGGTGATGTCCTCGTTGGTCTTGGCGTCATAGACCACGAAATCGATGTTCTGCTTCACCATCTCGGAGAGGTGTTCGAGGGTGACGTAGCTGGAAGAGGCGGTGTTGTAGAGACGCCGGTTGGCGTACTTCTTGATGATGACGCGCTCGCCAGGGGCGGCGGTGTCCTTGGGGTCGGCCATCCCAAATCCTTGATACCGGGCGCGCGACGGCGAACCCATGCGTTTCTGCACTGCAGTATCGCGCATGCGAGCCGAATGGCAATCGGCCCGAAATGACGCGCAAAAGCCGACAGGCGGCTTGCGGAAATCCCTGGCCATCCCAATAGATGAGGCAAGGGCCGCCTCTTACGACGTCAAGGAACCCGCCATGAGCGACATCGTCATTGTTTCCGCCGTCCGCACCCCGGTCGGTTCGTTCAACGGGGCGCTCGCCAGCCTGCCCGCCCACGAACTCGGCAAGGTGGCCATCCAGGCCGCCGCCGAGCGCGCCGGGATCGCGCTGGCCGACGTGGACGAGGTGATCCTGGGCCAGGTGCTGCAGGCCGCCGCCGGCCAGGGCCCGGCCCGCCAGGCCAGCGTCAACGCCGGCGTCCCGGTGCAGAGCCCGGCCTGGAGCCTCAATCAGCTCTGCGGCTCCGGCCTGCGGGCGGTCGCGCTCGGCGCGCAACAGATCATGGACGGCTCGGCCGACATCGTCATCGCCGGCGGCCAGGAGAGCATGAGCCAGGCGCCGCACGCCCAGAACCTGCGCACCGGCCAGAAGATGGGCGACCTGGCCTTCGTCGACACCATGATCAAGGACGGCCTGTGGGACGCCTTCCATGGCTATCACATGGGCCAGACCGCCGAGAACATCGCCGCCCGCTGGCAAATCACCCGCGACGACCAGGACAGGTTCGCCGTCGCCTCGCAGAACAAGGCCGAGGCCGCGCAGAAGGCCGGCAAGTTCGTCAGCGAGATCGCGCCGGTCACCGTCAAGGGCCGCAAGGGCGACACGGTGGTCGATCAAGACGAATACATCCGCCACGGCGCGACGCTCGAGGCTATGGCGGGCCTCAAGCCGGCGTTCACCAAGGACGGCTCGGTCACCGCCGGCAACGCGTCCGGTCTGAACGACGGCGCCGCGGCGCTCGTGCTGATGAGCGCCGAGGAGGCCAAGAAGCGGGGCCTCAAACCCCTCGCCCGCATCGCCTCCTGGGCCAACGCCGGCGTCGAGCCGGAAATCATGGGCACCGGTCCGATCCCGGCCAGCCGCAAGGCGCTGGAGCGGGCCGGCTGGTCGGTGGGCGACCTCGACCTGGTGGAATCCAACGAGGCCTTCGCCGCGCAGTCGATCTGCGTGGTGCGCGACCTCGGCCTCGATCCGGCCAAGGTGAACGTCAACGGCGGGGCCATCGCCATCGGCCATCCGATCGGCGCGTCCGGCGCGCGTATCCTGACCACCCTGCTGCACGAGATGAACCGCACCGACGCCAGGAAGGGCCTGGCGACGCTGTGCGTCGGCGGCGGCATGGGCGTCGCCATGTGCGTCGAAAAAGTTTGATCTGAGCCTCGGATAAACGGGGCCGGTCCATAGGGAGACGAGTGGAATGGCCAGGGTAGCGCTGGTCACGGGTGGAACCCGTGGCATCGGGCGAGCGATCGTCGAACGGCTGAGCGCCGACGGCATCAGGGTCGCAGCCGGCTACTCCGGCAACGACGCCGCCGCCGAGGCGCTGAAGCGCGAGACCGGCGCCATGGTCATCAAGGGCAACGTCGGCAACTGGGACGATTGCCAGCGCGCGGCGGCGGCGGTCGAGGCGGAGCTTGGGCCCATCGACATCCTGGTCAACAACGCAGGCATCACCCGCGATGGGGTTTTCCACCGGATGACCGCCGAGCAGTGGAGCGAGGTGATCCGCGTGAACATGGACTCGCTGTTCAACATGACCCGCCAGGTGATCGAGGGCATGCGAGAGCGCGCCTGGGGCCGGATCATCAACATCTCCTCGATCAACGGCCAGAAGGGTCAGGTCGGCCAGACCAACTATTCCGCCGCCAAGGCCGGGATGATCGGCTTCTCCAAGGCGCTGGCGCTGGAGAACGCCAAGAAGGGCGTCACCGTGAACGTCATCGCGCCCGGCTACATCGACACCGAGATGGTGCAGGCGGTGCCGGAAAAGGTGCTGGAGAGCATCATCGGCCAGATCCCGGTGGGCCGGCTCGGCCGTGGCGACGAGATCGCCGACATGGTCGCCTTCCTGGCCGGCGAGCGCGCCGGATATGTGACCGGAACGACACTATCGCTCAATGGCGGGCAGTACCTGGTCGGCTAATCCGCCGGCGTCCGCGAAGGGCCTCGCCCCGGTCCAAAAAGCGCCACACGCCAACGGCATCCCGTTGGGTGTCATGACGGCCAAGCCTCGGACCTCTTCTCGGACGAGTTCGGCGGCGGCTCTCGCGGCCGTGCTGTGCGCCGTCCTGGCGACAGCCTCGCCGGCGTTCGCGGGTCCGCTCTCCAGCCTCCGGGACAGCCTGTTCAACCACGGCCGCGACGGACGCGAGTCCGCCGCCCCGCCGGTCGCCCGCTATGTCTCCGAGGACGGCGACGTCTTCACTCTGGACCGCACGGGCCCCAAGCCGCTCCTGAAGTTCGACAACAGCTTCGAGGTCTGGGCGCTTTCGGCCCAGCAGGCGCCGCGCGGCGACACCATCTACAAGAATGACCTGGGCGAGCCGGTGCTGCGCGCCACGCGACTGGGCGGGGTGACGATCTTCACCGACCACCGGCCCGACGGCGAGGCCGCGGCGCTCGCCGGGCCAGGCGTGCCGCTGAAGCTGGCGATCATGGGCCCGCAGGCCCTGCTGGACCGACTGTGGCAGGCCAGCGGCCGGGCGAGCCGCGCGGCGCGGCGGCTGATCCCCTTCGAGGCCGAGGCGACGCCCTCGTCCGCGCCGCTGATCGCCGACGCCGCCATGGTGACCAGCGAAGCCGTGGTGCGGATGACCAAGCGGTCCGATGCCCATCGCCTGCTGGACCACATCCTCCGCGTCCACCTGGGCGAGGGTCAGAAGGCGTCGGTGCAGCTCTCGCAAGGCGTGCTGGAAGTCACCGTTGCGCCGCCGCAGGGCTTCCCCGGCCGGCCGTCCTCCGACGCCATCGTCCACGTGGCCCAGGCTTTCCACTAGGGCCGCGCCGACGGCCGCTCAGCCCTTGAAGACGTCCTTGGCCGCGCGGACCGCGCCGAACGCCTTGTAGTCCGGCTCGCCTGCCGCCCCGACCCGGTCCGCCAGCACCGGCGCCCGCAGGAACGGGTTGGTGGCCTTTTCCACGCCGATGGTGGTGGGCACCGTGGGCTCGCCCCGCTCGCGCAGCGCGAAGATCTGATCGGCGCGGGCTTTCAGCGCCGGAGCGTCGTCCACCGACAGCGCGAAGCGCGCGTTCGACGCGGTGTACTCGTGGGCGCAGTAGACGGTGGTGTCGTCCGGCAGGGCGGCGAGGCGTTGCAGGCTGGTCCACATCTGCTCCGGTGTGCCCTCGAAGAGGCGGCCGCAGCCCAGCGCGAACAGGGTGTCGCCGACGAAGGCGATGCGGTCGGCGGCGTCGAAATAGGCGATGTGGCCAAGCGTGTGGCCGCCACTCTCGATCACCTCGAAGCGGGTCTCTCCCAACATCACGGTGTCGCCGCCCTTCACCTCACGGTCGATGGGGGTCAGGCGGGTGACCTCGGCCGGCCCCACGATCGTGCAGCCGGTGGCGGCCTGGATCTCGGCGTTGCCGCCGGCGTGATCGGGATGCCAGTGGGTGTTGAGGATCAGGTCGAGCTTCCAACCCAGCGTCTTCAGTTCGCGCAGGATCGCGCCGGCGTCCGGCGTGTCGATGCAGGCGGCGAGGCCGGAGGCCTCGTCCACGGCCAGGAAGCCGTAGTTGTCCTCAAGACAGGGGAACTGATGGACTTTGAGCGGCATGGCGGAAACTCCGGCCTTGATCGGACGATCAGAGGCAATGCGATTTAGGTTGGCGCAAGGCCTTCGTCGAGCCTAGCCATGGCGTTATGCGCCGCGACGTCCTGGATCTTCGCCAGTTCTACGCCTCCGACCTCGGCCGGGCGGCGCGCGCCATGGTGGGCCGCAAGGTGATCGAGGCCTGGGGCGATGCGCGCGGGCTGGACGTGCTGGCGCTGGGCTATGCGACGCCGTTCGTGGCCACCGCCCGCCAGGCCGCTCGTCGGGTGGTCGGCGCCATGCCGGCCCAGCAGGGGGTCGAGCTGTGGCCGGGCGGCGAGCGCAACCTGACCACGCTGGTGGGCGAGGACAGCCTGCCCTTCCCCAATGCGCTGTTCGACCGCATCCTCATCGTCCATGGCATCGAGGAGAGCCCCGACCCGCTGGCCTTCCTGCGCGAGGTCTGGCGGGTGCTGGCGCCGTCCGGCCGCGTGGTGGTGGCGGTCGCGGCGCGCAATGGGCTGTGGGCCAACAGCGAGAAGACACCCTTCGGCCACGGCCGACCCTACAGCCGTGGCCAGCTCGCCGAGCTGCTACGCGAGGCGGAGCTGGAGCCGTCGGGCTGGACGCGGGCGCTCTATGTGCCGCCGCTGAACTGGATGGCCGGCTGGGCGGAGGGTTTCGAACAGACCGGCTCGCGCCTGTGGCCGGGCTTTGCCGGCCTGCTCCTGATGGAGGCGGTGAAGCAGACTTTCGCCGTGAAGCCCAAGGGCCATGCCGCCCGCGTGCGCCGGGTGCGGCCGTTGCTGGCGCCGGCGCCCGTTTCCCAGGCAGAGGGGGTGTTGACGCCGCGCAAGCTCTTGGAGCCGGGCGGCGAAGGCCTTAGCGTCAGACCGCAAACCGTCCTTGCCCGCATGAACCGAAAGGCTGCGCCATGAAGATGATCGTCGCGGTCATCAAGCCGAGTCGCCTGGATACGGTGCTCGAAGCCGTCACCGAGGCCGGCGCGTCCGGGCTGACGGTGACCGAGGTGCGCGGCTATGGCCGCCAGCGCGGCAAGACCGAAGTCTACCGGGGCGCGGAATACGAGGTGAAGCTGCTGCCCAAGGTGAAGCTGGAGATCGCCGTGCCGTCGGACATCTGCGATGGCGTCGTCGAGGCAATCACCCGCACCGCCAACACCGGGAAGATCGGCGACGGCAAGGTCTTCGTCATGGACCTGGAACAGGCCCTGCGCATCCGCACCGGCGACCGCGACGCCGCGGCCATCGCGGGATAGGCGCGCGCGGCGTCCGCCCGCTACGGCCGCCGCAGCGCCCGGCGCGACCAGCCCGAATAGGTCATCGAAACCGCGGGCGGAAAATCCACATAGGCGTACCCGCTCAGTCCGCTGCTGCTTTCAAGGCCCACCCGGACCAGGGCGCCGGTCGCCGTTTCATCCCGCCGCAGCCGGAAGCTCCAGCCGACCGGGGCATTGGCGCTATCGGGAAAGTGGGCCAGCACGTCGCGGCGTTCGCCGGCGGGTGGAACGATGACCCGCTCGACGCCGTCGACCATCACCCGCAACCGCTCGATGCGTTCCCGAGGTGTCCGCTCAATGGCCCATCCGGAGAACTCCAGGTCCCCGTTGGTCAGCGCCGTGGCGGTCTCGAACCCACCCATCGGGGAGCTCGCGACCCGCAGGCCCGAGACGTCACGACCGGGGCCTCCCACGACGTAGAGGTCCTGGTTCTCGTAGAGCCCCTTGGGGAAGCGCCGCCAGCTCGGCCGGTCGGGAAGCCTGGCGATCGCCCCGCCGACGAAGGCCTCGGTGACATAGCTCATGCCGTAGATGTCGGCGTCGAGCGTGCCGCTCTCGCTCATCCGGAAATAGCTCAATCCGGAGGGATCCCGCGGTTCGGCCGGCGCCAGATAGCCCTCGTCATGGACGCTGAACGCCAGGACCCCGCCTGGCGCCACCAGCCGATAGAGCCGCTCCAGCCAAGCGTGGAACAGGGGTATCGGAAGGTGCGAGAACAACGAGCCGACGAAGACGATGTCGTGGAGGCCGGCATGCATATAGGCCGCAGGGTCCGGCGTGGAGTTGACGGTGTTCACGCCGAACGCGCGGCCTTGGTAAGCCATCGCGTCCTGATAGATGTCGCTAACCCAGATCTGCCTGGGCTCCAGTTTCTGTTCGAGAATCCGCGTCAACCGGCCGTAGCCGGAGGCGAAGTCCATGACGCTGCGCAGGTTCTCGAACCCGCCGAACAGCTGGCTGACGATCTGGCGGTAGGCGTCGAAGAACCTCAGCGTCGATTCGGTGAACTTGAAGAATCCGATCCCGGTGTCCTGCTCGTAGTTCGGCAGGACCGCCTTGAAGAACATCTCGTCGGCGCCCGGCAGGGGCCGGCAGAACCGTGCCGGGTCGATCCCGTAGAGGCTGAGGTAGTCCAGGACGAAGCGCTGATAGGGCGCGGCGATGGACTCGAACGTCAGATCTCCGGCGGCCAGTGTCGGAGGGGCGCTCTGCATCGCGTCGGTCCTAGTTCGAGTCACCATCAGCCGAGAACCGTGGCTTGGCGCAACCGCGGATCGAGCACAAGCCCCGCGCGTGCCGCCCTCCGCCCGCCGTTGCGTCCGGCGGAGCTCTCCGATAGTGCGGCGGCCGTGGGAGCCTCGCGGAAATCACGATGATCGACGGCGAACAACGGGGCCTTCCGATTTACCGTCTCACAGCCTGGCTGGCGGTGCTCGGCCTGGGCTACCTGATCGTGCTGCGCCTGGACCTGCCGGGACACCTTTCCTTCGATTCGGTCCTGTCCCTGCGCGAGGGCCGGCTGCATGTTCACAACACCTGGAACCCGGCGTTCTTCGGCTGGTTGCTCGGTGTGTTCGACCGGATTCACCGGGGAACGGCCCTCTATGTCGCGGTGGTCGCCGGTGGGATGTTCGCGAGCCTGGCCGCGATGGCCCTGTTGCGGCCAAGGCTGTCCTGGCTCGCGCCGCCGGTTGCGGCGGCCCTGCTCGCCACGCCGCAGTTCGTCATCTACCAGGGGATCGTCTGGAAGGACGTGGTCTTCGCCAATGTCGCGTTGGCGGCCTTTCTTTGCCTGGCCTTCACCGCGCGCCGTCCGATCGGCAGGCTCCGCTTGGCCGGGTTGGTCCTGTCCGTGGTCCTGTTCGCCGCCGCGGGGCTCCTGCGCCAGAACGGCCTAGTGCTGATTCTCCCCGCCGCCGTCGCCGTCGCCTGGTCCGCGCGCGCCGGCGGCTGGCGCCGCGCCGCCGTGCTGGCGGCTGGCTGGATGGCCGCTGTCCTGGCCATGACCCTGGTGCTGGCCAGTGTCGCCCAGCCGCAAGGGATCGGCCCGCCGGACCGCTCCGGCGCGCAGGGCTTGTCGGTCCTTCAGCGTTTCGACCTGTCGGGCGCGGCCGCCCGGATTCCGGGGTTTCCTCTGACGCATCTCGAGCGCGCCGATCCACAGCTCGCCGCGGCGTTCCGGCGCCAGGCGCAAGCCCTCTACACGCCCGACCGCGTCGACACGCTCAGCGCCTCGCCGCAGCTGCATCGCTTCTACAAGACCTTGCCGACCGCGCCGCTGCAGGCCGATTGGCGCGACCTGCTGCTGCACCATCCGCTCGACTACCTCGGCTTGCGGACCGCCGCGTTCCGATGGGTGGTCGCGACACCCCAGATCGAGAAATGCCTGCCGATTTTCGTGGGCGTCCAGGCGCCGGACGACGCGCTGGCTGACCTTGGAATGCATCCTCGCCAGGATCAGCGCGATAGAGATCTCTTCAACTACGGCATGAAGTTCCTGCACACGCCGGCGATGTCGCATCTTGCGTGGGGCTTGGTCGCCCTGTTGGCGGGCGCGGCCCTGATGGTCCGCCGCGATCCGGCCGACATCCCGATGCTGGCGATGCTCGTCGGAGCCTTCCTGTTCGCCGCGAGCTTCTTCGTCCTCTCCATCGCCTGCGACTATCGGTATCTCTACTTCCTCGACCTCGCCGCCATGGCGGCCACGCTTTATCTCGCCCTGGATCCCAGCCTGTGGCGGCGGCCGACGCCCTCAGCTCCTGGCGCGCCGGCGCCGCAGGCCTCGCAGCGTGCCACCAACCCGCGTGGAAGCGACGTCTAGACGCCGTGCTTAGGGGCGCTCGCCGGTCTCGCGCAGCCGGATCAGCTCGTCGGGCGACAGATGTCCGCCGTCCCGGTTCGAGGTGCGGATGAAGCCTGGGCTAATCCCGTGCTCGCGCAGGCGGGCGATCTCGTCCGCGGACAGGCGGTCGTAGCCCATGGCCTTCAGCTCGCTGATGAAGGCGCCGTTCACGCCGTGGTCGCGCAGGCGTTCGAGTTCGTCCGGCGAGAGGCGATAACCGGCCTGCTGCGCCTGGGCGACGAACTCGGCGCTGACCCCATGATCGCGCATCCGGGCGAGGTCTTCAGGGGTGGCCTTGGCGTAGCCGGCCTCATGCAGCGCCTTCAGATAGCCCGTGCTGACCCCGTGATCTCGCAGGGCGATCAGCTCGTCGGCCTTCAGGCCGGCATAGCCGTAGCCATGCAGATCGGTGAGGTAGCGGTCCGACACCCCGTGGTCGCGCAGCCGGATCACCGTCTCCAGCGTCCCGAACCGGTAGCCGGTGGCGTCGTAGGCCACGAGATGGCGCAGGTTCACGCCGTGGTGGAGGGCGTCGATCAGCACCGGCGCGGCGGGCATGGCGTAACCGCCGCGCTTCAGCTCGTCGAGGTAGTTGAAGCCGGTGTCGGAGAGCGTCAGCTCGAACTGCTCGACGGGGGAAAGCGAACCGGAGACGCCGCGCCGGGCGAGCGCCGCAGGGAAGCTGGCGTTGGCGGCATAGGTGCAGGTTCCGACGCCTCGGCCTTCGCTGGCCGCGCCGTGGCAACGGAACTCGCCGGCGTCGCGGCGCAGGACAAAGCTCACCGGGCCGCCGGCGCCGGAGAGCTGCGCCGGGGCCAGGCCGGTCAGGTCGCTGACAGGGATTGTGCGGTCCCAGGACGAGGTGTTGAGGAACCGCGTGAAGCCGATCTCGAAGTCGACGGAGCTGGCCGGCGCGGTGGCGTCGCGGTTGGGAGGCTCGATCCGCCAATCCAGCGAGGACGGGATCTCGCCGTTCAGGCCGAAATCGACGCCGAAGCTGATGTGCGAGGTTCGGGGCGGCGCCGGGGGCGCGGGCGGGGCGGGCGGCGCCGGTGGAACCGGCGGCGCGGCGACGGCGGCGGAGCCCGCCAGGGCCAGCAGGCCAACGGCGGTGAGGGCGCAGGCTTTGAGTATCATCGAGGTTCCTCCCCAGGAAGCTGTGCGCGGATGGGAGGCGCCGCGAGGCCGCAGGTCACGTTAATTTATCGACAGAACCTCGCCGCCCCGCCGTTCAACCCAAGATTGAAGGAACCGCGAAGCGCCTCTAACAAGGGGCGATGGTCGCCGCCAAGGACACCCCCGACTCGGGAAGCCGCTATGTCTTCCTGGACTATCTGCGGGCGGTCGCCGCCTGGCTGGTGGTCTGGGATCACCTAGCGAACATCGTCCCCGAGGCGCTGGGCCACCCGTTCATTCCGGCGCATTGGGTGCGGGCCAACATCACCGGGCCGCTGGGGATCATCCAGGATTTCGGCTGGTTCGGGGTCGCTCTGTTCTTCCTAATCAGCGGCTTCATCATCAGCGACCGCGCCGCGGTGGAAAGCCCCTACAAGTTCGTGGTGCGGCGCGTGCTGCGCATCTACCCGATGGTGGCGCTTTCGGTCCTGCTGTCGATGGCGCTGGGGCTTCCGGCCGTTCGGCCCACGCTTGGCCAGGTGCTGCTCAACTTCAGCCTGATCAACTATCTGATCGTGCCGCAAATCGTCCTGCTGGGCGTCGCCTGGACCCTGATCATCGAGGTGTTGTTCTATGCCATCACCGCGCTCACCCAGTTCATGCGCGCCTCGCCGCACCGCATCGCCGTCAACCTGGTGATCTCCACCCTGGTGATCTGGAAGCGGGGCGCCTATGGCCCTGACTTCGCCCTGCTGGCCACCGTGGCCAGCTACCTGCCGATGCTGGTCATGGGCCAAATCGTCTACTGGTGGCTGGAGAAGAAGCGCCTGTCGTGGATCTGGGGCTTTGCCTATCTAGCGGCGGCTTGCACGGTCTTCCTCTATGGCCTGCGCGCGATCCAGCCGGGCTTCCTGCTGGTGACCAATTCCTACTTCATCTCGGCGGCCTACGCCTTCCTGCTGTTCATCGCCCTGATGCACATCCAGCTGCCGCAGTGGCGGATCGTTCGCTTCCTCTCCGACACCAGCTATTCGGTCTATCTGATGCACGGGCTGGTGGGGTGGCAGTTGCTGGTGGTCCTGACGCGGCATCAACTGCCGCTGACCGTCGGCATTCCGCTGGCGATGGCGGCGTCGCTCGCGTCGGCCAGCCTGACCTTCTGGCTGGTGGAAAAGCCGACCCAGCGGCTAGCACGCCACCTGACCCGCGACCGGCGACGCGGCTTCGCGGGAGACAACCATGACCGCCGAAGCTGACCTCGCCCCGCCGCCGGACGTCGATCCCCAGGCGCCGATGATCGCTCGCACGGAGCGGATCGTGGTCGCCCGGCCAGCGGCTGACGTCTTCGCCTATGTGGTGGCTGGACCCCTCGATGAGATGATCCCGGCGACCCGGCAACTGCCGGGCGTGACCGGGACTACCCTGCTGACGCCGGGCTCCTGGGGCAGTGTCGGCGGGCGGCGCCACGTCCATCTCAGCGACGGCTCGCAGACCACCGAACGCGTGCTCGACGCCCAGCCGGGTGCGCACTTCCGCTACCAGGTCTGGGACTACACCACCGCGGCGGGCAAGCCGATCGCCTATGCCCTGGGCGAGTTCCTGTTCAAGCAGCTGGAGGGCGGCCGCACCGAGATCGTCTGGACCTACGCCTTCCGCCTGCGGGACGACATTTTCCCGGGAAACCTCTGCGGCCTGGGCCGCTGGCTGATGCGCCGGGTATTTCTCGACACCGCCTATGCGCGACTGATGCGGGCCTCGCTGGCGGCGATCCGCCAGGCGCTGGAGCGGGGCGCCTAGGCCCTGGTCCGCCGGCGGCGCGCCGGAGCGGCGGCTTCGGGCTTGGGCAGATCGACCTCGCCGAAGAGGTTCTGCGGGGTGGCCTGATCCTGCGCCGCCGTGCGGCGGCTGAGCAGGAAGAGGGCGGACTCCGCACGCCAGTTCTCGAAGAGGCCGTCGGGACGGATCGGCCGGGCGGGCTTGCCGGCCGACAGCGCCGCGCAGGCGTCGATCCGCAGGTCGAGCTCCCGGCAGAGGTCGGTGAAATCGCGCAGGGTGCAGAGGTGGATGTTCGGCGTCGACCACCAGGGATCGGGGAGCGCGCGCGTCTCCGGCATGCGGCCGCGCGCCATCAGCGACACCCGCATCCGCCAGTGGCCGAAGTTCGGCGCCGAGACGATGGCCTGGTCGGCGATGCGCAGGAGCTCGGAGAGCACGCGCCTGGGCTCGCGCATCTGCTGCAGGGTCTTCGACAGGATCGCGTAGTCGAAGGCCCGCGTCGGGAAGTGGTCAAGGTCGCGGTCGCCGTCGCCCTGCACCACCGCCAGACCCTTGGCGAGGCAGGCGGCGACGCCCGCGGGGCTGATCTCCAGGCCCTGGCCGTCGACGCGCTTCTCACGGGTCAGGAGGTCCAGCAACTCGCCGTCTTCGCAGCCCACGTCCAGCACCCGCGCGCCCGGCCGCACCAGCCGCAGGATCTCGGCGAAATCTTCCCGCCCGTTCTTGTTTCTTGGCCCGGCCACCTAGAGCCCCCGCGCGTGGGCTGCCGAGGCGAAGAAGCCGCGCAGCGCCGCGTCGAGCTGCGGCTCGTCGAGGAAGAAGGCGTCGTGGCCCTTGTCGGTGTCGATCTCGGCGAAGCTGGCGCGGCATCCGGCGGCGTTCAGCGCACGGACGATGTCGCGGCTCTCCGCCGTCGGATAGAGCCAGTCCGACGAGAACGACAGCACGCAGAACCGAACCGCACGTGCCTTCCGGAACGCCTCCGCCAGCACCCCGCCGTGTCGTGCGGCCAGGTCGAAGTAGTCGAGCGCGCGGGTGATGTAGAGGTAGGAATTGGCGTCGAAGCGGTCGACGAAACTGGTCCCCTGGTGGCGCAGGTAACTCTCCACCTGGAAGTCGGCGTCGAAGCCCCAGGAGAGGCCGTCGCGCTGCAGTTCGCGGCCGAACTTCCGCTGCAGGGCGGGTTCGGAGAGATAGGTGATGTGCGCGGCCATGCGCGCCACTGCCAGACCCTTCTCCGGCCGCACGCCCTGGCTCTCATAGGCCCCGCCACGCCAGTCGGGATCGGCCATGATCGCCTGGCGGCCGACCTCGTGGAAGGCGATGTTCTGCGCCGAGTGGCGGGGCGCCGCGGCCACGCAGACCGCGCTGAACAGCTTCTCCGGATAGTCCGCCGCCCACTGCAGCACCTGCATGCCGCCCATGGAGCCGCCGACCACGGCGAACAGGGTCTCGATCCCCAAGGCCTCGATCAGCATGGCCTGGGCGCGGACCATGTCGGCGATGGTGATCATCGGAAAGCCCAGGCCGTAGGGCTGGCCGGTCTTCGGATGGGGCGAGGCTGGGCCGGTCGAGCCCATGCAGCCGCCGACCACATTGATGGCGATGACGAAGTAGCGCTCGGGGTCGAGCGGCAAGCCCGGGCCGATCACCCGGTCCCACCAGCCGGGCCGGCCGGTCACCGGGTTCACCGAGCCGGCGTGCTGATCGCCGGTCAGGGCATGGCAGACCAGCACGGCGTTGGTCTTTTCCGCGTTCAGCCGGCCATAGGTCTTGTAGGCCACCTCCAGCGGCGAGAGCGTCGCGCCGGAATCCAGGCGCAGCGGCTTGTTCGCCGGGAACCGCCAGGTCCCGCCGTCCGTCTCACGGCCTGGGTCGCCCGGGGGGCTGGTTTCGGCGCCGGCGTCCATGGCGGCCTTGGACCGCCTCGCCTCTGGCGAGTCAATGCTTAGAGCTGGGCTTCGCAGGCGCGACCGGCGCGGCTAGAAGGTGACTCCAGGGTGGAGCGTGCATGGACCGGCTGATCCTTTTCCGCCACGGCAAGGCCGAGCCGGAGTCCGCCAGCGGCGAGGACTTCGACCGCCGCCTGGCGCCGCGCGGCGTGCGGGAGTCGGCGGCGATGGCCGCTCGCCTCGCCGACCTGGGCTTCCTGCCTGACCTGGTGGTGGTCTCGCCGGCCATGCGCACGCGAGACACCTGGGCGGCGGCGGCGGCGAGCTTTCCGCTGGCTCAGGCGCGGTTCGACGACGACCTCTATCACGCCGATTCCGGCTCGGTGCGGCGCGAAGCCGAACGCACCGGAGCGGGCGCCGGCACGGTGATGATCGTCGGGCACAATCCGGGCCTGCAGGAGCTGACGGTGCAGTTGCTTCGCGAGGGCTCGGCGCCGCCCATGCTGATCTCGCAGGCCTCGCGCCAGTTCCCGACCGCGGCGGCGGCGGTGTTCCTGTTCGACGCCGCGGGACGTCCGCAGTTCGATGGCCTGTTCTTCCCGGAGCACGATACGGGGCATGGCGATTGAGGATCTACAAGATCCTGCCCCGCGCCGACTGGACCGCCGCCCATGAGGCGGGCCGGTTCGAGGGTTCGCCGTTGGACCGGCAAGACGGCTACATCCATTTTTCCACCGCCGCCCAAGCGCAGGAGACCGCGCGCCGCCACTTCGCCGGCCAGGCGGACCTGGTGGTGCTGGAGGTCGAGGCCGCCGACCTGGGCGAGAGTCTGCGCTGGGAGCCGTCGCGTGGCGGCAACCTGTTCCCGCACCTCTACGGCGCGCTGGCCGCCAATCTGGTGCGCTACGTCACGCCGGCGCCGCTGGACGGCGAGGGCGTCCCGATGCTCGGCGATTTGACGTGAGCCTGCACGGTCTCGCCACCCGAGCCCTGCGCGGCCTCGACCCGGAGGACGCCCATCGGCTGGCGATCCTGGGCCTGAAGGTCGGGCTTGGGCCGCTGGGCGGGCGCGACGATCCGATCCTGGGCGTCTCGCTGGCGGGGCTGGAGCTGCCCAACGCCATCGGCCTCGCACCTGGCTTCGACAAGGACGCCGAGGTGTTCGCCCCCATGCTGCGCGCCGGCTTCGGCTTCGTGGAGTGCGGGACGGTGACGCCCAGGCCCCAGGCCGGCAATCCGCGCCCCAGGCTGTTTCGGCTGAGTGAGGACCGGGCGGTGATCAACCGCATGGGCTTCAACAACCACGGCCTGGAGACCTTCGCCGGGCGGCTGGCGCGCCGTGGCCCGGGCGTCATCGGCGCCAACATCGGGGCCAACAAGGATTCCGAGGACCGCATCGGCGACTATGTGACCGGGCTCACCCGACTCTGGGGCCTGGCCTCCTACTTCACCATCAACGTCTCCTCGCCCAACACGCCGGGGCTGCGCGCCCTGCAGACCAGAGCGGCGCTGGACGAGTTGCTGGGCCGGTTGGCGCAGGCGCGCGATGGGCTGCCGGCGCAGGCGCGCGTTCCGATGTTCCTGAAGGTCGCGCCGGACCTGGAGGCGGGCGAGGTCGAGGCGATCGTCGAAAGCTGCGTCGGCCATGGCCTTTCCGGGATCATGGTCTCCAACACCACCATCTCGCGTCCGGGGCTGAGGTCGCGGTTTGCGAACCAGACCGGCGGCCTTTCCGGCGCGCCGTTGACGGCGCTCTCCACGCGGGTGCTGGAGGAGTTCGCCCAGGCCGCGGCGGGACGCCTGGCGCTGGTGGGCGTTGGCGGGATCGCGTCGGGCGCGGACGCCTACGCCAAGATCCGTGCCGGCGCCTGCGCGGTTCAGCTCTACTCCGCCCTGGTGTTCGAAGGCCCGGGCCTCATCACCCGCATCAAGCGCGACCTGGCCGCGCGGCTGCGAGCCGACGGTTTCGCTTCGGTCAGTGCGGCGGTGGGCGCGCGTTAGGCGTTTTGACAGTGAAGCCTGGCGGAGCGCCCGCCTGGACCCATGACCGCGTTGCCGAACTGGCTTTGCTGCATTAACTCGGAAGGATCATGGCGGACGCCGCCCCAACGCCGCAGGAGCTTCCCAGGCCCAAGAGGCCCCGCTTCTTCTGGCCGGGCGGCCTTTCCGCGCGCCTGCTGACGCTGACCATCCTGTTCGCGGTGCTGGCCGGGGCCTGCGCCGTGCCGCCGGCGCTGGCGTCCTTCGAGGCCAAGTGGTTGCTCGACCGCACGCGGGCCGGCGAACTGGCGGCCGTGGCTCCCGACGTGGCGCCCGACCGCAAGGTCTCGCAACAGGTGGCCGCCCAACTGCTGGAAGGCGCGGGCGTCGTCCGCGTGGCGATCCAGACCGAGGGCATGCGCCGCCTGGTGCTGGGCGGGCCGATGCTGAAGCGAGCGCCCTACCTCGTCGACCTGCGCGCCCAGGACCAGCTCTCCTGGCTGATCGCGCCGTTCCAGACCCTGTTCGGCGGCGAGGGGCGCTATGTGCGCGTGGTGGCCAAGCCCGGCATCTACCGCACCGCCGACTTCGTGGAGATCGTCGCCCCCGACGCCGACCTGAAGCGGCAACTGGTCTCCTACCTGTGGAAGCTGTTGCTGGTGGCGGCCTTCCT
>DATAUR010000020.1:0-21981 GCA_036268175.1 Phenylobacterium sp. | reverse complement strand
CGCGCGCCGCTGATGGGCGTGGGCGTCGAGCCGCACACCTTCGCCCTCCTGGCGGGGATGGCGGTGGTCGGCTGGGCGGTGGTCTTCATCCTCTTCGCCAACACCCGCCGGCGGATCGTGCATTACCTATGAAGCCGCCCCCCGTTTCCATCTCCTGCAAGGACCTGACGCTCCGGTTCCCGGTCTATGGCGTCGACGCCAAGTCGCTGAAGAAGCACCTGGCGAAGATCGCGGTCGGCGGCCGGCTGGGTTCGCACCACGGCTCGACCGAGGTCACCGCCATCTCGCACCTGAACCTCGAGCTGAAGGCCGGCGACCGGCTGGGCCTGATCGGCCACAACGGCTCGGGCAAGACCACGCTACTGCGCGCGCTCTCCGGCGCCTATGAGCCCGACGAGGGAACCATCGAGGTGCGAGGCCACATCGCCGCCCTCCTCGACCTGAACCTCGGCATCGATCCCACGGCCACCGGCATGGACAACATCCGCCTGCGCGGCCGCATCGCCGGCCTGTCGGCCAAGGAGGTCGATCAGCGCCTGCCGGAGATCGCGGAGTTCTCGGGCCTGGGCGCCTTCCTGCAGATGCCGGTGAAAACCTATTCGGCCGGCATGCAGGCGCGCCTGGCCTTCGCTGCCGCCACCGCCGTCGAGGCCGACGTGCTGCTGATGGACGAATGGATCGCGGTGGGCGACGCCGATTTCCAGAAGATCGCCCACAAGCGCCTGCTGAAGCTGGTGGAGCGGGCCGGCATCCTGGTGCTGGCCAGCCACGACGTGGAGCTGCTCCGGCTCTACTGCAACAAGGTCATGCGGATGGACGGCGGGATCGCCTCGCCGGTCACCGACATCAAGAAGCTCGACGAGCTGTTGGCCGCCTAAGCCGGCGCCTGATAGACCACCCCGCTTGAAGCAACCTCGGTAAGCGCCCGCTCTTGGACGTCATCTTCACCATCGTTTCGCGCAACTACGCGGCCCAGGCGGCGACGCTGATGGAGAGCTTGGCGGTCGCCGAGCCCGAGGCCCGCCGGGTGGTGGTGGCCACTGACGGCCCGATCCCGCACCTGGAGCGCCTGGCCGAGGTGATCGACGCCCGGGAATTCTGCCCGGCCTACAACGCCATGAGCGTCTATTACGACGCGCTGGAGCTCAACACGGCGGTGAAGCCCTACGTCTTCCGCCGGTTCCTGAGCGAGGCCGGCGCGACCTCGGCGACCTATCTCGACCCCGACATCTTCGTCTTCCGGCCACTGGACGCCGTCCGGGACGGCTTGGCGCAGGCCCAATTGGCGCTCACCCCGCACCTGACCAAGCCCCTGCTGGGGTCGGCCATGCCCAACGACCACGCGATCCTGCAGTCGGGCTCCTACAACCTGGGCTTCTGTTCGGCGCGGGCCGAGCCGAAGACCGTCGACCTGATGGCTTGGTGGGCCGACCGCTGCGAGTTCGACTGCCGGGTCGACCTGAAGAACGGCCTGTTCACCGACCAGCGCTGGATGGACCTGTCACCGGGCTTCGTGGACAGCCTGGCGGTGCTGCGCACCCCGACGCTGAACCTCGCCTACTGGAACCTGGAAGGCCGGACGCTCGCTCGGACGAAGGACGGCTGGACGGTAGATGGCGAGCCGCTGGCCTTCTTCCACTTCTCCGGCTTCGACCCGAGCCGGCCAGATGTACTGTCGAAGCATCAGGACCGGGTGAAGGTGACGCCGCGCTCGCCGCTTGCCGAACTGCTGGCCGACTACGCCGCCGCCATGCTGCGCAACGGCCACGAGACCAGCCGCGCGGTCCCCTACGCCCACCTGAAGTTCCCCTCCGGCCGCCCGATCACCGCCGCCATGCGCCGCCGCGCCCTGCGCGCCGCCCGCGATGGCAAGGACTTCTCCCACGGCCTGACCGCGGCGGTGGAGGCGTGGGTCGACGCGCCCGATCCGGAGGCCGCCCTGGCCGGCCTGCCCGACATCACCCGCACCATGGATCAGGTCTGGCGCGATATCCCCTCTGGCTTCCAGCTCGACCACGAACAGGGGCGCCTGGGCTTTCACGCCTTCTTCGCCGAGCACGCCCAGACCCTGGGCGCCGACGCCACCTCCGGATCGGCGGCGGAAGCCCTACTGACGGCCTGGCGCAGCGGGACACGGGAGCCTGACGCCTCGGTCTGGGGCGAGGCGCCCTGGCGCGGACCGGCGTCCGGCGCGCTGGACTGGCTGCGCGAACCCTCGGTCGACGCCACACCTCGCGCGGCCAAGGCCCTGCTGGCCGCCCGTGGCGACCTGCGCGCCAAGTTCGCCGGCGATGCGTCCGGCCTGATCGCCTGGTGCCTGGGCGCCGAGGCCGCCGCCGGGCGTTTCGCGCCCGACCTCTTGCCCGCCAGCGTGATCGAGGCCCTGGCCCGCGATCCCGCGCCCCTGCTCTCCGCCGCCCGCTTCGCCGAGCCCGGGGCCGGCGACCTGAAGCGGCGCCTCTCCGCCGGCTTCGGCGTCGCCGCCCGCGCCTGCTGGCCGGAGAGCCTGACGCAGGCCCTGCGCGCGCCGTTCCTGGAAATCGCGCCGGCCCAGCCCGCACCCTTCATCCGCCTGTTCCTGGCGATCTGGGAGGCCCGCGTCGACCTGCAACGGCTGTTCCCCCTGCGCTCCGGCCCGGAACGGTTCAAATACCTGCGCTGGCTGGTGGGCGGCGGCCTCGCCGAATACGGCGTGGAGTTCGACGCCCTGCCCGCCGCCGTCCGCCTGCACCCACAGATGCAGCTCGCCCGCCTCACCGTCCGCCAGCGCCAGCCGGCCGCACGCGCCGCCGCCGGCGCCCGCGTCGCCGAACTCTGGGTCATGGAAGGCGCGGACCTGGCCAAGGAAGCCGCCGCCGACCGGCTGGTCCACGAGGCGCAGGGTGGCCGGTTCTTTGGTCCGTCCGGTCCGGCCGCCGCCCCGGGGCAGGTCGACCTGGTGCGGTTCCTGACCCACCCGGACCTGGTCCCTGCTGACGCCGTCGCCCTGCACAGCCGCGGCGTCCGCTGGAGCCGCGCCGTGGGCGTCTGGGACGCCGCGACCGCCGCCGCGCTGACCGAAACCACCGTCGGCCTGAGCTTCGTCGACGAGGTCTGGACGTCCGGAGTCGGCGGCGAGCTTTTCCGGCCCGTGAAGGCCGCATGATCCCGCTTCGCCAAGGCTTCGCAGGATGAGCGTGCTCAGCGCCGCGCGCCGGGTCTGGCGGACGGCGCTGCCCGAGCCGGTGCGAAAGCTGGCGGCGCCGGCGCTCAACGTCGCCCTGGAAAGCTACGTCCGCTCGGCCGCCCGCAAGCCGCACGGCGCCGAGACCGCCGACGGCCCCATCAAGGTGGTGGGCTATTTCGCGGGCTCCCACGGCATCGCCGCCTCCGCCCGCCTGGCCGCGCGCGCCTTCGAGGCCCTCGGCGCGCCGGTGGAGCGGATCGACGTCACGCAGGCCAAGCTGGGCTGGGAAGGTCGGCTGACCGAGCCAGTCTCGGCGGCGGCCTGGATCTTCCACCTCAATCCGCCGGAGCTGCTGGCGGTCATGGCCTGCCTGGGGCCTCAGCGCCTGCTGGGCCCGCGCTATGGCTATTGGGCCTGGGAGCTGCCGCGCGCGCCGCTGCGCTGGCGGCGCGACGCCGCCCTGGTGGACGAGGTCTGGGCGCCTAGCCGCTACACCGCTGATGCGCTGGCCGGCGCCGCCGCGCCGGTGCGAGTGGTGCCGCATCCGCTGTTCCTCGAGGACTACGCCAAGGTCGCGCCGGCGCCGCGCCGCGCGCCCTTCCAGGGCGTCAGCGTCTTCGATTTCAACTCCTCGCTGGCGCGCAAGAACCCGCAAGGAGCGATCCTCGCCTGGGTGCGCGCCTTCGGGTCCGATCCCGACTGCGAGCTGACGCTGAAGACACAGAACGGGGGAACCTTCCCCGACGCACTCGCGGTCCTGCGGGCCTCCGCGCCGCCCAACGTCCGGGTGATCGACGAGGTCTGGCCCTACAGTGAGGTTCAGCGCCTGATCGCCGGCGCCGACGTGCTGGTCTCCCTGCACCGCGCCGAGGGTTTCGGCCTGACGCCGGCCGAGGCCATGGCCATGGGCACGCCCGTGCTGGCCACCGCCTGGTCCGGCGTCCTCGAGTTCATGGACGAGACCAGCGGCTTGCTGGTCCCCTTCCAGCCGATCCCGGTGGCCGATCCGCAAGGGGTCTATCACGGCCAGTCCTGGGCGGAGCCGGACATCGAGGCCGCCGCTCAGGCGCTGATTCGCCTGCGGGACGATCCGGCTCTGCGCCGCCGTCTGGCCGAGGCCGGCCGCGCCCGCGTCGCCGAGCGGCTGTCGCCGCAGGCCTGGTTCGCGACCCTGCCGGCGCCGGTGAAGGCCGCGGCGCTGGCCGCCGCGCGGGGCGCCGCCAAGTCTTAAGGGTCCGCCTCCTCCGGCGGGCGGACCTTCTGGAAGCGCCAGAGCAGCAAGAGGTCGTAGCTCAGCTTCAGCGACCCGCCGATCACCAGCGGCCAGGCGAACGAGCTGAGGCTGAAGATCAGGCCCGACAGCGCCGGGCTGAAGGCCGAGGCCAGGCTGCGCGGCACGTTGGTCACTCCGGCGGCGGCGGCGCGCTCCGCCGGCGTCACGATGGCCATGACGTAGGAGGTGCGCGCCGGCACATCCATGTTGGAGAGCAGCGCCCGGATCACCAGCAGGGCGAAGGCGACACCGGCGTTCGGGGCGAAGGCCACGGCGATGACGCAAAGGCTGGCCGGTATGTGGGTGAAGACCATGGTGTTGATCAGGCCGATGCGTCGGGCCAGCACCGGCGCGGCCAGTTGCGACACCGCCGACAGCGCACCGGTCCAGAAGAAGAAGCCGCCCGCCACCGCGAGCGACAGGCCAAAGCGATGGAACAGCCAGAGCGCGAACAGTGACTGGACCATGAAGCCCGAGCCGAAGGAGTCGAGGCTGAACAGCGCCGCCAGCCCGTAGACGTTGCGCCGCGAGGGGCCCAGCGGCGTGCGCGCCGCCTCGGCTTCGGCCGGCTCGCGGGGCAGGCTGCGATAGAGAGCGGCGGAGACCAGGCCCAGTGCGCCATAGGCGACGAAGGCGGCCTCGATCAGGCCAAGCTGCGACCAGCCGGTTAGGCTGCGCAGCGGCGGCAGGAGGCCGACGGCGAGCGCGCCCAGCGCCCCCATCAGCGACCCCGAAAGGCTGTAGCGGGCGAAGAGTTCCGTGCGCCGCGACGGCAGTCCGGCGTGGGCCAGCAGCGACTGCTCCAGCGGCAGGAACGGGCTCACGTCCCCGCCGGACGGATTGAGCGTGCCAACGAAGCCTATGACCACCAGCGGCCAGAAGGCGTGCGCCTGGGAAAACGCCACGCCGGTCAGCCCCATCAGGCCGCAGGCGGCGAACAGCAGCCGCCGCGCCGGGACCCGATGCCCAGCCAACCCGACCGCCAGCGTCAAGGCCGCCGAGCCGAGCAGGGTCGCGGTTGTGAGCACCCCGATGCGGAAGGCGCTGAACCCCAGGCTCGACAGATAGACCGGCAGCAGGAGCGCGGTGAACCCGTCGCCGAACCCTCGCACCCCGCGCGCGGCGATGAGGGTGGTGGCGGGGCGCACGGCGGATCAGGCCCGGCGGGTGGTGATGTCGGTGAGCGGGCCGCCCTCGCGGACGGTCTTGTTCCGATAGATCACCGCCCCGATCACATTCGGCCGCTGGCCGACGGCCGCCACGAAATCCGGCCACAGCTCCGAGGGCACCCACAGGCAGGGCGCCCGTGGGTCTTCGTCGATCGCCACGTCCACCAGGTCGCGCGCGTCCATGGGCGGCAGCCTAGACCAGCCAGTCGATCAGGCCGAGCTTGGCCATCCAGGCCAGGCCCAGCTCCACCGGCCGCCGCCGGTTGACCGGGAAGGCCGCCAGCACCTCACGCGCGGTCGAGGCCTGGCCCGAGGCCAGGAGGTCGAGCGCCCGAGCGCACTCCTCCAACGGCGCGCGCAGGTTGGCGAAGGCTTGGTCGAGGCCACCGGAGAACGCCAGCACCTGCTCGCCGCTCGCGCCCGGCGCCGCGGCCAGTCGGGTGTCCGGCGTCAGCACGGCGGTGGCAAAGCCCGCGAAGCTGACGAAGGGGTCGCCGCGCACCGGGTCGGTCTTGTGCCGCACGACGGGGTCCGGCGAGGCGCGGCGAACCTCGGCGAGATCGTCGATCAGGGCGTGGACCTGACGGGCGACCACCGGCCAGTCGAAGGCGCTGCGCGCGCGTTCACGGCCTGCCGCACCCAGCCGCTGGCGCAGCTCCGGCGAACGCGCCAGGGCGGCGAGCGCGGTGGCCGCGCGGCCCACGTGCACGGCGGTGTGCTGCGCCACCTCGCCCACATAGGCCTGGTAGGTGGCGACCTCGAACAGGTGGCGCTGCACCATGGTGGCGCCAAGCCCCGACTGCGGCCCGCCCAGCGTCGGGATCAGGAAGCCCTCGACCCCGTTGCGCACCGTCGAGCGGTAGCCGTCCCAGTCGCTGACCACCACCGGCAGGCCAGCCGCCATGGCCTCCACAGGGGTGATGCCGAACGTCTCCTGGATGTTGTCGACCAGCGAGATGAAGATGTCCGCCGCGGCCCAGAGCTCGCCCAGCAGCTCGCGGTCGTTGCCGTTCAGGAAGTCGACCGACACGTTCGGCGCGTGACGCCGGGCCGCCTCCTCATAGTAGCCACGGTCGTGATCGCCAGGAAACCAGCCGGCCATGGCGAAGCGGAAGGCGACGCCGGTCTCGGCCGCCGCGCGCTGCACCGCCTGCAGCATCGGCTGCGGAAAGGCCTTCTCGTAGAACGACAGCCGCCCGACCCACAGCACCAGCATGTCGGTTTCCGCCAGGCCCAGCCGGGCGCGCACCCTGGCGCGAACCTCCGGCCGGTCGGCAAGCGCCGCGAAACGCCCGGCGTCGACCCCCAGCGGGATCACCGGCAGGGCCGGACGCGGTGGCGAGGCCCCGCCCGTCCGCTCGCCCAGGTAGTCGCCCCAGGCGTCGAACATCGAAGCGATCGCATCCTTCACGCTGGGTGAGGTGCAGAGGATGGCGTCCCAGGGATGGACCGGGGCGGTGAGCGCCGCGGCGATGGTCTGGCGCATGGCCGGCGGCGCTAGCGTGTGAGCAAGGCCCAGCAGGCTGTAGGCCCGGTCGCCCACCGACATGCGGCGAAGCCAGGCGAGATTGTTAAGGTCGGGCTGGCCTCGCAACAGGGCGCCGGCGTCCCGCGCGGGGGCCTGGTTCAGGCCCGAACCGTTGACGATGCGGATCGCGGCGCCGGGATCGTCCAGCAGGGCGGCGCGCAGGGCCGCCTCAGTGGTCGGACGAATGCTGAGCACGTCGAGATGCGCGAAGCCCCCGTGCTGGGCCATGGCGCGATAGAGCTCGAGGTTGGCGACATCCTTGCCGAACGGATTTTGGCCGAGCCCAAGCTCGCCGCGCGGGTGGAAGATCGCCAGCCTATCGGCCACGGCGGCGCCCATCGTCGACGGCGGCCGCGGAACGGGCGAAGGACGCGTGGCGTAAGGCGATCACCGGGGCTCCCTGTCTGGCCGCTTCGAGGTTAGATACTGCCGCCGGTTCGGACAACGCCGCCGGCCGGGCGCGTTGGGCCACACTGACCGGGGACAGATGCCGCAGGACGCCGACGAAGACCAGTACCGGCGCGGTTTCGCCCTGCAGCAGGCCGGCCGCCACGCCGAGGCGGCGGCGGTGTACCGCGACCTGGCGGCCCGCGTTCTGACCCTGAAACTCGCCACCAATCTTGGCGTGAGCCTCGGCGAGATCGGCGAGCGCGGCGAGGCGCTGCACTACCTGACGCTGGCCGCGCGGCATCTGCCAGGGGACCAAACCATCGGCCGGCTGCTCGCCACCGCCCAGGCCGAGGCGGGCGACACGGTCTCGGCCGAAGCCGGCTACCGCGCCCTGCTGGACGCACACCCGGATGATGGCGAGGCGCAACTGGCGCTGGGCGGGCTCTATTTGTCGCTGGGCCGCTACACCGAAGGCTGGCCGCTGCTGGCCGCGCGCACCACCCTGCACACCGCAGTGGTCCCACCGGTCGATCCGGGCTTTCCAGAATGGCGTGGCCAGCCGCTGGCCGGCAAGGCGGTGCTGGTCTGGATCGAGCAGGGTTTTGGCGACCAGATCCAGATGGCGCGGTTCGCCCACGCCCTGAAGGCGCGCGGCGCGGCGCGGGTGACGCTGGGCTGTCGGCCGGCGCTCGCCCACCTGTTCTCGACGCTCGAGAGCGTCGATGCTGTCATCCCGATTGCTGCCAGGGCCGTCGTGAACGTCGGCCTGCACGACTACTGGAGCCGCTATTTCTCGCTGCCGGAGCATCTGGGGGTCACTCTGAAATATCTGCCCGCGGAGCCCTACCTGGCGGCGCCCGCCGATAGTCTGGAGCGCTGGAGAAACTTCGGCGGCGGGGCCCGCGTCGGCCTGGTCTGGCAGGCGAGTCCCACCGGTTTCAACGCCGCCAACAAGGGCTTGCCGCCCGACCAGGCGCGGCGGCTGCTGGACGCCGGCGCGGTCAGCCTGCAGCCGGAAGACACCGGCGCGGCCGACTTCGCCGACACCGCCGCCATCGTGGACGGCCTCGACCTGGTGATCTCCATCGACACCGCCGTCGCCCATCTGGCCGGGGCGATGGGCAAGCCCTGCTGGACGCTGCTGCCCTACGTCCACAGCGACTGGCGCTGGCTGCGCGGCCGCGGCGATTCGCCCTGGTATCCACAGATGCGCCTCTACCGTCACGGCGACAGGCAAAACTGGCCAGGCGTGGTCGATATGGTGTTGGCCGACCTAGCCGCGGCCGGCCTGGGCGCGCCCTAGGGCCAGCACGCCCTCGACCAGGGCCTCAATATCCTCCGGGCCGGTGCGGTGGTTGACGATGGCGGCCCGGATCGCCGTGCGGCGGCCTAGCGTGGTGGTCGAGGGCGCGACACGGCCGGCCTCCTGCAGGTCGGCGGCGATGGCGGCGTTGTCGGCGCCCCTGTAGCCGAAACAGACGATGTTCAGGCTGACCGGGGCCAGCAGTTCCAGCTCCTCGCTGGCCGCGATCCGCGCTTCCAGCATTCGCGCCAGATCGCAGGCCTGGCCGATCACGGCTCCGAGCGCATCGAGACCATAGGTCTTCAGCATGAACCACACCTTGAGCGCCCTAAAGCCGCGCGACAGGTCCGGACCGAAATCGCAGGGCCAGAACTCCCCGCCCGCCAGGCCGCGTTCGGAATGCCGCAGATAGGGCGCGTCGCCATAGGAGAAGGTGCGCTTGTGGGCGGCGGCGTCACGGACCAGCAGCAGGCCCGCGTCATAGGGCGCCTGGCCAAGCTTGTGGAAATCCAGCGCCAGGCTGTCGGCCCGCTCGATGCCCCTCAGCTTGGGCGCCACGACGGGGCTCAGCACGCCCAGCGCGCCCAGCGCGCCGTCCACGTGGAAAGTCGCGCCTTCCCGCGCGGCGATGTCGGCGAGTGCGTCCAGATCGTCGATTGCGCCGACGTCCACGGTGCCGGCTGAGCCCACCACCAGGAAGGGCTTCAGCCCCGCGGCCCGGTCGGCGGCGATGGCGGCTTCCAGCGCGGCGGGCACGATCCGCCCGTCGGCGTCGGTCTCGATCAGCCGCAGGCGGTCGGTGCCGAGACCGGTCATGTCCATGGCGCGCACGATGCAGGCGTGGACGGCGCGCGAGGCGTAGGCCGCGACGCCCGGATCGCGGACCCCGATGCTCCGCACCTCGACGCCCAGCGCCCGGTCGCGGGCGATCATCACCGCGCAGAGGTTGGCCAGCGAGGTGCCGGTGAGGAAGATGCCGCTGGCGTCGGCGGGAAAGCCGAACAGTTGCGCCATCCAGGCCACCACCTGACGCTCCACCTCGATGGGCATGTGGTCGCGGCCGCCTAGGTTGGCGTTCAGCCCGCCGGACAGCATCTCGGCCAGCATGCCGACGCCAGTGCCACCGCCCTGCACCCAGCCCATGAAACCGGGATGGCGGTTGCCGGAACCATAGGGCGCGCAGTCGGCCATGAACTGGGCGTGAGCGTCGGCCAGCGCGCCCGGCGCGCGCGGCAACTCGGCCCGATAGCGGGCGCGGGCCTCACGCGTCGGCGCCTGCCACAACGGCCGCTCGCGCAGGCCCGCCAGATTGTCGATCATGTCGTCGAGCATCCGATGGCCCTGCGCTCGCAGATCGTCCCAGTTCTCCGGGTCGAGACTGGCCGTGCGGCCTTCTTGGTCCATGGGCGCTCCAGTTCGAATCGCGCGGCTCCCCAAGCCTACGACCTCGCGGCGATCCCATATCCGCCACCGCCGTCCGCCGAAACCCCCGCCGTCGCGGGAGCGCGAGACGCCCGTGGGCAGCCGAACTGCTTGCACAGGCCGCCGCCGCCTCCGCATAAGGGCGATTGAAGACCACTGCCCCGCGCCAGGAGACGCCGGCTTGCCGCTGACCGACGACATCCGCGACCTGATCGAGCACGAGACCACCGAGGCGCAGCAGATGCTGCGCCAACTGGCCGACGCCCTGCCGAAATCGGTGGAGGCGCACCTGCTGCTGGCCACCTCGCACCTGCGCCGCCTGGAGTTCGGCCAAACGCTCACCTACTACCGCGAGACCCTGGCGCTGGATCCGAAGAACGACGAGGCGCTGCGTGGCATCGGCTTCTGCCTGCTGGCGACCGGCGACAACGAGGCGGCGCTGGCCGCCTTCCGCCAGGCGTTCAAGGCCTCGTCCGGCGCTGGGCCGCTGCGCTTCGTGGCCCTGCTCTGCCACCGGCTCGGCCGCATCGAGGAGGCGATCAAGACCTACGAGCTGCTGCTGAGCAGTTGCCAGCCGACCAGCAACGAAATCCCCTTCGCCCTGCAAGGCCTGGCGCTGGCCCTGCGCGACGCCGGCCAGCCGATCGCCGCCGACCACCGCATGCGCCAGCTCATCGAGCGGTTCCGGCGCGATCGGTTCCTGATCGCGTCGTCGCTGGTCAACCGCAATAACTCCGACGACTTCCACGAGTGGTCGCCCTACGCTGACAAGGCGCGGCTGGCCGCCTCGCTCAACGCCCGCCAGGCGGTCGATCCCGCCGGCCGGTTTCCGGAGAGCTTTGTCCTGCCGCAGGACCGCCAGGCGCTGGAGACCTTCGCCAAGGGACCGAATCCACCGGCGCTCTACATCGTCAAGCCGATCCGCAGCAGCGGCGGCCAGGGGATCAGTGTCACCGCCGACCTCTCCGAGTCCATCGGCCGCGACGACGTGGTGATCCAGCGATACCTCGACCGGCCCTATCTGATCGAGGGCCGCAAGGGTCATTGCCGCATCTACTGCCTGGTGACCTCGGCCGAGCCTCTGCGGGCCTATGTCTATTCCGAGGGCATCGTGCGGATCGCGCCGGAGCCGTACGATCCGAACCCGCAGGCGGCCGGCCAGGCTTCCATGCACGTCACCAACACCGCCCTGCACCTGGGTCACCCCGGGCTGTCGATCAGCCAGGACGCCAACCAGGACGACGCCGGCTCGATCCGCAGCCTGTCGGCGCTGCTGCGCCGGATGACCGCCGACGGCCTGGACGGGGAAAAGGCCTTCGCCGAGATCAAGGCCCTCGTGGAATGGCACGTGCGCCTGCTGGCCGCCGAGGGCCTGTTCGCACGCCAGGCCGCCAGCGCGCCCTCGCGCGCCTTTCCGCCCAAGCTGTTCGGCCTGGACGTGCTGATCGACGACGAGGGCCATCCCTGGCTGATCGAGATGCAGCGCACGCCCGCCGCCCGCGGCGCGCCGCTGGTCGAGAAGATCAACGGCGAGATGTACGTCACCTGCTTCCAGATGACCCATTTCACGCTGGTCGACGACGCCACGCCAGACGCGCTGACCGCGGAGCTGCGCGCCGACGACGCCGCGCGCCGTGGTCGAGAGGCCGAGCTGGAATTCGCCGCTCGCGGCAAGTTCGTCCCGCTGGACCTCTAGAGGCCGCCGTTAGTCCTGGATATGGGCGAACTGGGCGTTGAGCGTCTTGAACGCCTGCGGGATGTCAGCGTGCTTGAAGGGCGCGAATTCTGTCTTGGCCGCCGCCAGCCGGGCCTTCATGGCCTTGACGACGTCGGGATGGTTTTCCGCGACGCTGTAGTTTTCCGGCCGCCCGTCCCGCTCGTCGTAGAGCTCGTCGTAGCCCAGCAGGCTGAACGGCAGCTTGTGGTCGCGGTAATAGGCGGCGTCGAGGTACTTCCAATCCTGGGTGCGCACTCCGATCGGCGTCTCGTTGTCGAACAGGATCAGCGCCTCGTGCGGCGAGGGCGCGCCCTTGGTCAGCACCTTTGAGATGTCCAGCCCGTCCAGCGTCACGCCCTTCAGCGGCGGCATCCCGGCCATGGCCAGGAAGGTCGGCAGCAGATCGATGCCCATGATCATCGAGTTCACCCGCCGCCCGGCCGGCAGCCGGCCCGGAGCCCAGGCGACGAACGGCACCCGATAGCCGCCGTCGTAGCCGCCGCCGCCCTTGCGCTCCCGCAGCCAGCCGGGCGAGCCCTCGAACCAGGGGCCGTTGTCGGAGGTGAAGATCACCACCGTGTCCCGGTCGAGCTTCAGCTCGCGCAGCTTGCCGAACAGCCGTCCGACGATCGAATCGATTTCGGCCACCACCGCGCCGTAGGAGCCGGCATAGGTCTGGGTGTCGAAGCCCGGGTGCGGATGTTCCGGCAGGTGTGGCGCCGACAGCGCCAGCTCGACGAAGAACGGGCGGTCCTTGTTGGCCTCGATGAACCGTTCGGCGTGGTCGTAGAACTGCTGCTGCAGTTGCGGATAGACGACCTCGCTCTTCACCGTCTCGTCGGAGCCGGCGTGGCTCTCGTAGAGCGCCAGCGGCTTCATGTCGTGGCTGTAGGGAATGCCGAAGAACGTATCGAAGCCATGCCTCGTGGGCGGCCAGGCGGGACCCAAATGCCCCAGGTGCCATTTGCCGAACAGCGCGGTGGCGTAGCCGGCAGGCTTCAGCGCCTTGGCGATGGTCACTTCGGAGAGCGGCAGACCACGGTCGTCCTTCTGCATGATGACCTCGTAGCCAAGGCCTGTGCGCACCGGATAACGGCCGGTGAGCAGGCCGGCGCGCGAGGGGCTGCAGAGGTTGGCGGGCGAATAGTAGTCGGTGGCCACCACGCCCTCGCGGGCCATCTGCTCGATGTGCGGGGTCTTGATCCCGCCCGGGCCATAGATGCTGACGTCGCCGTAGCCGAGGTCGTCGCAGAGCACGACGACGAAGTTGGGCGGACGATTCGCCGCGGCCGGCGCGGCGCGGGTCGCGGTCCCCACCAGAAGCGCGTTGGCGGCCGCCGCGGCGAGCAGGTGTCTGCGATTCATGGAAAGCTCCCCCGAAGCCATACGAAGTCCGGCGCGACGCACCCTACACCGTCACGGCTGACCTTGCGGCAGGCAACTCAGGGGGCACGCGCCCAACCCGTTCTACGCGCGGGAAAGCGAAGTCTTCATCGTTTCCCGCTATCCGCCAGCGGTCGAAATCGGTTCTGGAATACGGGCCAGGTCGTCTGGATTGCAGAAATTTTAGTTGCCGAACACGGTTCGAAGGCGGCGTGTCGAGCTTGGCGGCCGACGCTTCGCGATCGAGGCGGCGCCGCATTGGTTTAAGGACAGGGGCTCAATCATGGCTTTGCGACTTGGCGTCTTCGGGGCGGCTGCGAGCGCCCTCCTGGTCTACGGCTGCACCACGGCGCCGGCGACCAACGCCCTGCAATCGGCGCACGGCGCCTCGGCGGTGGCGGCCTCGGGCCGGGTCGACAACTTCCTGTTGGTCGACGCCAACTTCGAAGCCCACGAGCTCTACCGCCTGTCTGAGAACAAGGCCGTGGTCCTGATCACCCAGTCGAACGGCGATTCGGTGCTCCGCGCCGAGGCCCCGGCGCTGAAGGCGCTGAAGGCGGCCTACGCCGGCAAGGGCGTCGAGGTCCTGATGCTCAACTCGAACCTCAAGGACACCCAGCCGGCGATCCAGGCCGAGGCGACCAAGGTCGGCTACGACATCCCGATCATGATGGACAGCTATCAGCTGGTCGGCGAAAGCCTGGGCGTCACCCGCTCCGCCGAAGTCATCGTCATCAACCCCAAGACCTGGCAGGTCGCCTGGCGCGGTTCGCTCGCCGATGCGCCCAAGGCGATCGACGCCATCAGCGCCGGGCAGCCGGTGACCGTCGCCTCGGCCGCCGGCAAGGGCGCGACCATCGACTTCCCCGCCCGCGAGCGGAAGGCGCAGATCACCTACGTCAAGGACGTCGCCCCGATCCTCGAAGCCAAGTGCGTGGCCTGTCACGAAGAAGGCGGCATCGGTCCGTTCGCCATGACCAACTACGACATGGTCAAGGGTTTCGCCCCGATGATCCGCGAGGTCGTCCGCACCGACCGGATGCCGCCCTTCCACGCCGACCCGCACGTCGGCAAGTTCAGCAACGATCGGCGCCTGACGCCCGAGCAGACCAAGACCCTGGTGCACTGGATCGAGGAAGGCGCGCCCCGTGGCGAAGGCGCCGACCCGCTGGGAACCAAGCACCTGGTCGCCACCGACTGGCCGCTGGGCAAGCCCGATGTGGTGCTGAACGTGCCAGCCTACACCATCCCCGCCACCGGCGTGGTCGACTACCAGCACCCGTGGATCAAAAACCCGCTGACCGAGGGCCGGTGGCTGAAGGCCTCGACCATCAAGGTCGACTCCCGTCAGGCCGTGCACCACGTGCTCACCGGCTTCATGGCCGAAGCCCCCAAGGAGGGCCAGCAGGCCTTCGAGAACAAGTGGGGCGCTTCGGTCGGCAGCTACGCCGTCGGCGCCGAGAGCGAGGTCGCCCCGGACGACGCCGGAACCTACATCCCGCCGGGCGGGGCCATCGGCTTCCAGAACCACTACACGCCCTACGGCAAGCAGGTGACCGTGCATACGCGGATCGGGCTCTACTTCTACAAGGATGGCGAGACGCCCGACATCATCATGCACAACAATCAGATCGTGAATAACGCGATCGTCCTGCCGCCGAACGACGGGCATCACCAGGAAATCGCTTACATGGAGTTCCCGCACGACGCGCTGCTCTATTCGGCCTTCCCGCACGCTCACTACCGCGCGACCTCGTCGGACCTGTGGATCCAGTATCCGGACGGAAAGAAGAAGCTGCTGCTGACCCTGCCGCGCTACGACTTCGGCTGGCAGGGCCACTACAATTTCGTCGAGCCGGTGAAGGTTCCCGCGGGCTCGAAGCTGATCGCGCACTACGTCTACGATAACTCCAAGAGCAACCCGAACAATCCGGACCCGAACAAGACGGTGGTCTGGGGCGACCAGTCCTGGGAGGAGATGTTCTTCACCCGCATCCGCTACCGCTGGATGGACGAGTCCTCCAAGCACCTGGTCAACTATGACGAGGGCCTGCAGCAAGGCGCCCTGATGGGCATGCTCGACGCCAACATCGACGGCAAGATCGAGAAAACCGAGCTGAAGAGCGAAAGCCAGATCGGCGCGATGCTGCTGAAGAACTTCGACGCTATCGACAAGAACCACGACGGCGCCATCGACGCCCAGGAGCTGGCCGTCGCCACCAAGATGATGTTCGGCCAGCATCGGCATCAGGAAGCCGCCGCCGCGCCGGCCGCCCCCACCGGCGGCAAGTAACGCCAGGCCTGCAACGGCTTGCAAGAAGGCCCGGCCCCGAAAGGCGCCGGGCCTTTTTTCTTGGGCGCGACCCACCTGGGCGCCGGGATTTGCTTCGAACTACAGTCGATGCAGATTCCGAGTTCCTAAGCGGCCAAGCTTCGACTAAACATTGATTAGATAACAACGTTTACATAGTAAGGGGATCGAACATGAAGCTTCGCGTTTACGCCGCCGCGGCGGCCGGCGCGGTGGTCCTGGCCATCCCGATGGTCGGTTCGGCCCACTTCATCCTCGAGGCGCCCGCCTCGGCGATCGTGGAGAACCAGCTCGGCGATCCCCAGAAGCTCGGCCCCTGCGGCGGCACCAGCAAGGACGCCGGCACGCCCACCGGCGCCGTCACCGCCGTCACCGGCGGCGAGCTGCTGCACGTCAAGGTCAAGGAGACCGTCTATCACCCCGGCCACTTCCGGATCGCGTTGGCGGTGCTGGATCGCGCCGAGCTGCCTGCCGACCCTGAGGACGTGACCAAGGACGGTCCGAATGGCAAGCCGTGGTCGGTGTCCGGCAAGGTCGATCCCGATCCGAAGCCGCCGACCCTGGTAGACGGCCTCTGGGACCACCACACGCGGGTTCCCGGCCAGGAATTCGAGACCGACGTGAAGATCCCCAACATCAACTGCGCCCACTGCTCCTTGCAGGTGATCCAGTTCATGGAGATGCACCCGATCAACCCGGACGGCCGCTTCACCTATCACCACTGCGCCGACCTGAAGATCACCGCCAATCCCAAGATGCCGATCGACACGGCATGGCCCGGGCAGGCGAAGGGCAAGAAGCCGAAGAAATCCAAGAGCTGAGACGGCGGCGGCGGGTGACCCCCGCGCCGGCCCCAGGCCTCAGTCGCGGTTCAGCAGGTAGCCGGCGCCCGCGAAGATCGTCTCCGACTGCTCGGCGCTGAGCTTGCCGTCGGGCTGCGAGGAGGTGATCGCTGCGATCCCTCGCCCCAGCGCCCACAGGGCCGCGGCGACGCCGGGCGCGGCCTCCGCCGGAAACCGGCCGTCGGAGGCGACGTACTTGCGAAAGGTCAGGAAGGCCTGGTGCTCGGCCTCGCGCAGGCTCTCGTGCCGCGACAGCAGCTGAACGTCATACATCAGCGAGAACAGCTCGGCGTTGTCGCCGGCGAAGGCGAAGAACGCCTGGGCGCCCTGGCCGATCGGCCGCACCGCCTCCCGCGTCGCATCCGCCGTGGCGATCTCGCGGCGCAGGCTCTCGAAGCCGGCCACCGCCAGGCTGAGCAGCAGCTCTTCCTTGCTGGAGAAGTAGTGGTAGATCGAAGCGATCCCGACCTGGGCGCTTTCAGCGATCGCCCGCAGGCTCAGCGCCTCGCGCCCCTGCTCAGCGAGAATCCTGGCCGCGGCGGTCATCGCGCGGGCCTTGACCCCGCTGGTCTCATGCGCCGTGCGGCGATGGTCCTGGTTCATCTCACGCGCTCGCGGACCGGACAAAGCTCGTCCGCGCCTCCCCACGATGAGCAGCATGCCGCAATTCGCGGCCATCGTGCAGCCGATCTCGCGGCGGTGCGCCGGCCTCCTCTGTCGGCCCCGATCGGCATGGCCCCCTTCGCTTCTCCGCCCACATCGCCACCCCTGACCTTAGGTCAGACAAGCCTGGGGGGCGCCGAGCGGTCGAAAGCGCGCCGTCTGCGGAACGCCGCGAAGCCAAAACCGGCTCACATGCTCAGCCGACAGCCGCCCGGCCGAGCTGCGGCCCCGGCATGGCCAGGCCAGCCGGGCGCACGGTGCGATGCCGCATTGCGGCGGCTCGGCGCATCAATGGCGCGGAGGCTCAGCGCTCGGCCGCAACGCAACCTGCGGCGCCGGCGTGGGCGCGCCCGGCGCGCCGGTCCAGTTGACCGTCGTCCCATCGGCGTAGGTCTGGGTAAAGCGCCAGGTGATCGCCGAGCCCTCCTTCGGATTGACCGCCAGGACACCGAACTCCGCGAATTGATCGGGCGGAAGCTCTCCCACCCAAGACGCCCCCACGATGGCGCCGGCGGCGTCGCGCTTGATCTCCAGGGTCCAGCCCGGCGCCTGCCGAACCGAGGTCACCCGCACCTCCGCCGGAAACTCCCCATCGAGACGCACGGTGGCGGACCTCTTCTCGTTGGGCATCCGGATCACATAGCTCTCGCGAGCACCCTGTTCCGATTGACGAGGCCACACCGTGACGTGCGCGACTGCCGTGAGCGGATAAAACGCCAGCGCGATCGCGCCGATGGAAGCAGCCAAGCGCATTTTGAGCTCCAATGGATTTCAAAGCTGGCGGTACTACACCGGACACCGGGCGCAAAGTTCAGCGACCGAGTGCGCGCCATGCGGTCCCAAGAGCCGATCCCCGCGTCTTCTGGCCTGAAGCTGTCTGCAACTCGGCTTCCCGCAGTCCGTTCCTCGGCCGCATTGTCAGCGCCGCGGTGCGCCCGCCTCCGCGCACCATTGGATGAACGCCCGCACGGCGGCGGTGGCGGGTCGACTGGCCAGCCGGGTGATGAAGTAGGCGCCGGCATCGACGGTCGTGGGGAACGGCTGCACAAGCCGGCCGCTGGCGATCTCAATGGCGAATAGGACTGGCGGCGCAAGGGCCACGCCAACGGAGCGCTCCGCCGCAGCCGCCATGGCGAGCGACGAATCGAACATCATCCCGCGGGTCTTGGGTGGGTCCACGCCGACTATGGCGAACCACCGTGCCCACTCGTCGGGCCTGTACGACTGCAGAAGCGGCATGGCTGCGAGTTCGGAGGGGTGTTGCAAGCGACTCGCGAGCGTCGGCGAGCACAGGGGGGCGAGATTGGCATCCACAACGCGCGTCGCCTCAAGATTTGGCCAAGCGCCGTCTCCGAACTGGATGGCGCAATCGAGCCCCTCGCCGGCGTGATTGACGAGGTTGTTGTGGGTTCGGATCCGCACATCCAGTTCGGGATGTCTTGCACGGAACATCTCCAGGCGTGGCAAGAGCCAGCCGATGGCGAAGGTATTCACGACACCCACGACGATCGGCTCTTGATATCCGCCCGTCCGCGCCCGTTCCAGCACGCCGGACATCAGCGCGAAGGAGCGGCTCAGTTCCGGCGATAGCGACAGACCCTCGTCGGTGAGCGCGACCCCTCTCGGCAGCCGATCGAAAAGCCGTACGCCCAGATGGGCCTCCAGCACGCGCACCTGATGGCTCACCGCACCTTGGGTGACGCAAAGCTCATCCGCCGCGCGGGTGAAATTCAGATGTCGAGCCGCGGCCTCGAAGGCCTGCAGCGCACTCAGCGGAAGCGGCACACCAGCCCCCAATCCAGCTCATGTCTACCCAGAAGAAGCTTCGATTGTCGGTGCTTTGCAAGGGTGCATGCTGAATTCCTTCTTGGCGGGGGGCGCGAGACGTGAACCAAGCGACGGACACCGGCCGCGCGCAATGTTCAAAGAACGACCTGAAACGCTACTTTGAGCGGGTGGGATACCGCGGTCCGCGCGCGATGACCTCTGAGGTCCTGCAGGAGCTTCACATACGCCACGTCGAGGCGATCCCTTTCGAGGCTATCGACGTCCTGCTCGGCCGCCCGATCGACCTGAAGCTGGACGCCCTGATCGCGAAGCTCGTGCATGGAGCGCGGGGTGGATACTGCTTCGAGCAAAACCTCCTGTTCCGCGGCGTATTGCTGGCGCTCGGCTTCGATGTCGAATCGCTGATCGCCCGCTCGCGATGGGGCCGGGCTCCGGAGCGCCGCCGGTTGTCCGCCGATGGGCTCGCCCACAGCCTCGCGGAGGACTTCGGCCTCGGGGTGGAAGCAGGGTGGGCAGACATGATCGCCGCAGCCGTCGCGCGCGGCGATCAGCTTGGGGCCGAGGCGTGATGGACGCCGTCTCGGCAAGGCCGCGGATCGCGGTGCTGCTCGACGAGAACACGAGCGGCGACGGGCGACGCTATGAAGCGGCGAAGGGTTATTTCGAGGGCGTGCACGGCGCCGGCGGCGTTCCTTTCGGGATTCCCTATCTCGAAGGCCTGGCCGAGGTCGTGGTGCGCGACTTCGATGGAGTCCTGCTGACGGGAGGCCGTTATGCGTCGCCGGCGGAATGGTACCTCGGTACGCGCCGCCCAGCGCCGCCCGCGCACGCCCGAACCGCGGTCGAGACGCGGATCGTCTTGGACTGCCTTCGCCTGGGCCGCCCGCTCCTTGGGATCTGCGCCGGCATGCAGCTTCTCGCCGGTCTGAGCGGCTGCCGCCTTCGCGGCGACATCGCGAGCCGGCCATCTTGCGGAATAGATCATACCGCAGGCGCGCGCGGGCACATCGTCCGGCTGGCGGCCGAGAGCCGGCTTCGCCGCCTCGTGGGCCGGTCGGAGATCCATGTAAACAGCTTCCATGAGGAAGCCGTGAGCCTCCTGTCGCCCGGGGTCCGCCTGGGGGCCGTCGCGGAGGACGGCGTCATCGAAGCGATCGAGGTCTGCGCTCACCCGTTTGCTATGGGCATACAGTGGCATCAGGAACTGCTGGTCGGCGTGGGGCATCCCGGAGACGGCGTCTTCCAAGGGTTGGTCGATGCCGCTCGCACCGGAAGCGCCGGCCGTCGGCGCGCGTCGGACGCCCGTCCCGAGCACCGCTCCGAGCCCATCCTGCGGGAGGCCCCATATGAATGAATTCGAGATGCGAGGTCGTCCTCTTCGGGTGGGTCACCGTGGGCTGCTCGCTGCTTGTCTCGTCGCGCTCGCCGGCGGCGGCGGCGCGACCGCGCAATGTGCTCCCACCGCCCTCTGGCAGCCCTCGCCCGGACATGTCCAGATACCGATCTGGCCTGGAGCGCCGCCGGACCTGGTTCCCGATCCGGCGCCCGAGTCCGGGGCGTCCACGCACGTCAGCCGGCCGACGATGACCGTGTACGCGCCCCGGGGTCACAACACCGGCGTGGCCATCGTGGTGTTTCCCGGCGGCGGCTACCAGGTCCTGGCCATGGACCTCGAAGGCACGGAGATCTGCGATTGGCTGACCTCGCGGGGCGTCACCTGCGTGCTGCTGAAGTATCGCGTGCCCAATTCCGGTCCCACACTGATCCACGGTCATCGCTACTACCCGAAGGTCCAGACGGCCCTGCAGGATGCGCAGCGCACGCTGGGGCTCGTTCGTCAGCACGCGGCGCAGTGGCATGTCGATCCGCACAAGGTCGGCGTGATCGGCTTTTCGGCCGGCGGACACCTCGTCGCCGCCGTCAGCACGCACTTCGCGCAGCGGACCTATCGGCCGGTCGACGCCGCCGACACGCGAAGCTGCCGGCCGGATTTCGCCATCGCGGTCTATCCGGGCCACCTGTGGGCGCACGAGGATGAGAGCCACGCGACCCGCAATCCGGTGGACCTGAGCCTTCGTCCAGATATTCGCGTGCGCGCCGATACGCCGCCGACCTTTCTGGTGCAGGCCGAGAATGACGACGTGGACGGCGTCCAGCAGTCGCTCGCCTACTACGTCGCGCTGCAAAAGGCTGGCGTCCCGACGGAAATGCACCTGTACGCCAAGGGCGGCCACGCCTTCGGCCTGCGCGCGACCAGCCTGCCGATCGGCCACTGGCCGCAATTGGTGGAACAGTGGCTTCGCTCGATCAACATGCTCGGCCGACAGCAAGACCACTGACGCTGGAAAGTCGACATTCGGACGAAGGTCGCGTGGCGTCGAAGCGCTTCGGTGCGTGGCGTAAGGACTTCGCTATTCGCAGGCCGTTCATGTTGAAACGCCGCTTTAAACGCCGTTTTTCGAGCCAATACTAAACAGCAACCCGTTCATGAAGCCGGTAAAACTCTGATTTTATAGAGAGAAAATGGCGCGCCCGGAACGATTCGAACGTCCGACCCTCAGATTCGTAGATGCTTTTAGCCGGGTACTCCACCGCCGCCGAACCTCCGCTAAATCGCGATAAACTACTTGTTATTGTTCATCTTTTTGAGACGTGATAGGGTAATCGCGTAGTCCCCTCTCGGGATTTTGAATGGCGCCAACCCCAGCTTAAAACCCAGCTTAAACCGCTGGGGTCCGAAATGAGTGATCTCAAGCTTTCCCTGAACGATAAGGTCATCGCGCGTTTCGCACTCGCCGAAAAAGGCCAGTACGTCATCCGCGATGTTGATCTGCCGGGCTTTTTCCTGGTCGTCGGCACCGGCCGGAAGACCTTCACAGTCCAGGGTGAATTCTGGAAGGACGGCAAGCGTAACTACAAGAAAAGAGCACTGGGAACCACGGACGAGCTGACCACCCGGGATGCCCGGGTGCTTGCCAAGGAAACTCAGGCGAAGATCGCCAAGGGCGAATTCGCTGAGGAGGACG
>DATAUR010000019.1:0-13367 GCA_036268175.1 Phenylobacterium sp. | reverse complement strand
CGATGGCCTCCACGCGGACGTCCTTGATGTCGGCATGCGGCTCGATCACCTCCTGCACCAGCTGGCGCAAGGACAGCCGCTCGTGAACTTCGTCCGACGCCGCATCGGGGGCGTCGGTGAGCCGGCGCAGGATCTCGCGGCAGCGCTCGGCCTGGGAGACCAGCAGTTCGGCGTCCTCCTTCACCGACGGCGTCGGCGCCTCGCGACCCATTTCCTTGGCGACGATGGAGATGGTGGCGAGCGGCGTGCCAAGCTCATGGGCGGCGGCGGCAGCCAGCGCGCCGAGCGCCGACAGCCGCTGCTCGCGGGCCAGCACCGCCTGGGTGACGTCGAGAGCGAGCGCCATGCGCGCCGATTCCACCGCCGCCTGGCGCACATAGCCGGCGGTCAGCGCGATGCCGGCGATGTTGGCGAGCGTCGCCCCGACCCGGAAGCTCAAGGGGATGGTCATCGCCAGGCCCGGCGTCTGCGGCAAGGGCAGGGAGACGAAGGCCAACACCGCGGAGATCAGCCCGGCCATCGCCGCCAGCATCAGCACCGGCTTCACCGGCAAGGTGGCGGCCGACAGGGTCACCGGCGCGATCAGGAGCAGCATGAACGGGTTCGCCGAGCCGCCGGTCAGGAACACCAGGACGCCCACCTGCAGGATGTCGATGGAGAGCTGGGCGGCGGCCTCGCGGTCGCCGAACACCCGCTGGCCGGGCGAGGCGACCCCGGTCAGCAGGTTCACCCAGGCGGCCGCGCCCACCACCGCGAAGCACAGCGCGTAGGGGGCGGCGAGCCCCATGGCCATGGCCACCAGCAACAGCACCGCCTCGCCCGACACCACCAGCCAGCGCAGGGTGACCAGGTTGCGGACCCGCAGGCGCCCGCGGTGGACGGCGCCTTCCGCCCAGTCTTGCGGAACGCTGCCCTCGGCGGGGTCGGCCTCTCCGGCTTGCATGGCGCCGGCGCCGGCCCTATCGAGACCGGACTGCGTCACCGCGGAACGGGCGGAAGGCGCGACAGGCGTCGTGGGTCTAGCCATGGCCGGGCGAGGATCGCGCGCCCTGACGGTCATGACGAGCCCGAAAGCGGCTCCGTGGCCAAAGAACCGCCACAAGACCGGGAAAGCAGAGAGGGACAGGAGCGCCTCATGAGTCGAACCGTCTGGAGCATTCTCGCCATCCTCGCCTTGGCCTTCGCCGCGATCACCGGCCTGGCGGTGAAGCGCGGCGTCCTGGGCAGCGGCCAGCAAACCGCCGCCATCGGCGGGCCGTTCCACCTGATCGACCAGAAGGGCGCGCCGGCCGACGCCTCGCTGCTGAAGCACAAGTGGAGCGCGGTGTTCTTCGGCTTCACCTATTGCCCGGAAGCCTGCCCGACCACGCTGCTGGCCCTAGGCCAGACCCAAAAGCTGCTGGGGCCCAAGGCCGACGACTTCCAGACGGTGTTCGTCTCGGTCGATCCCGGGCGGGACACGCCCAAGGTGATGGCCAACTACCTGTCCAACTCGGCCTTTCCGCGCCGCACCATTGGCTTGACCGGCACGCCGGCCCAGGTGGCCGGCATCGCCAAGGCCTATCACGTCTTCTACCAGAAGGCCGGCGATGGGCCGGACTACCAAGTCAACCACTCGACCATCACCTATCTGATGAGCCCTACCGGCGGCTTCGTCTGCGTGATTCCCTACGGCGAAACGCCGCAGCAGATGGCCGGTCAGATCGCTTCGGCGATGCAACAGGGCCCGCACGCCCAATCCTGCGCGATCTAGGGCACGGGCTTTCCCACTTTCCCCAGGCGGAACGACGGTTTGGGAAGTTGGGTATGGACCGCATTAACGGTTCAGGTGTTATGTTGCGGCGCACAAAGGATGGGGCATGCTCTACTCCCTCTATGAAGCCGGCTTCTACGCCGCCTCGCCGTTCCGGGCCGCCGCGCGGATGACTCGCGATTTCTGGTCCTCGCCGCTCAATCCGGCCAAGGATTCCGAGCTCGGCCGCCGGCTCTACGCCAACGCCGACCTGTTCGCGAACCTCACCCGCCGGTATGGCAAGCCGGCGTGGGGCATCGACAGCGTGGAGATCGACGGCCAGCCGGTGCGGGTGCGCATCGCCGAGGTCTGGTCGAGCCCCTGGTGCAAGCTCACCCACTTTGCCCGCGACATGGCCGACATGCGCCGCGCCGGGCGCCGCAGCCGCGAGCCGGCGGTGCTGATCGCCGCCCCGCTCTCAGGCCACTACGCCACCCTGCTGCGCGGCACGGTGGAGGCCTTTCTGCAGGACCACGAGGTCTACATCACGGAGTGGACCAACGCCCGCGACGTGCCGGTGATGCAGGGCCGCTTCGACTTCCACGACTACATCGACCACATCCGCGAGATGCTGCGCGTGCTGGGCCCGCGCCCGCACGTGGTCGCCGTCTGCCAGCCGGGCCCGCCGGTGCTGGCCGCCGCCGCCCTGATGGCCGAGGACGGCGAGGACTGCCGCCCAGGCTCGATGACCTTCATGGGCTCGCCGATCGACGCGCGCCTCTCGCCCACCGTGACCAACCGGCTGGCCGAGGAGCGGCCCTTCACCTGGTTCCAGTCGCACATGATCGACACCGTGCCGCCGCCCTATCCGGGCATGGGTCGGCGCGTCTATCCGGGCTTCGTCCAGCTCGCCAGCTTCATGTCGATGAACGCCGAGAAGCACCAGGAGGCGCACCTGCGCTACCTGCGCCAGCTGATGGATGGCGACGGCGACGGCGCCGAACAGCATCTCAAGTTCTACGACGAATATCTCTCGGTCCTGGATATGACCGAGGAGTTCTACCTGCAGACCGTCGATGTGGTGTTCCAGCGCTACCTGCTGCCCAAGGGCGAGCTGGAGCATCGCGGGCGCCTGGTGCGGCCGCAGCTGATCACCGACATCCGCCTGCTCACCGTCGAGGGCGAGAACGACGACATCTCCGGCATCGGCCAGACCCAGGCGGCGCACGATCTCTGCACCGGCCTGCCGGCGGAGCTGAAGCAGGACTACGTCCAGCCCAAGGTCGGCCACTACGGCGTGTTCAATGGCGCGCGGTTCCGCGACGAGATCTACCCGCGGGTGCGCGGCGTGATCTGGGAGGCGGAAAAGACGCTGTCGCGCGAACCGGCCAACGCGCCGGCATCCAAGCGCATCAAGGCCGCCTAGCCTCTCCCGCTAGGGGCCGAAGCCGCCTACCTTAGACCACATGAGTCTCTTCGGCCGCGCGTTCGCCGACGGCGACCGGCTGGAGGTGGCCGGGACGGCCGTCACCCTGAAGGTCAACCGTCGCGCGCGGCGTGTCTCGCTGCGGCTGGACCGGACCCGGCGCGAGATCGTCGCCACCGCGCCCTCGCCCCGCCGGCTGCCCGAGGCCGCCGCCTTCGCCCGCGAGCGCGCCGGCTGGATCGCCGAGCGGATGGCCGAGCTCCCCGACGCCACCCCGATCCACCCGGGAATGACGCTCACCGTGTTCGGCGAGCCGGTGCGCCTGGAGGCCGGGACAGGCCGCGCCAAGTGGCTGTCCGCCGCGGAAGGTGAACCGGCCCGCATCAGCGCCATGGGTGAGAATGAGGGCTATGCTCGCGCGGTGATCCTGATGCTCAAGAAGCGGGCGTTCGCGGTGCTGTCCGAGCGTACGGAGGTCTATGCCGCCATGCTCGGCGTGGACGCGCCGAAGGTCACCGTCGCCGACGCCAAGGGCCGTTGGGGCTCCTGCCGGCCGGCGATGCGCGGGGCGTCCGCCTCGATCCGCTATAGCTGGCGCCTGGCGCTCGCGCCCTTCGAGGTCGCCGACTATGTGGCCGCCCACGAATGCGCCCACCTGCTGGAGCTGAACCACGGCCCCCGCTTCTGGGCCCACGTCCGCGCGCTGATCGGCGACCCCAAACGCCACCGCGCCTGGCTGCGCGCCGAGGGCGCGAGGCTGCACGCGTTTGGGCGGTAGCTAGTGCGGGGCCTCGTCCGGTGAAGGGCGGGGCGACGCGGGCTGCGGGTCGGCCTCGTGGTCGCCATGCAGCAGGTCCTGCACGCCGTTGATGATCTGGCCGATGGCATCGGAGGGCTCGTCTGGCGGTGGCGGGGCGTCGCCGCCGGGGATCGGCTGGACGGCGAGCCGGGGCAGGGCCTGGGTCATGTAGTCGTGCCAGATGGCGGCCGGGGCGCCGCCGCCGGTCACCCTCCGCATCGGCGTGTTGTCGTCCTTGCCGACCCAGACCGCGGTGACGAAGCCGCCGGTGTAGCCGATGAACCAGGCGTCGCGGTAATCGCTGGTGGTGCCGGTCTTGCCGGCCAGGTCGTAGCCCGGAACGTTGGCGCGCGTGCCGGTGCCCGACGCGACCACCTGGCGCATCATGCGGATCATGTAGGAGAGCGCTGGCTGGCCGATTACCGTGCGGCGCGGGTCGCCGCCGACGTTGTGGTCGTAGAGCACCCGGCCGGACGCCGTGCGGATGCGCTCGATGCCATAGGCCCTGGCGAACATCCCGCCGTTGGAGAAGGGCGCATAGGCCTGGGCCATCTCCAGCGGGCTCACCTCCACCGCGCCCAGCGCCATGGAGGGGCTGAGCTGGATCGGCGAGACGATGCCCAGCCGGTGGGCGGTGTTGGCGACGTTGGCGGTTCCCACCTCATTGGCCAGGCGCGCGGCCACGGTGTTGATCGACTCCTTGAGCGCGATCTCCAGTGTGATCGGGCCCAGGTACTTGCCGGTGTAGTTGCGCGGCGTCCAATCGCCGATGGTGATCGGCTCGTCGACCACCGGGGTGTCCGGCGTGCGGCCGGCCTCCATGGCGGTCAGGTAGACGAAGGGCTTGAAGGCCGAGCCGGCCTGGCGCCTGGCCGTGGTCACCCGGTCGAACTGGCTCTGCAGGTAGTTGACGCCGCCGACGTAGGCGCGCACCCGGCCCTCGCTGTCCAGCGACACCAGGGCCGCCTGTTTCACCCCTTGCGCCTGGGCGCCCGCCACGCCGGCCTGCACCGACTGTTCGGCGGAGGTCTGCAGCGGGAGGTCCAGCGTGGTCTCCACCACCAGGTCCTCGGTGGGCTGGCCCACCAGGCGGCGGACCTGATCGTCCACCCAGTCGGTGAAGTATTGGGCGCGTTGGTTGGCCAGCACCGGATTGACCCGGATGGGGCCGGAGTTGATGGCGTCCTGCGCCTGCTGGGCGGTGATCGCGTGCGTGCGGACCATTTCGTCCAGCACGATGGTGGCGCGGCGCTCGGCGCGGGCGGTGTCGGCCATCGGCGAATAGCGCGAGGGGCCCTTCATCAGCCCGGCCAGCATGGCGCTCTCGCTCAGGGTGAGCTGGGCGGCGGGGATGCCGAAATAGCGCTGCGAGGCCGCCTCGATGCCATAGGCGCCTTCCCCGAAATAGACCCTGTTGAGGTACAGCTCGAGGATCTGCTTCTTGGAGAACTTGGCCTCCAGCCAGATCGCCAGGATCAGCTCCTGGGCCTTGCGCCGATAGGTCTGGTTGGGCGTCAGGAACAGGTTGCGGGCGAGTTGCTGGGTGATCGTCGAGCCGCCGCGCAGGGGGCCCGCGCCATGGTGGGTCCAGTCGTAGATCTGGCTGCGGACGATGCCCCAAGGGTTGAAGCCGAAGTGCCAGTAGAACCAGCGGTCCTCGATCGCCACGAAGGCTTTCGGCACATAGGGCGGCAGCTTGTCGAGGTCGACGGGCGGGGCGTACTGGCTGCCGCGCACCGCCACTAGGCCGCCGGACCGGTCGAGGTAGGAGATCGAGGGCTGGCGCTTGACGTCGTAGAGCTTGGAGGTGTCGGGCAGGTCCACCGAGAAGACGGCGAAGAAGGCGACCACGAAGATCAGCGCCCAGACGCCGACCACCAGCGTCCAGTAAATCACCGCCTGCAGGGGAGAGCGGCCCGGCCGTGGGGCGCCTGGGCCACCAGCCGGCGGCTGTGCGTTCGCCATCTGCTCGTCGTCCTACGGTCCTGCGACGCTCTTTTAGGGCCGCCCAGCGCGCGACCCATAGCTTAGCGCAGAGAAGCACGCGACAAGATTGACGAGATGTGAACGACGGGGTTTGAGAGGCGCTTGCGAAGTCGCCTCGCCGCTTTCTTTGAGGCCAAGCTTACGTCACATTCCGCGCCGAGCCTTAAGCGATCGGGCCGGCGCGCCCTGGAGGGAAGTCTTACCATGTTGCGGATGCGGGTGGCGCTGATGATGGCGCTGGTGATGTTCGGCGCGACGGCCTGTTCGAAGAGCGGCGGTGGCGGCGCGGCGCTCACCCAGGACGACATGGACCAGGGCAATCCCAAGGCCAAGGTCACGGTGGTGGAATACGCCTCCGTCGGCTGCCCGGTCTGCGCCAAGTGGCAGAAGGAGGTCTATCCGGCCTTCAAGGCGAAATACATCGACACCAACAAGATCCACTACGTGTTCCGCGAGATGCTGGTGGGCCAAGGTCCGGAAATCGCGGTGGCCTCCGCCGGCTTCCTGCTCGCCCGCTGCGCTGGCAAGGACAAGTACTTCGCGGTCACCGACGCGATCTTCAACAGCCAGGAGCAGGCCTTCGAGGCGCCCCGCGAGACGCTGTTGAACGTCGCCAAGTCGGTGGGCATGAGCGACGACGCCTTCAACAAGTGCATCACCGACGACAAGGCGATGCAGGCGCTGAACGACCGGGTCGAGCACCACAACCGCGACGACCACGTCAATTCGACGCCGACCTTCGTGATCAACGGCAAGAGCCTGGAGCCCGGCTACCACACGCTCGACGAGATCGACGCGGCCATCAAGGCGGCCGGCGGCTAGGGATTCGCCCCGAACCACGCGAACCACACGAACGGGTTCTGGCTTTCGAGGCTCCGCGACAGCGGAGCCTCAGTCATTTTGGAACCACGGAAAACACGGAAAGAGCACGGAGTCGCAGCGGCGCCTTCTGTGCTCTTTCCGTGTTTTCCGTGGTCATTCCTTAGCTGAAGGCGCCCGCTGCGCGGGCCTTTCCCAGCTAGGCCCCGATCGTGCGGTTCGTTGGTTCGTGGACGAACCTTAGGGCGCCGACCGCTCGCGCGGCGCGTCATATAGTGGCCGCGGCCCGTCGCCGCAGCTCTACAGGAGCGCATACCGAACCTGCGAAAATAGCGGTTGCGGTCGATCTTAACACTGTTATCTTAGCGATGCTCAGTTCGACGTGCGCCAAGGGTGGGGATACCCGAAGCGATCCCACGCGGCGATCCGGGCCGGCGCCTTGAGCAGGGGCGCCGCCACTCCCCGAACCGGAGGGCTCCTATGAAGCTCCTGACCCTTGCGGCTGCCTGCGCGGCTGTCGCCACCCTTGCCGCCGCTCCCGCTTTCGCCGCCGATCCGGTGGTCGCCAAGCTGGCGCAACCCGTCACCCAAGCCACCAAGGTCATCGCCGGCCAGGCGGTGTTCAACTGCGAAGGCGACACCTGCGTCGCCAACAGCCCCATGTCGATGACCTTCTCGACCTCGGCCTGCAAGACCATCGCCGCCAAGTTCGGCACGGTCGTCGCCTACACCGGCGAAAAGGCCATGGACGACGCCCGTCTGGGCGCCTGCAACGCCTCGGTGGTGGCTCAGGCCGCCGGCAGTTCGCAGGTCGCCAAGAAGTAGGCGCACACGTTCTAGATCTCCCAGCAGCTCTGTTGTCGAGCTCTGCAACTGCAAGGGCGCCGGCCTTCGGGTCGGCGCCCTTTTCTTTTGCGGCGATACGCACCGCGGCGCGCCCGGCGCGCCTGAGGCCGTTCCGGACCTGAGCGCGCGAACCCCGTGACTATTCGTCGAGGGCTTGCGGGCGCTGGGGGCGCCCCCTTGTGTTGCGGCGCGGGAGGTCGCGTGCTATCAGGCGCGCGGCTTTGGGACAGGGGTCTTTCCGGCCTTTCGGACCGAAGTGCTTTTTCCAAGCGCTTTCAAGCCTTTAAGGCTGCAGCGGTGAACCCCGCGGCGGCTCCCTAGACGCACCGGGCGGACACTTAAGTGGCGGACGATTCAAAGGCATCGAATGTGGGCGGCCGGTACGCGCGGGCCTTGTTCGATCTGGCGAGTGACCAGAAGCAGGTCGCGGCTGTCGAGGCCGACCTGAAATCCCTGAAGGCCGCGCTCAAGGAGAGCCGCGACCTGCGGGTGCTCGTGGGCTCGCCGGCGTTCAGCGCCGAGGCCAAGGGCAAGGGCCTGGCCGCCATCGCGGCGAAGGCGAAGTTCAACGCCACCACCCAGAAATTCCTGGGCCTGCTGGCCGCCAATGGCCGCGCTGACATCCTGGCCTCGGTGATCACCGGCTACGAGGCGCTGTCGGCCAAGGCCCGCGGCGCCGTCTCGGCCCAGGTGACCACCGCCGTGGCGCTCAGCCCCGCCCAGTCCAAGGGCGTCGCCGCAGCGCTGCGCCAGGCGCTGGGCAAGGACCCTGAAATCGAGACCCGCATCGACCCCGCCATCCTGGGCGGGATCAAGGTGCAGGTCGGCTCCCGTCTGTTCGACGCTTCGCTCAAGTCGAAGCTCGACTCCCTCAAATTCGCCCTCAAGAGAGCGTAAGATCCATGGATATCCGCGCCGCCGAAATCTCGGCCATCCTCAAGTCGCAAATCGCCAACTTCGGCGAGGAAGCCGATGTCTCCGACGTGGGCCAGGTGTTGTCGGTCGGCGACGGCATCGCCCGCGTGTTCGGCCTCGACAGCGTCCAGGCCGGCGAGATGGTCGAATTCCCCAAAGCCGGCGTGAAGGGCATGGCCCTGAACCTCGAGCGCGACAACGTCGGTGTGGTGATCTTCGGCGAAGACCGCGCCATCTCGGAAGGCGACGAAGTCCGTCGCCTGGGCGAGATCGTCGACGTGCCGGTGGGTAAGGGCCTGCTGGGCCGCGTGGTCAACCCGCTGGGCGAGCCGATCGACGGCAAGGGCCCGCTGACCAATGTGGCCGAGCGCCGCCGGGTGGACGTGAAGGCCCCAGGCATCATCCCGCGCAAGTCGGTGCATGAGCCGGTGCAGACGGGCCTCAAGGCCATCGACACCCTGATCCCGGTGGGCCGCGGCCAGCGCGAGCTGATCATCGGCGACCGGCAAACCGGCAAGACCGCCGTCGCCATCGACACCATCCTGAATCAGAAGGCGATCAACGCCGGGACGGACGAGAGCGCCAAGCTCTATTGCATCTACGTCGCCATCGGCCAGAAGCGCTCCACCGTCGCCCAGATCGTCAAGACCCTCGAGGAGCGCGGCGCGCTCGACTACACCATCGTGGTCTCCGCGACGGCGTCGGAGCCCGCCCCGCTGCAGTTCCTGGCGCCTTTCGCCGGCTGCGCCATGGGCGAGTGGTTCCGCGACAACGGCATGCATGCCGTGATCATCTATGACGACCTGTCCAAGCAGGCCGTCGCCTATCGTCAGATGTCGCTCCTGCTGCGCCGTCCGCCGGGCCGCGAAGCCTATCCGGGCGATGTCTTCTACCTGCATAGCCGCCTCTTGGAACGGGCCGCCAAGCTCAACGAGGACAATGGCTCGGGCTCGCTGACCGCGCTGCCGCTGATCGAGACCCAGGCCAACGACGTGTCGGCCTATATCCCGACCAACGTGATCTCCATCACCGACGGCCAGATCTTCCTGGAAACCGACCTGTTCTTCCAGGGCATCCGCCCGGCGGTGAACGTCGGCATCTCGGTGAGCCGCGTGGGTTCGTCCGCCCAGATCAAGGCGATGAAGACCGCGGCCGGGCCGATCAAGGGCGAACTCGCCCAGTACCGCGAAATGGCCGCCTTCGCGAAGTTCGGCTCGGACCTGGACGTCACGACGCAACGCCAACTGGCGCGCGGCGAACGCCTGACCGAGCTCCTGAAGCAACCGCAGTATTCGCCGCTGGCGGTGGAGGAGCAGGTGGCGGTGGTCTACGCCGGCACCCGCGGCTATCTCGACGGCGTGCCGGTGAACGCGGTCCGCCGCTTCGAGACGGAACTGCTGGCGCACCTGCATTCGAAGCATCAAGGCCTGCTGGACAAGATCCGCACCGAGAAGGACATCAAGAACGTCGAGGACGATCTGAAGTCCTTGCTGGCCGCCTTCGCCTCGACCTTCGCCTAAGCTGACCCAGAGGATCAGGATCTAGGCAATGGCCAGCCTCAAGGAGATGCGCAATCGGATCGGAAGCGTGAAAGCCACGCAGAAGATCACGAAAGCCCTGCAGATGGTCGCGGCGGCCAAGCTGCGCCGGTCCCAGGACGCCGCTCAGAATGCGCGGCCCTATGCCGAGCGCATGGCCGCGGTGATCGCCAACCTGGCGGCGGGCGTGTCCGGCGAGGGCGCGCCCAAGCTGCTGGTCGGCACCGGCTCGGACCGGCGCCACCTGATCGTGGTGGCGACCTCGGACCGCGGCCTGGCCGGCGGCTTCAACTCTTCCATCGTCCGCGCGGCGCGGGAGCGGATTTCCCGCCTGCTGAACGAGGGCAAGGACGTCCGCATCCTGACCGTCGGGCGCAAGGCGCGCGATCAGCTGAAGCGCCTGGACCGCTCGGTCGGCGCCTTCGAGGCCGGCGCCAATCCCTCGCTCGCTGTCGCCGAGGAGGTCTCGGCCCGGGTGCGCGAACTGTTCGAGGCGGGCGAGGTCGACGTCGTCACCCTGTTCTTCTCGAAGTTCAAATCGGTGGTCACCCAGACCGCCACGGGCATCCAGTTGATCCCGGCCGAGGTGCAATCCGCCGCCGAGCCGATCGACCTGAAGGGCGCCGTCTACGAGTACGAGCCCGACGAGGAGACGATCCTCGAGGAGCTGCTGCCCCGCAACATCACCACCCAGATCTTCTCCGCCATGCTGGAGAATCAGGCGGGCTTCTACGCGGCCCAGATGACCGCGATGGACAACGCCACCCGCAACGCCGGCGATATGATCGCCAGCCTCACCCTGCAGTACAACCGCTCACGCCAGGCGCAGATCACCAAGGAGCTGATCGAGATCATCTCCGGCGCCGAAGCGCTCTAGTCGAAAGTCGAAAGAGACAGCCATGGCTACCACCACCGCCAAAAAGCCCGCCGCCGCCGCCGCGAAGAAGCCCGCGGCTCCGAAGGCCCCGGCCAAGGCCGCCGCCAAGACGCCGGCCATCGCCGCGAAAGGCGTCGCCACCGGCCGCCTGGTGCAGATCATCGGCGCCGTGGTCGACGTGGAATTCGAAGGCCATCTGCCGGCGATCCAGAGCGCGCTGGAGACCACCAACACCGACCAGCGCACCGGCCAGCCCTTCCGCCTGGTGTTCGAGGTCGCCCAGCATCTGGGCGAGAACACCGTGCGCGCCATCGCCATGGACACCACCGAGGGCCTGACCCGCGGCCAGCCGGTGGTCGACACCGGCAAGCCGATCACCGTGCCGGTGGGTCCCGCCTGCCTGGGCCGGATCATGAACGTCATCGGCGACCCGATCGACGAAGCCGGCCCGATCGCCACCACCTTCACCTCCTCGATCCACCGCGAGGCGCCGTCCTTCGCCGACCAGTCGACCTCGGCCGAGGTGCTGGTCACCGGCATCAAGGTGATCGACCTGCTCTGCCCCTACACCAAGGGCGGCAAGATCGGCCTGTTCGGCGGCGCGGGCGTCGGCAAGACCGTGACCATGCAGGAGCTGATCAACAACATCGCCAAGGCCTACGGCGGCTACTCCGTGCTGGCCGGCGTCGGCGAGCGGACCCGCGAAGGCAACGACCTCTATTACGAAATGATCGAGTCCAAGGTGAACATGGACCCGAAGGAGCACGGCGGCTCCACGGAAGGCTCCAAGTGCGCCCTGGTCTACGGCCAGATGAACGAGCCTCCGGGCGCCCGCGCGCGCGTGGCGCTGACCGGCCTGGCGCAAGCCGAGTACTTCCGCGACCAGGAAGGCAAGGACGTGCTGCTGTTCGTGGACAACATCTTCCGCTTCACCCAAGCCGGCGCGGAAGTGTCGGCGCTGCTGGGCCGCATCCCGTCCGCCGTGGGCTATCAGCCGACGCTGGCCACCGAGATGGGCAACCTGCAGGAGCGTATCACCTCCACCAACAAGGGTTCGATCACCTCGGTGCAGGCGATCTACGTGCCCGCCGACGACATGACCGACCCGGCGCCGGCCACCTCCTTCGCCCACCTGGACGCCACCACGGTGCTCAGCCGCGACATCGCCGCCCAGGCGATCTTCCCGGCCGTCGACCCGCTGGACTCGACCAGCCGGATCATGGACCCGCTGGTGATCGGCGAGGAGCACTACACCGTCGCCCGCCGCGTGCAGGAGACCCTGCAGGCCTACAAGGCCCTGAAGGACATCATCGCGATCCTGGGCATGGACGAGCTGTCGGAAGAGGACAAGCTGACCGTCGCCCGCGCCCGCAAGATCTCCAAGTTCCTCAGCCAGCCGTTCCACGTAGCGGAACAGTTCACCAACACCCCTGGCGTGCTGGTCAGCCTGGAAGACACCATCCGCTCCTTTAAGGCGGTGGTGGACGGCGAGTACGACCATCTGCCGGAGGCCGCCTTCTACAACGTCGGCGCCATCGAGGACGCGGTGCGCAAGGCTGAACAGATGGCCTCGGAAGCGTAAGGGACCGATATGGCCGAGAAGCTGCACTTTTCCCTGGTCTCCCCGGAGCGCGAGCTGTTCTCCGGCCTGGTGGACCAGGTCGATGCGCCGGGCTCCGAGGGCGACTTCGGCGTCCTGGCCGGCCACGCGCCGTTCATGACCGCGTTGAAGGAAGGTCCGGTGCGGGTGCACAACGGCGGCGCGATCACGGTTTTCGAGGTGCGCGGCGGCTTCGCGGACGTCACGCCGGACGGCTTCACGGTGCTGGCCGAGCATGCGATTGAAGCTGTCTGAATTATAGTTGTAAATTAGCGGTGGGCGGGTCTTGCTTCCAACGGTCTGGTCCCGTTTTATGACCCGCTGCAAAGCCAGGGAAACTGTTTCGATGCGCATCGTCCTCGCCAGCTTGTTCGCCGCCACGGCGCTCGTGTCCGTGGCCCAGGCCCAGACGCCCGCCACACCCGCGACGCAGCCGGCTCCGGCGGCGCAGACCCCGCCGCCCGCGCCCGCCACCGCGGCTCCGGCGGAGACGCCGCCTTCGACCACCGCCGCCCCGGCCGCGACGCCGCCTTCGACCACCGCGCCGGCGACGGGCACGCCGGACACCACCGCCCAGCCGGCCGCGCCCGCAGCGCCCGCAGCGCCGGCCGCGGAGGCGGCCCCGCCGCCGCCGACCGTGCCGACCACCGGCGACGGCGCCGAGCTCCTGCAAATTGTCGAAAAGATCTGCGTGCCGCTGGTGCGTGGCGGCAACCTGGACAACCTGATGAAGGCGAACCCGACCTTGAGGTTCAAGAAGAACCGCCGCGACAATAGCTGGACCGCCCAGCTCGGCACGACCAGCAAGGACTACAACGTCACGATCTCT
>DATAUR010000018.1:0-16327 GCA_036268175.1 Phenylobacterium sp. | reverse complement strand
TTGGGATTCTTCAGCGGGTTGGGTTTCTTCTTGGGCGGCTTACCGCCCTTGCCGCCGTCGCTGCCGCCAGCGGATTTGCCGTCGCCGCCCTGGCCTTGGCCCCTCGGCTTGTCGTCGCCGGCGTTGGCGGGCGTCTCGTCTTGGGCTGGCTGATCGACCACGGCGCGTCCCCGACACGAAAAACCGGCGGCTGGCGCCGAAGGTCTATCCGAGAGCTAAACAGGCTCCGCCGTGTGGGGTTCCCGACGTTGCGTTCAGGATTGCGGCGCGGGTCCGGCAGGGTTCGGGGCGAGGCCTAGGTCTGCGGGGCCTTCAGGTGGCTTTCGTAGAACCGCAGGCGCGAGGCCCGCAGCCGCTCGAGGATGGCGTCGGGCGAACCGGCCGACTGATGCATCATCATCTCCAGCGCCAGCCCCCGCAGGGTGGCCAGCACGAAGCGGCGCTCCTCCAGCGCTTCGCCCTCGTCGGTCGTCAGGCCGGCGGCGTCGGCCAGCCGCCGGGCGCCGCGGCTCAAACCCTCGTCGAACCGGCGGGCGAAGTCGGCGATCTGCGCGGCCAGGTCGGGGTCGTGATGGGTGGCGACGATGATCTGCAGCAGCGCGCGGCCCTCCGGCGTCTGCAGCGAACCCCAGGTGGCGTCGATGGAGCCCATGAACCGCTCGCGGCCGGGCGCCAGCTTGCCCAGGGCTTCGCGAATGAAGGCGCCCTGCGCCAGGGCCGCGTACGAGGCCACCGCCAGGATCAGGTCCACCTTGGTGGGGAACTGGTGGAGCAGCGAACCCCGCGCCACGCCGGCCTCGGCGGCCACCCGCACCGTGCTGGTTTCCGCATAACCGACGGTGTTGAGGCAGCGGACGCCGGCTTCCATCAGCTTCAGCCGGGTGGATTCCCGGCGCACCGCGTGCGGGCCGCGGCGCGGGTTCGGTTTCTCGAGGGTCTCACTCACGCGCGGCGCTTCCGGCTACTGGGCGGCTCGGACGCAGACTAGGCGAGGGCGCCGCTGTCCGCCATCCGCCATCGCCGCGGCGCCTGGGCGCATGAACTATGCGCCCTACCGTCCCGAGGCGGCGGTTTTGCGAAGAAAATGCGCGAAGTCCGCGATAGGCTTTCCCGAAAGTGGGGGCGGAATTGGCGATGAAACTAAGCGCGTCACTGGCGGTGTCGGCGGTCTTGGCCGTGATGGCGGCCTCTGGCGCCCATTCGGCGACCTATCAACCCCTGGTCGCCGGCGACGAGCCGGTGGTGGTCACGCAACACAAGATCACCACGCCGCGTGGGGCCCTGGCCTATGAGACGCGGGTCGGGCGCATCCCGATCCGCAACGCCGAGACCGGCGAGGTGCGGGGCCACATCTTCTTCACCGCCTACGTCGTCAAGCCGCCGCCGGGCGCGAAGCCCCGGCCGCTGACCTTCGCCTGGAACGGCGGGCCGACCGCGCCGGCGGTGCTGGTGCAGACCGAGCTCCTGGGCCCTCGGCGGATCGAGGGCGCGAGGTTCGTCGATAACGCCGAGAGCCTGCTCTACACCTCCGACCTGGTGTTCATGGACCCGGTGGAGACCGGCTTCAGCCGGCCGGCGAAGCCGGACGACGCCAAGGAATTCCTCTCGACGCTGGGCGACTTCGCCGCGACCGCCGAGTTCATCCGCGCCTGGCGGGTGAAGTTCGCCGCCGAGAAGCAGCCGCTGTTCCTGTTCGGCGAGAGCTACGGCACCTGGCGGGTGAACGGGGCGACCGAGCTGCTGGAAAAGCGCGGGATCAAGGTCTCCGGCGCCATGCTGCTTTCCGGCGGCGTGCCGGGCTCGCTGATGCCGTTCGAGTTCCAGGACGCCTATTACATCCCCGCCCGCACGGCGACGGCCTTCTACTATAAACGCCTGGCGCCTGACCTGATGGCCGACCGCGCCGCGACCCTGAAGGCGGTCGATACCTGGGTCGCCGACACCTACATGCCGGCGCTCGCCAGGGTCGCCCAACTCTCCGACGCCGAGCGGGAGAAGATCGCGGACGACCTGGCCCGTTTCACCGGCATTCCGGCCTCGATGGTCGACCGCAAGACCCTGGTGGTCTCCAACCGCGCCTACCTGCATGGCTTCTTCGGCGGCGACAAATCCAAGACCCTGAACACCTACGACATGCGCATCTTCGGGCCGGAGCATGAAGCGCCCGGCTACAAGGCCGCGATCATGAGCTATCTGCGGGACGAGCTCGGCTATCGCACCGACCTCAACTACGTGGACCTGGAGAGCGGCTACATGCCGACGCCGGGGCCGGCCGCGCGCTCCACCGGCAGCCGCTGGGACTACAACCACACCACCATCACGCCAGAGATGATGGCGCACATGAACGCCGGCGGCGGGCCGCCGGCTTCGCAGCCCTGGCTGCAGAACGCCATGCGCCAGGACCCGGCGCTGAAGGTGTTCGTCGCCGCCGGCCGCTACGACAGCCTGAACATGTGCGAGGGCAACGAGAAGATGACCGGCAAGCTGGAGCCGGCGCTGTCGGCCCGCTTCGCCGACCACTGCTACGAAGGCGGTCACATGATGTACCGGGTGCAATCGACGCGGCTGCAACTGTCGAAGGACCTGGCGGACTTCATCAAGGGGGCGAGCGCGCCTTGACCGCCTGGGTCCGCAGGCTGGCGGCCGCCCTGGCGCTGGCCGTCTGCGCCGCCGGAGCGCGCGCCGCCGAGCCGCCCCGCCTGGGGCTCACCCTGACGCCCCACGTGGCGCCGACCGACGGCTACGTCGGCGTGCGCATGACGCTGGAAAAGCCGAACCTGGCGGCGGGCGCGGGCCTCGTCCACCTGCCGCTGAAGCTGGTGGGCATCCCGACCATCCGGCTGGATGGAGATGCGCTCACCGCTCGCGACGACCAGGGGCCGCTGGAGCTCAGCCAGTCCGACGAGCCGCCGACCCCGCAGGGCGTCTACCGCCGCTGGAGCGTCAAGCGCGCCACCGTCGGCGATGTGACGGTGAGCTATCGCGCCCCGCCCAGGCCGGTGACGGCGGCCACCAACAACGGCCCCTTGTTCGACCTGCGCGCTCAGCCGGGCGGTTTCGCCGGCGCGGGCGTTGGCTTCGTGGTGACGCCGGTCGCGCCTGGGCCCTGGCGCGTGCATCTGCATTGGGACCTCGCCGAGGCGCCCGCCGGTTCCGGCGGGGCGTGGTCGCTGGGCGACGGCGACGTGGACACCGTCGCGCCCTCCGACCTGCTGGCCTTCAGCTACTACGCGGCCGGCGCCTTCCACACCTATCCGGCCACCGGCCACGACAAGTTCGCCGTCTACTGGTTCGGCGAGACGCCCTTCGACATGGCCGCGCTCGCCGGCCGGGTTCACAAGCTCTATGCGGTGATGTCCGGCTTCTTCGGCGATGCGGACGCGAGCTACCGGGTCTTCATGCGCCAGAACCCCTACGCCGGGACTGGCGGCACCTCGCTCGCCCACTCCTTCATGTTCGGCTACCAGCCGGCCGCCAAGCCGACGCTGGACAGCCTGCAGGGCCTGATCGCCCACGAGATGACCCACAACTGGCCCTCGCTGCAGGGCGAGCATGGGGACATCGCCTGGTACACCGAAGGGACCGCCGAATACTATTCGCTGCTGCTGTCCTATCGGGCCGGCGCGCTGACCACCGACCAACTGTTGAAGGCGCTGAACGACAAGGCGCGGGCCTACTACACCAACCCCTATCGGGCGCTGAGCAACCCCGAGGCCGCCAAGATCTTCTGGACCGATCCGGTGGCCCAGACGGTGCCCTATGGCCGCGGCATCCTCTACCTCGCCCGCACCGACGCGGCGATCCGCGCCAAGACCCAGGGCCGCCACAGCCTGGACGACATCGTCAAGGAGCTGCGCCGCCGGCAGGTGAAGGGCGAGCCCTATGGCATCCCGCAGTGGCTGTCCCTGGTGGGCGCGCAGATCGGGCCAGCGCAGGCCAAGCACGACTACGACGCCATGGTGGCGGGCGACCTGCTGGTCCTGCCGGCCAACCGCTTCGCGCCCTGCTTCTCGGTGGTGAAGGGGACGGCCCTGCCGTTCGAACTGGGCTTTGCGCGGGCCTCGCTGAACGACGACCGCGTCGTGCGCGACCTGCAGCCGGGGTCGGCCGCCGCCAAGGCCGGGGTGCGCGACGGCGACGTGATCGTCAGCGCCAGCGACGTGAACAAGGTGCGCGATGACGAGACGCTGCCCATGACGCTGACGCTTCGCCGGGCGGGCGCGGAGACCACGGTCACCTACCTGCCGCGGGGCGCGCCAGCGCCCGCCTACCACTGGGTGCGCGATCGCAGAATCGCCGACGCCGCCTGCCGTTTCTGAGAGCCTGGAGAGATCGCCTTGCCGCCGATGAAGTCCCTTGCCGCGCTGGTCGCGCCGTTGGCTGTCCTGGCGATCGCGCAGGCCGCCGCGGCCCAGACGCCGACGCCTGCGCCGCGGGTCGCTGTGACCCAGCACGTGGGCCACTTCAACGGCCAGACGGTCAACTACACGGCCACCGTCGCCGAGACCTTCCTGCACGACGCCAAGGGGGCGCCCACCGCCTCGGTGGTGACCATCGCCTATGTCCGCGACGGGGTGGCCGATCCGTCGAAGCGGCCGGTGCTGTTCTGCTTCAACGGCGGGCCGGGCGCGTCGTCCTCGCCCACCCATACCCAGGCGCTGGGGCCGATGCTGCGCAACGAAGGCGACCTGGCGTCGAGCGCCATGACCGGCTTCCACGAGAACCCGCACAGCCCGCTGGACGCCGTCGACCTGGTGTTCATCGATCCGGTCGGCACAGGCTTTTCCCGGCCGCTGCCGGGCGTCGACGCCAAGGCCTACTACAGCGTCACGGGCGACGCGCTGGAGGTGAAGGGGATCATCGCCGACTGGCTGAAAGAGCATCACCGCGAAGCCTCGCCCCGCTATATGCTGGGCGAAAGCTACGGCACCAACCGGGCTGCGGCGATCGTCAAGAACGGCAAGGACCTGCCGTTCAATGGCGTGCTGCTGGTGGCGCTGGCGGCCAATATCCCGGGGCGCGAGATGCCATACGTCGCCTCGCTCCCGACCATGGCGGCGGGCGCCTGGTATCACCAGAAGATCGATCGCAAGGGGCGCAGCGTCGAGCAGGTGTTCAACGAGGCGCTGAACTTCGCGCGCACCGACTATGTCACCGCGCTGATCGAGGGCTCCAGCTTGCCGGCGGCGGAAAAGCATCGGATCGCGGTGCGCATGGCCTCGCTGATCGGCCTGCCGGTGGCGCTGATCGAGAAGGACGATCTGCGGATCTCCAAGAACGAGTACATGTTCAACCTGTTGAAGGACAAAGGCCTGCGCACCGGCCTGCTGGACGTGACCGTCACCGGGCCGCTACTGCCCGGCGCCGACGGCGGCATCGACGACCCGGCGCTGGGCGTGCAGCCGAAGGGGCCGCCCGGCGCGCCGCCGCTGACGCCTGACAAGATCGGCGCGGTGCCGAGCCCGGCGGTGGGCGCCTATATCACCAAGGACCTGAAGTTCCCGGACACCGACCCCTACATCGGGGTGAATTTCACGGTGAATATCCATTGGAACTATGAGAGCCGCTCCAACGACTTCGAAGCCCTGGCCGCGGCCATGCGGGCCGACCCGAAGATGCGGCTGTTCTGGGCGGGCGGCTATTATGACCTGACCACGCCGGCCTATGGGGCGCACTACACGCTGGATCAGGTGGGCGTGCCGCCCGCCCAGCTCGACGCCAACTATTTCCCCGGCCCGCACGGGGTCTATGCCGGCGAGGCGAACCTCAAGCGCTTCGATGAGGCGGTGCGGGCGTTCGTGCTGGGGGGCGGCAAGCCCTAGCCACTATCCGTGGGCTGGGGCCGCGACGCGGACGCGGACGGGGGCGCTTCGCAAAGGCTGAGGGTGAAATCGCCGGAGAGGCCCATGTCGGCGGCGATGCGCCGGGCGATGGTCTCGATGGGCATCGCCTCGAAGCCGGGGTGGGCGGCCGCCTCGTCGAGGCGGGCGTCCAGGTCCTCCAGCAGGACCTCATAGTCTTCCTGCTCACCTTCGGACTCGTTCCAGATCAGGCGGTTGAGCAGGCCGCGCACGCGATCCTTGCGGATCTCGACGGGGTGCGGGGCCGGACGCGGAGGCTCCGGGTCCTGGCGTATCGGGCGCGGCCGCGCGGCTTCGGCTTCCACCGCGGCTTTTTCGGCCTCACGGGCCGCGCGCGCGGCGTCGCGCTCCAGCTTGGCGTCAAGCGCCAGGGTCAGCCGCACCACGCGCGACATCTTCTGGAAGGCGGCGGCCAGCGCCACGGCCTGGTCGGGGTCCTCGGTTTCGCGCACGCGTACGGCGAGGTCCTTGGCGACCATCAGCGAAAGCTCGGCGAGCTCGCCCAGCATGGCCTCCGCCCGGGCCCGTCTTTCCGCTTGCTGTGACACGAACAAAAGAAGAACATAGGTCGCGGCCGGAAGTCAAATTTTCAGATGGGAATCTTTGGCGCTGGCCTTAGGCCGGCGGGCTCGCGGGCAGGGCGGCCAGCAGTTTGTCCACGTCGTTCATGTCGTTGAACACCGACATCGAGGCACGGAAGCGGTGCTGCGAGACGGTGATCTTCACATTGGCCTTGTCGAGCAGGGCCGGCAGCTTCTTGCGCGCGTCCTTCAGCGCGAAGGCGACCAGCGGCGTGCGCGTGCCCATCGGCGTCATCGGCTCATAGCCGCGCCGGCGTAGCTCGGTCTGCACCGCGTCCATCATCGGCTGCCGGTAGGCCTGGATCGCCGGGACGGTCAGGGCCTCGATGAAGCCCAGCGAGGAGTCGAGCTGCACCGCGCCGGTCCAGGAGGTGGTGCCCATGGCGAACCGCCCGGTGGCGCCGGGATCGTAGCCGTAGGTCGCGTCCTGCGGCCCCGGGGTGTCGAAGGGATAGACGTGGGTGGTGAAGTGGCCGCCCACCTGGTGATAGCCCCACCAGGGCCTGGGGAATTTGTCCTGCACCTCCTTGCGCACGTAGAGGAAGCCCAGGCCGAAATCGCCCATCAGCCACTTGTAGGAAGACGAGGCGGCGAAATCGACGCCGCTGGCCCGCAGGTCGATGGGCGTCGAGCCGCAGGCGTGGACCATGTCGACATAGACGTAGGCGCCGTGGGCGTGGGCGATGTCGCAGACCTTTTTCAGGTCATGCTCGAAGCCGTTGGCGGTGGAGACGGCGCTGATCGCCACCAGCCTGGTCTTGTCGTTCACGGCGGCGGCCATATGGCCGTAGTCGATGGCGCCTTCCTTGGTGAAGGGCACGGTGGCCACATCGACGCCCAGCTTGCCGAGCTCGCCATAGGTGTAGAACGAGCCGAAGAAGTGGGCGGCGTCGGTGACGATGCGCCCGCCGGCCTGCGGGTAGCCCATCGCCTTCAGCACCAGGTTCTCGCCCATGGTGGTCGACTGGATGAAGCAGAGTTCGCTGGGGTCGGCGCCGACCAGCGCCGCGAAGCGCCGCATCACCGCGGCTTCCTTCCTGTCCATGTCGTAGCCGGGTGTCGTGCCGTCGCGGGTCTTGTAGCGCAGGTATTCTTCCAGGGCGGTGCGCGCGGCGAGCGGCATCGGATGCGTCGAGCCGGAGTCCAGATAGACGTAGGGCATCCTGGCGAAGGCGGCCTTGGCCGGCAGCGACGGCGTGACCGCGGCGGCCTTGGCGGCGGAGGCGATCACCGGCGCGGCCGCGGCCGCGGTGACCAGCGCGCGTCGGGTGAAGCTCATCGAATGTCCTTGGCCGCTCCGCGCTCTCGCGCCCCCGCTGAGATGCTAGCGCGCAGGGCCGGAATTATCCTTGCTTAGTTCCGAAACGGCGCTTGGCGGCGTGGATCGAATATCCAGGTTTCGCGCCCCACCGCGCATCAGCCATGCGCGATGCTCAGCGGAATTGCCGCGCCCGCAGCGGAATGGCGGTGGTGCTCTTGGATTCCGTGAGCGTCACGATCGAGCGCACGTCGACCACGCCCGGCAGCTTGAGGATCACGTTGAAGATGAAGTCTTGATACCAGGTCACGTCCGGCGCCAGCACCTTCAAAAGGGCGTCCATCTCTCCGAAGACGGTCCAGCACTCGAGGATTTCGGGGATGTTGAGGATCGCCTTGTGGAAGGCCGCGCGCTCGTCCTCGGTGAGCGTGGTCATCTTCACCTGGGCGAAGATCTGCATGTGAAAGCCGAGCTTCTGCGGGTCGACGATGGCCACCACCGCCTTGATGAAACCCTCCTCGCGCAGCCGCTGGATGCGCCGCCAGCAGGGCGATTGCGACAGGCCCACGCGCTCGGCCAGCTCGGCCGTGGAGAGCGAGGCGTCGCGCTGCATCAGGTCGAGTATCTTGATGTCGATGGCGTCCAGCGTGACCGGCATATCTTATGTCCAGGCTTGGAAAATGCTGCATAGCGGATGCGTCATCCGAGGCCGAGAAGCAGCACAAAGGCAAGAAAAACCATCCCTGGCGGATAGGATTGCTTCCGAGATCGGGGCCTTGCATGGCAGGCGGGCCCCTGGCGATCAGTTAGGGGCGACAGCTTGAATTTCCCGCGCGCGGCGGAGGGTCGCGATCCAGACTCTGGCGCGCCTGCCGCTATCGCCGGCGACGACAGCTATTCGCACTGGGTGCGGACCACCATGAAGGCCGCCGCCACCGCGCCCGACGCCGCGGTGCTGTTCGATTCCACCATCCGCGAGCCCACCGACCTGTTGGCCGGCGTGGTCCGGCGCGCCTTCGACGGCGGGATCACCGACCGCTACGAGAGCGTGTTCGCCGAGGGCAACCGCTTCGCCGTGGCCGCGGTAGCCACCCGCTATGGCGTGGCGCCCGGCCAGGTGATCGGGACGACCGGCGCCACCAGCGCGCTTGGCCTGATCCTGAAGGCCCTGGTCGCGCCGGGCGACCATGTGCTGATCGAGGACCCCTGCTTCGACCTGCTGCCGACCCTGGCGCGCGACGCCGGCGCGACGATCGGCGCCATTCCGCGCCGGGCGCCCGACTACGCGGTCGATCCCGACGAGGTCGCCCGGCTGATCCGGCCCAACACCCGCCTGATCGTCCTGACCCAGCTGCACAATCCCACCGGCGCCGTTCTCGACCCGGCGACGCTGCAGGCGCTGGGCGCGGTCGCCCGCAAGGCCGGCGTGGCGGTGCTGGTGGACGAGGCCTATGCCGACTTCGTGGGCGAAGGCGTCTCGGCCGTGCAGTACGGACCGGAGTTCATCAGCGTCGGCAGCCTGACCAAGGTGCAGGGCCTGTTCGCGCTGAAGTGCGGCTGGGCGGTCGCCGCGCCGGAGATCATCGCCCGCGTGCATGCGGCCACCCCGCAGGGCGACCTGGGCGTCTCCAAGCTGACCCACGCCATCGCCGCCCTGGTGCTGGAGGACCGTGCCGCCTTCGACGCCCACTGGCGCGAGGTGCTGGCGGCCGGCCGGCCGGTGGTGGAGGCGCGCACCGCGGCGATGGTCGCCGACGGCCTGCTGGACGGGGCCTTCCCGGCCAAGGGCTGCATGTATTTTCCCAAGGTGGTCGGGGTCGCCGACACCCGCGCGCTCGCCGCCTGGCTGTGGTCCGAGCATGGCCTGGCGGTGGCGGCCGGCGAGTTCTTCGGTCAGGCGGGGCATATCCGCATCGGCTTCGGCGGCGGCCAGCCGGCGCTGCTGGACCAGGGCCTGACGAGGCTGGAGGCCGCGCTGAAGGCCTATCGCGACCGCGCCTGACCGGTCATCCTGGTGGCGCCACGTGACGTTGGCGTGACTATTCCCAGCGCTTTCCCAATGGCTGCGCATAGGCCATGCACGATCGAGAGAACCAGTGCATAGGCCATGTTTGACGGTCCGGTGACGGTTTGAAGAACGAAAAGAAAAACCGGTGTGCTGCGACTAGCTTTTCCCAGCGTGCGACAGGCTTGAATGCGAAGGCGTCGACGGGGGCGCTGAAACAGCGCCGGGGACAATACTGGGGGATAGAATGAACTTGGTTTCCATGCGTCGGCGACTGCTCGCCTCGACGATGTTCGGCAGCTTGGCGCTCACCGGCGCCATGGCGGCCGGACCCGCCGCCGCCCAGACCTCGGCCGCGGCGACCGCGCCGGCGGAAGCCTCCGAGGTGGTGGTCACGGGCTCGCGCATCCATCGCGAGGCGACCGACACGGCCGCGCCGATCGACGTGATCACCTCCCAGGACCTCTCGGACCGCGGTTTCGTCACCGCCGGCCAGGCGCTCAACGACATCACCTCGATGACGCCCGCCCAGCCGCTGTCCACCGGCCCGGGCAACAACTCCGGCACCGGCCAGACCTTCCCCAACCTGTTCAACCTGGGCGCGGGGCGCACGCTCACCCTGGTGGACGGCCACCGCTTCGTCAGCTCGGCCACGCCGGTCACCGACTCGGCCTCCGGCTCCGGCTCCGGCGTCGACACCAACCTGATCCCGGTGGGCCTGATCGACCACGTGGACGTGGTGCAGGCGGGGGGCGCGGCGGTCTATGGCTCCGACGCCATCGCCGGGGTGGTGAACTACGTCCTGAAGCAGAACTTCCAGGGCGCTGAGATCGACGCCCAGAGCGGCATCAGCTCGCGGGGCGACTATCCGCAGAACAGCGTGCGGATCACCGCCGGCAAGAACTTCATGGACGACAAGGGCAATATCGCGCTGGACGTGGAGTGGTCGAAGTCCGATCCGCTCGGCACCGACGCGCGGCCGATCTCGGCGCTGTCGCGCAGCACCAGCGGCACGACGCAGATCCTCAATTCCCGGTTCTACGAGTTCAACACCAGCGGGGTGATCTTCACCATTCCGGCCCCGGTGCCGGTCTGTGGCGGGGCCAACTGCTTCCTTAGGGCCGGCGGCGTGCCGCAGCAGTTCTCGCCGGACGGAGCTTCGGTGGTGAACTTCAATCCGGGGCTCAACCCGACCAGCGGCGGCACGGCGCTGATCCCGCCCTTCGCCACCGGCGGCGACGGCTTCCCCTTGAAGGACCTCTCGGGCCTGGTGAGTGGCGTCGAACGCTACAGCGTCAACCTGCTCAGCCACTACGATCTCACCGATCACATGAAGCTGTCGGGGTCCCTGCTGTTCGGCTCGACCCGCGGCGACGATCCGGTGGGCAGCCAGGGCTTCAGCCAGACGATCCTGAACCCCGCCAGCTCCGGCGCGGGCCCGATCCAGTTCAACCGGACCAACCCTTTCCTGACGCCGTCCGAGATCGCCACCCTGACCGCCGCCCAGCCGAGCTTCGGCGCGGGCGCGCCCCTGTTCCTGTCCAAGCAGTTCACCGACCTGCTACCCAGCCAGGACTTCATCACCACGACCGATAGCTGGCGGGCGATGATCGCGCTGGACGGCGACTTCAACCGCTTCAATCGCGACTTCTACTACAGCTTCTCGTACAGCTACGGCCAGGTGGACAGCAAGCAACAGGGCTGGGACGTCAACAACGCCAAGTTCGCGAACGCGATCAACGCGACCAAGAACGCCTCGGGCCAGATCGTCTGCGGGATCAACGCGGTGACCGTGGTCGACCCGTCCTGCGCGCCGATCAATCCGTTCGGGATCAACACCGCCAGCGCCGGCGCCCGGGCCTATGTCTCGGTCCCGGTGGGCTATAGCTACCTCAACCAGCAGGACGACTTCCTGGCCACCCTGGGCGGCGACATCGTCAGCGTGCCGGCGGGCAAGGTGAAGTTCAGCGCCGCCTATGAGCATCGGGTGGAATCCCAGGCGTTCAACCCGGCGGCGGCCAATCTCGAGGGCCTGGTGGACACTGGGACGCCGGAGCCCGCCACCTCCGGCCGCTACTACACCAACGAATATTCCGGCGAACTGCTGGTCCCGATCCTGGGCGAAGGCTTCAACCTGCCGGGCGCCAAGACCGTGGAGTTGTCGGGGCAATACCGCTTCGTCGACAATTCCATCGCCGGCACCGAGGACGTCTGGGGCCTGGGCCTGCGTTGGGAGGTGGTGAACGGCTTCACCCTGCGCGCGTCCAGCAGCCGCAACTTCCGCGCGCCGACGCTGTACCAACTGTTCGCGCCGTCTTCCACGACGCTGGCGGGCGGCATCCTGGACCCGTGCGACTCCCGCCAGATCAACGCCGGGATCAATCCCACGGTGCGGGCGCAGAATTGCCTGGCGCTGTTCACCGCCAACCCGCTCTACGGCACCGGCAGCGCCGGCACCGCGCCGGTGGGCGCAAGCGCCGCGGCCCGCCTGGCCGGCTTCCAGGACACGGCGTTCAACTTCAGCACCGCCGCGGTCACCTCCGGCGGCAACGCCAGCCTGCAGAACGAGGTGTCGGACACCACCACCTACGGCTTCGTGTTCCAGCCCGAGTGGGTTCCCGGCCACCTGACCGTCACGGCCGACTACATCCGGGTGAACCTGACCAACGGCCTGACCGGGTTCACCGCGACCAACTTCAGCCAGTCGTGCTTCGACACCCCCGGCGCCAACGGCCCGACCTGCAACTTCTTCAGCCGCGACTCGGTCGGCAATATCGCGACCGCCGTGAACACCACCTTCAATGCGGCCTCGCTGAGGTATGCGGGCGAGACGCTCGACGCGAACTACCGCTTTCCGCTGGCCTGGCTGATCCGCGCCGACCAGCAGGGCAATGTGGAACTGGGGCTTGAGGCCACCCACAACGAGACCCTCAAGGAGACGATCCAGGGGGTCTCCACCGAGATGGTCGACACCGTGGGCCAGACGGGCGTGCCGGAGCCCCGCTGGGCGGTGCGCGGCGACGTGAAGTACATCCGCGGTCCGTTGCGCCTGACCTACCAAGCCTATTACCTGCCGTCCGCCCTGGCGGTGCCGGGCGCCAACGCGCTGAACAACGCCAACCCGATCATCGATTCGAACCTGCGCCACGACATCTCGGCCTCCTACGATTTCGGCAGGATCCAGGTGCGGGCCGGCGTCAACAACATCACCGACGAGATGCCGTCCTATCCGACGCTGAGCTATGGCGACATCATCGGCCGGCAGTACTTCGTCGGGGTGACGGCGCGCTACTAAAGACCAACCGTCCGCCCAAGGGGATCGGGCGGACGGAGGGCGGCGGCTGACCCCAACCGGCCGCCGCCCTCGCATTTTTCGGAGTAAGAGGCGCCAGCGACCGTGGGCCATCTCGTTGTGTTCGATGCGCCGGAAGTCCGCCAACGCCTCGGCCTGGATGAGACCCGCGCCGCGGTGCGCGAGGCGATGATCGCGCTCTCCGACGGCCGGGTCCGCCAGAACCTGCGCAGCTTCATCGGCCTGGGCGAGGGGCGCACCTTCGCGATCATGCCGGCCGCGCTGGGCGAGCGGGCGGCGTTTGGCGCCAAGCTGGTCAGCGTGTTCGGCGATGGGACCGGGCGCAAGTCGCACGAGGGCCTGGTGGTGCTGTTCGACGGCGAGACGGGCGTTCCGGTCTGCGTCGCCGACGCCGGCGCGGTGACCGAAATCCGCACGCCGGCCGCCAGCGCCGCGGCCACCGACGCGCTCGCCCGGCCCGAGGCCGACAGCCTGGCGGTGCTGGGGCTGGGCCGCCAAGCGCTGGGCCACATCGCGGCGCTGGCCCGCGTGCGGCCGCTGGCCTCGGTTCGGGTCTGGGGCCGCGACGCCACCTTTGCGCAGGCCTTCGCCGAGCGCGCCGCGCGCGAGACCGGCCTGCCGGTCCGGGCGATCGCGGACGCCGAGCGCGCCGTCGCCGACGCGGCCATCGTCTGCACCGTCACCGGCGCCGCCGACCCGATCCTGAAGGGCGCCTGGATCGCGCCGGGCGCGCACGTCAACCTGGTGGGCTCCAGCGGGCCCGCCCACGCCGAAGCGGACGACGCCCTGGTGGCGAAGAGCCGCTTCATCGTCGACCACCGCGAGCACGTCCTGGCCCACGGCGGTGAGTTCCTGCGCGCCCGCTCGTGCGGCCTGATCGACGACGGCCACATCGCCGCCGAGATCGGCGAGGTGTTCGCCGGGACCAAGGCCGGCCGCACCTCCGACGACCAGATCACCATCTACAAATCGCTGGGCCACGCGGTGCAGGATGTGGCGGTGACCGCCGCGCTGCACGCCCAGACCATGACCCCGGAGACCGGCCAATGATTCTTGCCCGCGCGCGCCGCCCCTGGCTGCCGGTCCCCGCCGTCGCCGGGGCCTGCCTGGCGCTCGCCGGCTTCGCGCCGCCGCCGGCCGCCTTCGAGGTGCTGCTGGCGCCCGGCCACATGGATGTCGCGGCCGGCAAGGGCTCGCTGGACGTCACCCTACGCATCCCCGCCGCCGATGCGCCGGCCGGCGCGGCGCTGCTGACCCTGCCTATCGTCATCGCCAACACCGACACGGTGGCGACGACCTTGACCGATCTCAAGGTCACCGACGCCGCCGGCGCCGTGCCGCTCACGGTGCGGGACGATCCCGCGGCCATCGAATATTCGCGCCATTGGCTGGCGGGACGGGCGGTGCGGGGCCCGCTGACGGTGCATTACCGCGCGCCGGTCGACGACACCCCACCGGCGCGAGGGTCCGGTCCGCCCTACAGCCTGCGGACCGAGGGCGGTGGCGTCTCCGGGGTCGGCAACACCTTCATCCTGCTGCCGGAAGGCAAGCGCGCCGTCCCCATCGTGCTGCGCTGGGACCTGAGCGCCCTGCCGAAGGGTTCCGGCGCCATGTCCAGCTATGGCGACGGCGAGGTCCGCCTGCCGCCGGGGCCCGCGTCGCGCCTGCATTCGGCGCTCTACATGGCCGGGCCGATGCATCGCGAACCGGCGCAGGTGAAGCCCACCGGCTTCTCCGCCGCCTGGCTGGGCGATCCGCCGTTCGATCCCCGGCCGCTGATGGTCTGGGCCGGCAAGCTGCACGGCTGGATGAGCGGCTTCTTCAAGGACCCGGCCGAGCCGCCCTATCGCGTCATCCTGCGCTACAACCCGATCAACGCCGGCGGCGGCGCGGCCATGACCAACTCCTTCCTGCTGACCTGGGGCGCGACCGCCAAGGACCCGGAGAAGCTGAAGGGCACGCTGGCGCACGAGATGATCCACACCTGGACCACCTCCAGCCTCGGCGGCCAATGGTATGGCGAGGGGATCGCGGTGCACTACCAGGCGCTGCTGCCCCTGCGCGCCGGGCTGATCACGCCCACCGATTTCCTGGAGGACCTCAACGCCACCGCGCGGCGCTACTACACCAATGCGCTGAACGGCACGCCGGACCGCGAGATCGCCGCCCGGTTCTGGGAAGACACCCGCATCCGCACCCTGCCGTACGACCGCGGCGCCATGTATTTCGCCGTGCTGGACGGCAAGATCCGCCGGGCCTCGGGCGGCAAGCATAGCCTCGACGACCTGATCGAGGAGATGGTCCGCCGCCACCGGGTGGGCCAGCCGGCCAATGACGCGGTCTGGCGGGACCTGGTCGGCCAGGCGCTGGGCGAGGAGGGCCTGCGCCTGCACGCCGACATGCTGGCCGGCAAGCTGATGCTGCCGGAAAGCGGCGACTTTGGACCTTGCTTCGCGCGCACCACCGGCAAGTTCCGCCGCTTCGACCTGGGGTTCGAGCCCAAGTCGCTGGTGGGAGACGTCAAGACCATCCGCGGCCTCATCCCCGGCTCGGAGGCCGCCAAGGCCGGCCTGCGCGACGGCGACGTGGTGACCTATTCGGTGGCCATGGACAGCGTGCAGGGCGATCCCAAACAGACCCTGACGCTCAAGGTCACCCGTGACGGGAGGACCTTCCCGATCACCTATCTGCCGCGCGGCGAGACGGTGGACGCCTGGCAGTGGGCGCGGGTGGCGGGCGTGCCGGACAAGGCCTGCGCCTACTGAGATCGCGCCTCGCATAGCCTATGCCGCCGGCTCCGCAGCCCTGCATTGAACTTGCCGGTATTTCCGGGCTCCCGCGTCAGTTCGAATAGAAATACCGGGCTTCGCAGCTAGGATGAACCTCTCGGATGAGGGGGAAGGCGATGGGGATCAGCCGCGGTTTCAGCCTGGGCGTGGGCCTGACGCTGGCGATCGCCGGCCTGGCGGCCGCGCCGGCCTGCGCGGCGACCCAGAATTTCGTGGTGCTGGCCAATGGCGAAACCGTCGGTCACCTGACCGCCGATGTCACCGCCGGCGGCGCGAGCCTGGACTACGGCGTCGTCAACAATGGCCGCGGCGCGAAGGCGAAGGAGACCGTCGTCTTCGGTGAGGGCGGCGCGCCGGTCACCTGGACCATCGACGGCTCGTCCCTGTTCGGCGCCCCGGTGCACGAGACCTTCGCGTGGAAAGCAGGCGTCGCCACCTGGGCGGGCCAGGCCGACAAGGGCCAGGTCAAGGCGCCGAAGCTGGAGTTCTACGCCGCCGCCGACGCCGGGCCCTGGATGCT
>DATAUR010000017.1:0-52331 GCA_036268175.1 Phenylobacterium sp. | reverse complement strand
ATACCAGTTCGCCGGCCTGCTGCGCGGCGCGCCGGTGGAGCTGGTCCCGGCCAAGACCCAGCCGCTGCTGGTCCCGGCGCAGGCCGAGATCGTCATCGAAGGCCACGTCCTCCTGGACGACTACGACGACGAGGGGCCGTACGGGGACCACACAGGTTTTTTCAACTCCGTCGAGAAGTTCCCGGTGTTCCAGGTCAGCGCCATCACCATGCGCAAGGACCCGATCTACCTGACCACCTTCACCGGCCGGCCACCGGATGAGCCGTCGGTGCTGGGCGAGGCGCTGAACGAGGTGTTCATTCCGCTGCTGCGCCAGCAATTCCCGGAGATCGTCGACTTCTGGCTGCCGCCGGAGGGCTGCTCCTACCGGATCGCCGTGGTCTCCATGAAGAAGGCCTACGCCGGCCACGCCAAGCGGGTGATGATGGGCGTCTGGAGCTACCTGCGGCAGTTCATGTACACCAAGTGGGTGATCGTCGTGGACGACGACATCGACGCCCGCGACTGGAAGGACGTCATGTGGGCGATCTCCACCCGCATGGATCCGGCGCGCGACATCACCGTCGTGGAAAACACCCCCATCGACTACCTGGACTTCGCCTCGCCGGAAAGCGGGCTGGGCTCGAAGATCGGGCTCGACGCCACCGACAAATGGCCGCCGGAGACCCACCGCGAATGGGGCCGCAAGCTCGCCATGGACGACGCCACCGTCGACGCGGTCACGCAGATGTGGTCGCGCCTGGGCCTGCCTGGAGACGGTAAGCCGGTCGGGTGATCTTGCGCGCCGTGGCGAAGCGCGACCAACTGCGCGGCCTGCGGCGCCGACAACGAGATCGCAGGGGGAAACGCCATGGACGCCGCCGCCTCAGCCCACGCCGCCGCGCTCTGGGTGGGGCTGCACCTGATCCTGCTGCTGGTGTTGTCGGTGCTGGTGGTGCGCCAGCGGCGGCTGCACCAGGTGGTGCTGGGCGACGCCGAGATCCCGCAGCTCGCCCAGGCCATCCGCGCCTTCGGCAACGCCACCGAATATGTGCCGGGCGGGCTGATCGCCATCGCGGTCCTGGCCATGGCCGGCGCACCGCCGATGGTGGTGCATGCGGTGGGCCTGACGCTGTTCGTGGGTCGGGTGGCGCACGCCATCGGCCTGTCGCGAAGCGGCGGCGCCTCGATCCTGAGGTCGGCCGGCGTGATCGCCACCTGGGTGGCCTACATCCTCGGCGGCGTGGCGCTGATCTTCTACGCGATCCCGTAAGCCGCAGCCGGCTTGTTCCGGGCGGTCCGGTCGGCCATATGGCCCGGATGGACGAAAACCTGCTGAACGACGTGGTGGCCGCCGCCCTGGCCGCCGGCGCGGACGCCGCCGAGGCCGTGGGCGCCGAGCGCCGGGCCCTTTCCATCTCCGTGCGCAACGGCGAGCTCGAGGAGGTCGAGCGCGAGGAGAGCCGCGACCTGGGCCTGCGGGTCTTCGTCGGCAAGCGGCAGGCGAGCGTCTCCGGCTCCGACGTCAGCGCCGAGGCCCGAGCCAAGCTGGTGGCCCGCTGCGTGGCCATGGCCAGGCTCGCGCCGGAGGACCCCTACGCGGGCCTGGCCGACCCCGACCGCCTGGCGCGAGGGCCGCTTGCCGACCTCGACCTCTACGATTCCGCCGAACCCCTGCCCGAGGCGCTTGAGACCAAGGCCCGCGCCGCGGAAGACGCCGCCCGCGCGGTGCCGAAGGTGACCAACTCCGACGGCGGCTCGGCCTCCTGGTCGGCCGGCCAGTGGAGGATCGTCACCAGCGGCGGTTTCTCCGGCCTGCACCGCGCGTCGTCCTTCTCCCTGGGCGCCTCGGCCATCGCCGGCGACGAGGGCGGGATGGAGACCGGCTATGATGGCCGTTCCGTCCGCTGGCAGGCCGACCTGCCCGACGCCACGGCCATCGGGACCGAGGCTGGCCGCCGCGCTGCGGGCCGCCTGGGCGCGCGCAAGATCGCGTCCACCACCGCGCCGGTGATCTTCGAGAACCGGCTGGCGGCCTCGCTGCTGAGCCCGCTGATCGGCGCCGTCTCCGGACCGTCGATCGCGCGGGGCAACTCGTTCCTGAAAGACAAGCTCGGCCAGGCGGTGTTCGCCAAGGGCGTTCAGGTGACCGACGATCCGCACCGCCTGCGCGGCCTGGGCTCCTCGCCGTTCGACGACGAGGGCGTCGCCAACGGCCCCATCAGCCTGATCGACGACGGGGTGCTGACCACCTGGCTCCTGAATTCGTCCTCGGCCCGCCAGCTGGGTCTCGCCACCACCGGCCACGCCTCCCGGGGCCTCGCCGGGCCGCCGGGCGTCAGTCCCTCGAACCTGACCCTGCAGCCGGGAACCCGCAACCAGGCGCAGCTGCTGGCCGACGCCAAGGCGGGCCTGCTGGTCACCTCGATGTTCGGGCCCTCGCTGAACGGCAACACCGGCGACTGGTCGGTGGGCTGCTCGGGCTTCTGGTTCGAGGGTGGCGAGATCGCCTATCCGGTCAACGAGATCACCGTCGCCGGCAACCTGATCGACATCTACGCACGCCTGGTCCCCGGCGCCGACCTGGAGCTGCGCGGTGCGGCCAATGCGCCCTCGATCCTGATCGACGCCCTGGCCATCGCCGGTCTTTAGGGCGCGCTTACCGGCTGGCGCCATTGATCGCGCCGCCGCGCCGGCCTATCGGCTGCGCGCAGAAGTCGTTTCAGCCGTTACGAGACCCGAAATGCCCGAAAAACAACTGCTCCACCTGGTGATCGGCGGCGAACTGAAGTCGCTGGAAGGCCCGGCGGAGTTCAAGGACCTGACCAAGGTCGACCTGGTCGGCGCCTTCCCCAACTACAACCAGGCGCTGGCCGCTTGGCGCGGCCGGGCCCAGCAGACCGTCGACAACGCGCTGATGCGCTATTTCATCATCCACGCCCACAAGCTGCTGGATCCGGAGTCCGAGGGCGACCACGACCACGATCATTGATTCCGCTCATCCCGGCGAAGGCCGGGACCCAGATCGCCAAGCGCCGATGTGGCCAGGACGATCGCTGCGCTATTCGAGCCCGCCTCTGAGTTTTTCCATCTGGGTCCCGGCCTTCGCCGGGATGAGCGGAGTTTTTATTCCCGCCGCAGCAGCTTTTCGGTGAGCGCAGAGCCGATCATGCCGGCGCGGAAGTCGGCCTTCATGCCGGCGGGATCGTACATCGGGCTTTCGACCCATTCGAGGAACGACATCCCGGCCGGCTCGCCCTCAACCAAATACCGCTCGAAGACGTAGTCCAGCACGCCGGTCTTGCCTTGTTTGATATGCAGGTACTTGAGGTCGAGCTGGTCGAGGGCCTCGCGGATCGGCAGGCCCTTGCGGAAGTGCATGTAGAAGACGCTCATGATCCCGGCCCGGTCCGCGCCGGACTTGCAGTGGATCAGCGCGGGATAGGCGATGGTCTCGTAGAGCCGCTTGGCGCCCAGCACCCGGTCGCGGCTGGGGACTTCGCGGGAGGTGATGGTGAAGTCGACCATCTCCAGGCCGAACCGGCGGCAGGCGTCCTTCTCCAGGGCATGAAAGCTGGCGTCGAAGCCGCCCCGCAGATTGACGATGGTCCTGACGCCCTTGTCCTTCCAGGCGGCCAGCTGATGCGGCCAGGGCTGGTTGGTGCGCACCAGTTCGTCGGAGATCCAGTGGGCGTTCTGGAAGCCCAGACGCAGATAGGCGTGGTCGTTCCAAAGGTAGTCGGCATAGGTCTTCGCCCGCCCGCCAGGGGTGGTGAGGTCGAATCCAGGCTTGGTTGGTGCCAGCGTCATCGCGCCCTACCTAAGGCTTCAGCTGCGCCGAAGGAAGGCGCGGGGCAAAGCGCCGCGACCCCGCCACCCGCCGCCTGGCCGGCTTGACTTCAACCCCGCATCGGACGACCCCAGCCTGATGAGCGAGCGCGCCCCGCCAGAGCTTTCGACCCGCGCCCTGATCGCGCGGGTGGCGCGGATCTATCTGTTGCCGCGCTGGAAGGGCTGGATCACCGCCTTCCTGGCCGCCATCGCCATCGCCTACCTGACCACCTCGCTCGCTCAGATCCTGGAGCCGGCGACCAACGACCTGTTCATCAATCACAAGGCCGGCCAACTGATCCGCCTGCCGCTGACCATCGTGGTCATCGCCATCGCCCGGCTTGTCGCCTCCCTGACCCAGGCCACCCTGGTCAACCGCATGGGCAATGGCGTGGTGGGCGATGTGCAGGTGCAGCTCTTCGCGCGCATGGTGCGCGCCGACCTGGCCCACATCCGCAGCCAGCACTCCGGCTCCTACGTGGCCTCGGTGCTCTATGACGCCGGCCTGATCCGCGAGGCCTTCACCTCAGGCTTGATCAACTACACCCAGAATCTGCTGATCGTCATCGGAGCGATCACGGTGATGATCGGCAACGACCGCTGGCTGACCATCGGGGTGATCGTGGTTGCGCCGGTCGCCGGCCACATCATGCGCCGCTTCTCCAAACGCTCCAGCAAGGCGGCCAAGGGCGCCATGGCCGAGACCTCGGCGCTCTCCACCGCGATCATGGAGAGCCTGGACGGGGTGCGGATCGTCAAGATCGAGAACCGCGAAGCCTATGAGGAGCAGCGGGTCGCGCAGGTGGTGCACCGCCGCCAGACGCACCTGATCAAGGGCGCCAACGCCCGCGCCTTCGCCGCGCCATCCACGGAACTGGTGATGACCCTGCTCACCGCCGGCGTGCTGGCCTATGCCGGCTGGCGTTCGGAGCATGGTCACATGACCGCCGGCGCCTTCGTCTCGTTCATGGCGGCGCTGGCCATGGGCTCGCAGTCCCTGCGCCAGGTGGCCAATCTGCAGACCGTCTTCGCCGAGGGCATGGCCGCCGGTCGACGCCTGTTCGCCGCGCTCGATGTCGAGCCGGAAGTGCGCGAACGGACCGGGGCCGCGGCGCTGGCCCTCACAGACGGCTCCATCCGGTTCGAGGACGTGGACTTCCGCTATCGGGGCGAAGGGCCGGTCACGCTGACCGGCGTCAGCCTGGATGTGCTGCGGGGCGAGACCGTCGCCCTGGTGGGGCCGTCCGGCGGCGGCAAGAGCACGATCCTCAACCTGATCCCGCGCTTTTATGACGTCACCGGCGGCCGCGTGATGCTGGACGGCGTCGACGTGCGCGACGTGACGCTCGCCTCGCTGCGCAGCCAGATCGCGCTGGTCACCCAGGAGCCCTTCCTGTTCGACGACACCATCCGCGCCAACATCGCCTACGCCCGGCCGGACGCCGATCCCACCGCCGTGGAGAGGGCCGCCCGCGAGGCGGCCGCCCATGACTTCATCATGGCGCTCCCCGACGGCTACGAGACCCAGGTGGGCGAGGCGGGCGCGAGGCTCTCTGGCGGCCAGCGCCAGCGGATCGCCATTGCACGGGCCTTCCTGAAAGACGCGCCGATTCTGCTGCTCGACGAGGCCACCAGCGCGCTCGACACCGAGAGCGAGGCGCAGGTGCAGGTGGCGCTGAAGCGGCTGATGGCCGGCCGCGCGACCATCCTGATCGCCCACCGCCTGTCGACCGTGCGCGGCGCCGACCGCATCTATGTCATCGACAGGGGCCGGATCGTCGAGACCGGCGACCACGGCGGCCTGATCAAGAAGCGCGGCCTCTATGCGCGCCTCGCCAAGACCCAGGACCTGGAAGCCGGCGGCGCCCTGGAAGCGGATTCGGCCGCTTGAAGAAGCTGCTGCGCAGCGACGCGGTCCAGAACCTGTTGGGCTGGATCCTGGGCGTCTATATCCGCCTGATCCTGGCGACCGTGCGCTGGACGCACGTGAACCTCGAGTGCGTCGAGCCGGTGCTGGCGGGCGAGGCCGGCGCCGTCGCGCTGTTCTGGCACGGCCGCATTCCGCTGTGCCTGGCGACCGCCCCGCAGTGGTGGCGCAAGCAGACCAAGGCGCTGATCTCGCCCTCCTCCGATGGCCAGTTCATCGCCACGGCGCTGGAGATGGCGGGCTTTCCCGGCATCCGCATCTCCACCGCCAAGCCCGGCGACACGGCCAAGGCCCGCCAGGCGGTGGCGGCCTTCCGCGAGGCGATCAACCACGTCGCCGAGGGCGGCGCCCTGGTGGTCACCCCTGACGGACCACGCGGGCCGAACGAGATCATCGCGGCCGGCTCCCTGCAGATCGCCAAGCGCTCGAAACAGCCGGTGTTCCTGATGGGAATCGCCGCCAATCCGGCGATGCAACTGGGCGGCTGGGACAGGATGATGTTCGCGGCGCCCTTCGGCAGAGGCGCCGTGGTCTGGGAAGGCCCGCTCTACGTCCCGGCGGACGCGGATGAGGCTGCCGCGCAGGCCCTGCTCGCCGACTGGTCGGCCCGGCTCTCGGAAGTCACACGCCGCGCGGAAAGCCTCGTCGGGCGACCCCGGCCGCCAAGCCGCATTGATCCTGCCGCGATGCGATGAGACATAGGCGCATGGCCAAGGCGCACGCCCCTCACGATCACGACCATGACCACGGTCATGGACGCCACGATCACGGCCAGCATGATCACGGCCATCATGACCGTGACGCCCACGACCACCACGATCATGGCGGGCGCGATCACGGGCACAGTCATAGCCATGGCGGCCACCATCACCACGTCCCCACCGACCTGGGCACGGTCTTCGCCATCGGCGTGACCCTCAACACCCTGTTCGTCATCATCGAGGTGGGTGCAGGCTTCTGGGCGCACTCCATGGCCCTGCTCGCGGACGCCGGACACAATGCCTCCGACGTGCTGGCGCTGCTGATGGCCTGGGGCGCGACGGTGCTGGCCAAGCGGGCGCCGTCGAGCCGGCGGACCTATGGCCTGCGCAAGGGCACCGTCCTGGCTTCGCTGGGCAATGCAGTCTTCCTGCTGCTGGCGATCGGCGGGATCGTCTCGGAATCCATCCACCGCCTGACCCTGCCGAGCCACATCGACACTAAGGCGGTGATGTTCACCGCCGCCGTCGGCATCGTCATCAACACCGTCACCGCCCTGCTGTTCATGCGCGGCGGCAAGGAGGACCTGAACGTCCGGGGCGCCTTCCTGCACATGACCAGCGACGCAGTGATCTCGCTGGTGGTGGTGATCGGCGCGGGCGTCATCGCGCTCACCGGCCTGCAGTGGATCGACCCGGTGCTAAGCCTAGGCATCGCCGTGGTGATCGTGGTCGGCACCTGGGGCCTGCTGCGCGACTCGGTGAACCTGGCGCTGGACGGCGCTCCACGCGAGATCGACGTGACCGAGGTGCGGGCCTGGCTCGCCGCCCAGCCCGGCGTGGAGGAGATCCACGACCTGCACATCTGGGCGCTCAGCACCACCGAGACCGCGCTGACCGCCCACGTCATCCGGCCCGCCAACGATGACGCCGACAGCTTCCTGCACGCCACCTGCGAGGCCCTGTCCCGGCGGTTCAACATCGGCCATTCGACCCTGCAGGTGGAGACCGACAGCGAGACCGCCTGCCGGCTGGCCCCGCACGGGGTGGTGTGAGCCTGCTTCGCCAAGGCGACGCAGGCCAAGGCCCTGCGAAGCTTCGGAGAAGCGTAGCAGGGACCCTGCCGCTGGCGCTCTACGCCACGGCGACCGGCCTGCTGGAGCCGCTGGCGCCGGCCCTGCTGGCGCGCCGCGCGCGGGCGGGCAAGGAAGACCCTGCGCGGCTTTATGAGCGCCTCGGCCGGCCGGCGATGGCGCGGCCGGAGGGGCCGCTGGCCTGGCTGCATGGCGTCAGCGTCGGCGAGAGCCTGTCGCTGTTGCCGCTGATCGCGGCGCTGAAGGCGGCGCGGCCCGGCCTCAACCTGCTGGTGACCTCGGGCACCGTCACCTCGGCCGAGGTGCTCGCCAAGCGCCTGCCGAGCGGCGTGATCCACCAATATGCGCCGGTCGACGCCCCGGGCGCGGCGGCGCGGTTCCTCGATCACTGGCGGCCAGATACGGCGCTGTTCGTCGAGAGCGAGCTCTGGCCCAACTTGATCGTGGCGGCGAAGGCGCGCGGCGTGAAGCTCGCCCTCCTGTCGGCACGAATGACCGAAGGCAGCGCTCGGGGCTGGGCCCGTGCGCCGGCCACCGCGCGCACGCTGCTGCAAACCCTCGACCTCGTGCTGCCGCAGGATGCCGCCACCGACGCGCGGCTCCAGAGCCTGGGCGCGGCGACTGGGCTGCAGCTGAACCTCAAGCTGGTCGGTGATCCGCCGCCAGTAGACGCCGACCTGGTCGCGGCCCTGAGGGCCTGGGCCGCCGGCCGCAAAATCGTGCTCGCCGCCAGCACCCATCCGGGCGAGGAGCCGCTGATCGCCAAAGCCTTCCTCTATGCCACCGGAAGTCTGCCCGCGGTGCTGGTGGTGGCCCCTCGCCATCCCGACCGCGGCCTAGCCGTCGCCACTGAACTAAAGGCGTGGAAGATGACCGTCGCCCAGCGCGCGGCGGGTGAACCCCTCACGGCGCAGACCACCGCCTATGTGGCCGACACCCTGGGCGAACTCGGAGCCTTCTATGCCGCCGCCGATGCGGTGGTGATTGGCGGGGCCTTCGCTGAGGGCGTCGGCGGCCACAATCCGCTGGAGGCCGCTCGGCTGGGTTGCGCCGTCGTCACCGGCGCAAACGCCTTCAATGCGCGGGATATCTACGCCGAGATGTTCGCCGAAGTCGCGGCGCTCGAAGCTTCCGACCTCGCCAGCCTGAGCAGCCACATCCACGGGCTGCTCACCAACCCCGTGATCGCGCGCCGGATCGGCGAGGCCGCGCAGGCTTACGCCAACCGCCAGGGCGCGGCGCTGACCGCCGCCATGGTCCTGATCGAACCCCTGCTGCCGGCATGAAGCTCTCCACGCCCCGCTGGTGGTACGAGCGCGATGTCGGCGCGCGGCAGGGCGGAATGCCGGTGCTGCGGGCGCTGCTGACGCCGATCTCCTGGATCTGGGCGGCGGTGACGGCGCGGCGAATCGCGCGGACGATCCCGGTGGAGGTGGGCGCGCCGGTGATCTGCGTCGGCAATCTCACCGTCGGCGGGACCGGCAAGACCCCGGTGGTGCGCGCGCTGGCCGAACGGCTGGCGGTGCGGGGCAAGGCGGCGCATCTGCTGTCGCGGGGCTATGGCGGCCGGCTGGAGGGCCCGGTGCGGGTCGATCCGGCGGTTCACACCGCCGCCGACGTGGGCGACGAGCCGCTGATGCTGGCCCGCGATTTCCCGGTCTGGGTGGCCCGCGACCGGGCGGCCGGCGCGCTCGCGGCGGCGCAGGCTGGCGCGCAGGTGATCGTCATGGACGACGGTCACCAGAACCCCTCGGTGAAGAAGACGCTGTCGCTGGTGGTGGTGGATGGCGAGACCCGCGGCCACGACTGGCCGTTCGGCGACGGCCGCGTCTTCCCCGCCGGCCCGATGCGGGAGCCGCTGGCCGTCGGCCTGGCGCGGGCCGACGCGGTGCTGGTGCTGTTGCCGGCCGACTTACCGACCGTCGATGCCGGCCTGGCGCAACTGCTGCAGGGTCCCGTTCCGCTCACCGCGCGGCTGGAGCCCGCCGCTCCGCCGCCCGCGGGGCCGCAGGTGGGGTTCGCAGGCGTCGGCAAGCCGTGGAAGGTCGAGCGCGCCCTGCAGGCCGCCGGCTGCGAGCTGGCCGACTTCGCGCCGTTCCCCGACCATGGGGCCTATGACGCCGCGACGCTGAAGCGCCTGGCCGACCGCGCCGCGGTGTTCGGAGCGGGCCTGGTGACCACCGAAAAGGACTGGGCGCGCCTCCCCGCCGACTGGCAGGCGCGCGTCACGCCCTGGCCTGTGAAGGCGGTGTTCGAGGATGTCGCGGCGCTGGACTCACTACTGGACAGCGCCGGACTTTAACCCCTCATCCGCTCGTCATTCCCGGGCTAAACCGCCCCGGCCTTCTGGGCGAACTTCCAGCTGGCCTGGGCGAGGCTCAGCACCCGGTCGGCCTGTTGGGCGGCGTGGGGGCTGTTGGCGGTGCCGTCGCGCACGCGCCCGACGATGCCCTGCAGGATGCCCGCCAGGCGGAACGCGTTGTAGCTGCAGAACCAGTCGAGGTCGTGCAGGCCCGAGCGGCCGGTCAGGCTGCAGTAGTAGTCGACGGTCTCCTTGATGGTCGGCACCCCGTGCGCGGCCTGATCCGGGATCGCCGACAGCGAGCCGTTGATCCAGTTCATCAAAAGGTAGGTGAAGTCCGCCAGCGGATCACCGAGCGTCGAAAGCTCCCAGTCGAGGACCGCGGTGACGCGCGGCTCGGTCGGGTGGAAGATCATGTTGTCGAGCCGGTAGTCGCCGTGGACGATCGAGGTCTTCTCCTGCTCCGGCAGGGTCTTGGGCAGCCACTCGATGAGCTTTTCCATCTCGGGAATGTGGACGGTCTCCGACGCCTTGTACTGCTTGGTCCAGCGCTCGACCTGGCGGCCCATGTAGTTACCCGGCCGGCCGAAATCCTCGAGGCCGATCTTGGCGTAGTCGGTGTTGTGCAACTCGGCCAGCACCCGGATCTTGTCCATGTAGATCGGCCGGCGCTGTTCGGGCGTGTACTGCGGCAGCGACTGGTCCCAGAGGATGCGGCCCTCGACCATGTCCATGATGTAGAACCAGGTGCCGATCACCGCGTCGTCGGTGCACAGCCCATAGGTCTTGGCCACCGGGAAGCCGGTCGTGCCGAGCGCGGTGATCACCTTGTACTCGCGGTCGACGGCGTGGGCCGAGGGCAGCAGCTTGCCCGGCGGTTTGCGGCGCAGGACGTACTTCTTAGCCGGCGTGATGAGCTGATAGGTCGGGTTGGACTGGCCGCCCTTGAACTGGCGCACCTCCAGCGGCCCGGCGTACCCCGCCACATTGGCCTTCATCCAGGCTTCGAGCTCGGCCTCGTCGAACTTGTGGGACTCGGCCACGGGCTTGGTGCCGGTGTTGAGCGCTTCGCGCTCCTGCTCGGCGGCGTCGACGACGTCGGCCATGGCGTTTCCCCTTACAATCGTTTGAATCCACTTTACCGGCGGCGAGGCGGCGGGAGCAAGGCGTCCGCGGTTACCGGGCGAGGGCGCGCCAGCCGATGTCGGTGCGGTGGAAGCCTTCCGGCCAGTCGATCAGCGCGATGGCGCCATAAGCCCGCTCGCGCGCCTCCGCGAAATCTTCACCGACCGCGCAGACGTTGAGCGCGCGGCCGGAGCCGGCCAGCACCGCGCCATCGGGTCCGGCCGAGGCGCCGGCCAGGAAGACGGTGACCCCCTCGCCGAAGGCCTGATCGAGGCCGCGGATTTGGCTGCCGCCCTGGGCGGGCCCCGGATAGCCCTTGGTGGCCAGCACCACGCAGACGGCGTCGGCGTCGCGCCAGACAGGCTGTGGCATCTCGTGCAGCCGCCCCGTGGCGCAGGCCAGCAGATAAGGCACCAGGTCGCTTTCCAGCCGCAGCATCAGCACCTGGCATTCCGGATCGCCGAAACGGGCGTTGAACTCGATCAGCTTGGGGCCATGCGCGGTGGCCATCAGCTCGACGAACAGCACGCCGCGATAGGGCGCGCCGTCGGCGGCGATGCCCTTGAAGGCCGGCCGCACAAGCCGATGGTCGATCTGGTCCACCAGGTCCATGGTGAAGACCGGGGCCGGCGAATAGGCGCCCATGCCGCCGGTGTTCGGCCCCTCGTCGCCGTCGAAGGCGCGTTTGTGGTCCTGGGCCCAGCCGAACAGCATCGAGGTCCTGCCATCGCAGAGCGCGAACAGCGAGCCGATCTCGCCGTCGAGGAATTCCTCGATCACCACCCGCGCCCCGGCCGCGCCGAAGTGACCGCCGAAGGCGTCGTCGATGGCCGCCTCCGCCGTCGCCCGGTCCGGCGCGATCACCACGCCCTTGCCCGCCGCCAGGCCGTCGGCCTTGACCACATACGGCGGCTCGAAGTGCGCTAGAGCCGCCTTGGCCGCCGCCGCGTCATCGCAGATGCGGTAGCCGGAGGTCGGCAGGTGGTGGCGGTCGCAGAAGGCCTTGGTGAAGGCCTTGGAGGATTCCAGCCGCCCGGCCGCGGCGGTGGGGCCGAAACAGGGGATCTTGGCCCCTTCCAGGGCGTCGGCGAGGCCTGCCTCGACCGCCACTTCCGGGCCGATCACCACCAGATCGGCGGCGATCTCGCGGGCCAGCATCACCAGCCGGGCCACCTCGGTCGCCTTGACCTCGCGCACCTCGGCCAGGCCGGCCATGCCGGGGTTGCCCGGCGCGCAGACCAGGCGCGTCAGCAACGGCGACTGCGCAATCTTCCAGGCCAGCGCATGCTCGCGCCCGCCGGAGCCCACCAGGAGGATGTTCATAGGCGGGCTTTGAGACGGGGGGCGGGGCGCGTCAACAAAAGCTGTGTGGCGCCGACGAAATTCGCGCGCCGGCGGCCTGGGCTAGAGGAGCCGCCTCAATTCGAACAATGAGTATGCTGTAGAGCTTCGCCGTGCTGGCCCAGTCCGAAATTTCGCCCGCCCGGTCGGCCATGACGCTCACCTTCCGCTGCCCCAAGGAGCTGGAGGGCGTGGCGCCGCCGCCGGCCCCGGCCGCCGCGGGCCTGCCCGACTGGCTGCGAACCATGCCGCAGCGCGCGTTCAGCAGCATCGTCGGCGGCGATGACGACACCTTGAAGCGCTGCCCGCCGTTCATCGACGCCATGACCCGTGGCTTCCTGATCCCGCTGATCTGCGATGTGCGGGTGGAGAACGGTGAATTCACCTGGGACCTGGACCTGCCGCCCGGCGAATCGGTCAGCTTCGCGCGCTCGCCCATCGGTATCCACGACGCCGGCCAGGTCGCCGGCACGCCGCTGTTCGACGACGACCGCGTCCTCGTCAAGTTCCACAATCTTTGGACCATCGAGGCGCCGGAGGGCTACTCGCTGCTGTTCACCCATCCGGTCAACCGCCTGGACTTGCCGTTCACCACCCTGACCGGCCTGGTGGACTGCGACAGCTATCACGACGCCTGGATCCATTTCCCCGCCCACTGGCACGACACGGGCTTCAGCGGCGTGCTGCCCAAGGGGACGCCGATCGCCCAGTGCATCCCGGTGAAGCGCGAGACCTGGGTGGCGCGCACCGCCACCTTCACCGAGGACGAGGCCGAACGGACCCGTGAGGTCATCCGGGCGCTGAACCGCGACAAGGGTGTCTACCGGCGGCAGTTCCGGAGCTGACCTCGGCTCATCCGGCCGGCTCGCCCAGGAATTTCGCCGCCATGCTGGGCCGCAGGAACAGGCGGCCATGTGGCGATCCGGTGAGCGCGAGGATCGCCGGGCCGGGCGTATGGGCCGCACGCAGGGCCGCCTCCCCGGCCTGGCGCTGGCCCAGCTCCAGCAGGCATTTGCCCAGTTCGAGCCGCGTCGCCGCATCGTGGGGGCGCAAACGCAGCGCGCTCTCGAAAAGCTCGGCCGCCTCGGCGTAGTCGCCTTGCCGGACCATCGCCCGGGCCAGCCCGACCTTCGCGTCGTGCCGGTTCGGCGCAGCGGCGAGGATCTGCTGGAACAGGGCCCGCGCCCGGGCGTGGTCGTCGCGCTGCAGGTGCAGATAGCCCAGCCCCACGCGCAGGACCAAGGCGTCGGGCGCCAGCGCCAACCCAGCCTCGAAGGCAGCGATGGCTTCCTCGAAACGCCCCGCCGCGCCGAGCTGGTCGCCCAGTTCGACGAAGGCGTGCGGGTACGCCGGCCGCCGCCCGGTCGCCCGGCGGAGCTGGACAAGCGCTTCCTCCGCTTGCCCGAGGACCGAGAACGCCTTGGCCAGCAGGGTCTCGACGATAGGATCGCCGCTGCGCCGCGCCGCAGGTCGCAAAGCGGCAAGCGCCTCGTCGGCGCGGTTCTGCATCAGGAGCGCGGTCCCTAGGAAGCGTGCGGCGGTAATGTTGCCACGGTCCGCCTTCAGCACCTGGGCAGCCAACCGCTCAGCTTCGTCAGGACGGCTCATTCGGAAGGCCAGGCTGGCGGCTTCCAGCGCCTGGTCGATGGCGTCCGGGGCGTTGGAGATACGCGGGGGCGAGGACATCGCTCCCCATAGCCGAATCGCGCGGCGAAAGACGCCGGATTCAGCCTTCCAGGTCGAGGGAATATCCGGCCGACCGCACCGTGCGGATCGGGTCGTCGTTGTCGGAGACACCCAGCGCCTTTCGCAGCCGCCCGATGTGCACATCGACCGTGCGGGCTTCGACGTAGACGTCGGAGCCCCAGACGGCGTCCAGCAGCTGTTCGCGGGAGAACACCCGGCCGGGGTGCTGCATCAGATAGTCCAGCAGGCGGAATTCGGTGGGGCCCAGGTGGATCTCCAGCCCCGCGCGCTTCACCCGGTGGGCGACCCGATCGATGAGCAGGTCGCCGCGGCGCACGCGGTCCTCGGCGAGGCCCGGCCGGATGCGGCGCAGCACCGCGCGGATGCGGGCGGTGAGCTCGGTCATCGAGAACGGCTTCACCAGATAGTCGTCGGCGCCGGTGTCGAGGCCGCGCACCCGGTCGCTCTCCTCGCCGCGGGCGGTCAGCATGATGATCGGCACGTTGCGGGTCTCGTTGCGCTGGCGCAGCCGGCGGCAGACCTCGATGCCGGAAACCTTGGGCAACATCCAGTCCAGCACGATCAGGTCCGGAAGGCGCTCGTCCACCAGCAGCAGGGCCTCCTCGCCGTCGCCGGCCAGGCCCACGTCGTAGCCTTCCTTCTGCAGGTTGTACTGCAGGAGGGTCGCGAGCGAATCCTCGTCCTCGACCACCAGGACGTGCGGCGTCATCTGCATTTCTAGAGCCTCACGCCTGCAGAGCGTCGGTCTTCGGACGGCCGCCGGTCATCTCGGCGCCGGTGATCTCATAGTGCACGATCTCGGCGATGTTGGTGGCGTGGTCACCGATCCGCTCGAGGTTCTTGGCCACGAACAGCATGTGGGCGCAGGCGGTGATCGTACGCGGGTCGCCCATCATGTAGGTGAGGAGTTCGCGGAACAGCGAGTTGTAGTGCTCGTCGACCTCGTCGTCCTGGCTCCAAACGGCGAGCGCGCGCTCCAGGTCCGAGCGGGAATAGGCATCGAGCACGCTGGAGAGCCGGCCCAGCACCAGCTTGCCCATCCGCTCGATGGAGCGGGTCAGCGGCGTCAGGGGATCGCTCTCGATGATCACCAGCGTGCGCTTGGCGATGTTCTTGGCCAGGTCCCCGCAGCGTTCCAGGTTGCCGGCCACCTTCATGGCCGCCACCGCGCGGCGCAGGTCGTCGGCCACCGGCTGGCGCAGCGCGATCAGGCGGATGGTCTTGCGTTCGATGTCGCGCTCGGCCTCGTCCAGCTTGTCGTCGCGAACCACCACCGAGGCGGCCAGCTCCTGATTGCGCTTGACCACGCCCTGCACGGCGTCGGCGACCTGGGCCTCGGTCAACCCGCCCATGCGCACGCACTCGGCCGCCAGGCTGTTCAGCTCATCTTCGTAGGACTTGACGATGTGCTCGTTCATCTGGCTCGCCTTCGGACGCCCAAGGTATGCGGGTGCAATCTATGCGGTCTCTGGACGATCCGCACGCCTGCCTATGCTACAGTCTCATGACGCTTTGACGACGCCTTCCGGAGCGGTCGCGGTGGGGAAGTAGGCGATGAAGGTCGAACCCTCGCCCTCGGCGCTGGCCACCACCAGGCCGCCCCGGTGGCGGTTCATGATGTGCTTGACGATGGCGAGGCCCAGGCCGGTGCCGGAGCGCGCGCCACTCTTCTGGCCATCCACCCGATAGAACCGTTCCGAGAGCCTGGGCAGGTTCTGGCGCGCGATGCCGGGCCCCAGGTCGACGACCCGGAGCGCCGCATAGGTTTCCGGCGACGGATCGGGCGCCACCAGCGACAGGCGCGGCACGCTTTCCGGGCTGGCCGCGGCGGCCAGGTCGCCGAGGCCGCTGGCCAGCTCGATGCGCACCGCCGCCCCGTCCGGCGAATACTTCATGGCGTTGTCCAAGAGATTCTGGACCACCTGAACGATCTGGTCGCGCTCGCCGCGCACGAACACCTGGCCCACCTCGCAGGGCCGCCAGTCGAGCTTCACTCGCCGCTGGGCGCCCAGCGGGGCCGCCGCCTCCACCACCTCGCCCACCAGCAGCACCAGGTCGACGACACCGCGCGGCGCCACGTGCTCGTCGAGCTCGATACGGCTGAGCGAGGTCAGGTCGGCGATCAGCCTGGCCATGCGGTCGGCCTGGGCCTGCATGATGCCCAGGAACTTGTCGCGCGCCGCCGGGTCGTCCTTGGCGTGGCCGCGCAGAGTCTCGATGAAACCGGAGAGCGAGGCCAGCGGCGTGCGCAGTTCGTGGCTGGCGTTGGCCAGGAAATCCACACGCGTGCGCTCCACCCGCCGCACTTCCGTCTCGTCGTGGAAGGTGAGCAGCGCCATCCGCGCGCCGCCAATGCCGGTCCCCAGCGGGCGGGCGCGAACGCGCAGGTTGCGGGACTGGGCGCCGGTGGTCTCATAGACCCCTTCGGCGTCGGCCTGGTCGAACAACGCCTTGTCGACGGTCTCCAGCACCCCTGGATCGCGGACGGCGGAGAGCAGCATGCCCTCCTGCGCGGTGATCCGCAGCAGCTCGCGAGCCGCGGCGTTGGCCAGAATGTATCGCCGCCCGGTCAAATCGTCGCGCTCGACGCCCACCACCACCAGGATCGGGTCCGGCAGGGCGTCGACCAGCGCCGCGTAGAGCTGCGAGGCGGGTGTCAGCGACGGAATGGAATCCAGCAGGGACAGCGGCGAATCTCCGTTCGACAGGACTCTCTAGCATCCCCAGTCGTGTGTCAGGCCGGTGACGGTTGCTCTCGATCGGTGTTGACGAAACGACGCAGCGCAGCCTTCTCGGAACCCAACCTTGGCCATTGGTGTTGTTGGTCGTCAGGCAGGGGGCGGTCTTTCTAGGCTCGCCAAGACAACATGACACAGCCACCAGACGAGGGGTCCGCCGGTGCGGGCGCCGACGCATCGGACCGGGCGTCCGATCGCGCGCTTGAGGCGGCGCTGGCCGACAAGACGGCCCTGCTGCACGAGGTCGACCACCGGGTGAAGAACAATCTGCAGCTGATCGCCTCGCTGATCCTGCTGCAGAGCCGCCGCACCGCCGACGAGACCGCGCGGATGGCCTTGAAGACCGTGCTGGAGCGGGTGACGGCGGTGGCGACGGTGCATCGCCGGCTGTTCCAGGGCGATCCCTTGCGCTTCGACGTCGCCGATTTCGTGCGCGACCTGGCGGGCGACCTGGCCGCGGCGGCCGGGCGCGACGACCTGACCATCGCGCTCGAGCTCGATCCGGTGGCGATTCCGGCCTCGGCGGCGGCGCCCTTCGCCCTGGTGGTCAACGAGCTGTTGGGCAATTCGCTGAAGCACGCCTTTCCGGCCGGGCGCTCGGGCCGCATTCGTGTGGCCCTGAGCAACGGCGGCGAGCGCTGCCGGCTGACCATTTCCGACGACGGCATCGGGCGGCAGGGCCAGCCAGCGGGCTTCGGCTCGACCATCGTCCAGCTGCTCTGCCAGCAGTTGCACGCCGAACTGGAGATATCCGACGCGCAACCCGGCGTGCTTGCGGTCGTTACCGTCCCGATGAGCCTGCCTGCCACCCCTTTGCGGACGACGCCATGACCGCCCACCCGCTCGATGTGCTGATCGTCGAGGACGAGGCCCTGCTGGCCGAGGAGCTGTCGTTCCTGGTCCGCGAGGCCGGCCTGCGCGACGTCGGCCACGCCATGAGTTCCGCCGAGGCCGTCGACCTGGCCTGCAAGCTGACGCCGGACCTCGCCCTGGTGGACGTGCACCTCAAGGATGGCCCCACCGGTATCGACGCCGCGCGCCTGATCGTCGAGGATTGCGGCGCCGTGGTCCTGTTCATGACCGCCAACGTCAAGCGCCTGCCCGACGATTTCGCCGGCGCCTGCGGGGTGATCGGCAAGCCCTATTCCGAACACGCCGTGAAGACCGCGCTGGCCTATCTGGAAATCTGCCTGCGCGAGGGCCATGCGCCGGGCCCGCCGCCGCTTGGCCTGGCGTTGGCGCCGCGCTTCCGCGAGCTCTGGGGCGGCGGCCTGGCCGAGACCGGCTGAAGCCTTAAGGGGGCGTCCATGTCCAGCCTCGTCGCCAATACGGTGGGCACCGCCGCGGCCCTCTGTTCGATGACCAGCTTCGCCCCGCAGATCGCCAAGATCTGGCGCGACCGCGATGCGGCGGAGGTGTCGCTGGCCATGTACCTGGTCACCGTCACCGGCTTTTGCCTGTGGAGCGGCTACGGCCTGATCGTGCGCAGCTGGCCGGTCACGGTCTCCAACCTGGTCTGCCTGGCGATGTCCGCAGCGGTGCTGGCGCTGAAGTGGCGGTTCAGCCGCCGCGCCTGACCGACCGCTGGCGGCTGTGCCCCCGCGGCTCTAGCCACGCGCGGCGGGCGGCCTTAAGGCTGGCGCCGGTGGCCGCCTGGGCGCGCGCTGGGTTTCGAGTGGACGCATGGACGAACGTTTGGCCGCCGCCGACGCGGCGCTGAAGGCGGGGCGCGGCGAAGACGCCATCCCGCTGCTGATCGCACTTCTCGAAGCCGATCCCAATCAGTCCGCGCCGGTCTATCGCGTGCTGCTGACCCAGCTCTACCGCGCCAGGCGCGTGGAGGAAGGCGTGACCTGGGGCGAGGCGGCGGTGAAACGCTATCCCCGCGATCTGGAGCTCTACAACCTGCTGGGCGTGCTCTACCGGCGCCTGGCGCGCTATCCCGAAGCGCTGGCGGCGCTCGACCAGGCAGTCAAGCTCAACCCCAACAACGTCGCGGTGCAATCGAACCGCGGCAATGTGCTGCTGGACCTCGACGACGGGGTGCGCGCCGAGGCGGCGTTCACCAGGCTCGTCCGCGCCGATCCGCGCAACGCCGAGTTCCAGCGCCAGCTTGGCCGGGCGCTGCTCAAACAGGGCAAGCGCGCCGCCGCCATGGGCCGGGCGCGCCAGGCCGTCGCCCTGCAGAAGACCCTGATCGACGCCTGGATGGACATGGCCGGCATGCTCAACGAGGAGCACAAGACCGCCGAGGCCGAGGAACTGCTGGAAAAGGCGCTGGTCGCCAATCCGGGAGTCCAGAAGCTGCTCGAGGCCCGCGCCATCGTGCTGCGCCGCGCCCAGCAGATGCGCAAGGCCGACGCCTATCTGGTCGGCCTGCTGCCGCAATATGGCGACGCCGCCTGGCTGCACTACCAGCTCGGCATCACCGTCGCCGACCTCGATCGCGAGCGGGCCAATTTCCACATCCGCAAGGCCGTCGAGCTCGACCCCGACAACCTCGACCACCTGATGGCGCTGATCGAGACGATGGAGCGCACCCGCACCGGCGACGAAGGCGGCAACATCGAGGAGGCCTACCAGCTCGCCCAGCGGGCCATCGCGCTGAAGCCGACAAACGAAGGCCACCTGAAGGTCCTGAACGAGGTGCTGATCCGGGTCTGCGCCTTCGACGAAATGCCCGAGATCGGCGACTTCAAGACCCTTGGACGCGGCTGGGCCTCGACGGGGCGCCACACCGCGCTGCTCAAGCAACTGGCCCAGGTGAAGACCCTGGAGGACCGCTACGAGCTCCTCGAACAGCACCTGATCTGGGGGCGGCTGATCGAGGCCGAGGCGGCCAAGAACCCGATCCGCAAATCCCCGCCCAGGCCTCGGGACGGCAAGATCCGCCTGGGCTTCATGTCCTCGGACCTGCGCGCCCACCCGGTCGGATATTTCGCCCTGCCGCTGTTCGAGCAGGTCGACGAACGGTTCGAGATCTATTGCTACTCGTTCTACCAGGGCGCGGTCGCCGACCGGATGCAGGAGTTCTTCGCCTCCCGGTCCACCGCCTACCGCTGGGAGCCGGAGGTGCATTCCCGCGGCGCCGCCCAGTTGATCGCCGACGACCAGCTGGACATCCTGATCGAGCTCGGCGGCTCGACCCACATGAACCGGCTGGACGTGATGGCCTATCGGCCGGCGCCCAAGCAGGCGAGCTGGCTGGGCTATCCGCATTCCGCCGGCCTGTCGGCGATCGACTACCTGATCACCGATCCCCACAACACCCCGCCGCGGCGCGACCTGCTGGTCGAGACCCCGCTGATCATGCCGAAAACCTGGATTGCGCTCGGCCGCATGATCTTCTCGGACAGCCACCTGATCACGACCGGCCTGCCGGAAGACCGCAATGGTCGCCTGACCTTCGGCACCGCCAACAATCCGCACAAATACAATCGCGAGATGATCGAGCTGTGGGCGCAGGTGCTGCGGGAGACGCCGGGGTCGCGGTTCATGTTCATCCGGCCCGAGGGCAGTTCGGCGACCTTCCGGCGCAACCTGATCGCCGAGTTCGAACGCGGCGGCGTGGATAGCGAGCGCATCGTCTTCTCGACCATCCGCGGCCAGCACATGCCGTTCTACAACGAGGTCGACATCAGCCTGGACACCCTGCCGCTCACCGGGGGCACCACCACGACCGAGGCGTTGTGGATGGGCGTGCCGGTGATCAGCCTGATCGGCGAGGCGTTCTTCGAACGGCTGAGCGCCTCGATCCTGGCCAACTGCGGGCTCGCGGACCTCGCCACCGGAGACAAGGCGGAGTTCGTGCGGCTGGCCGTGGGCCTGGCCGGCGACCGGGCGCGGCGTCTGGCCCTGCGGGAGAACCTGCGCGAGCAGATGAAGTCCGGTCCGCTCGGCCAGACCGAGCAGTTCGCCCGCGACTTCTACGACTTGATCGCGCGCACCGTGCGGCCGGACGCCTGAAGTCTCCTAGAGCCGGAAATATTCCTGCAGCAGGTCGTCGGGCCGGGGCCGCAGCACCAGATCGCCGCCCGCGCCGGCAAAGGCGATCATGCCGCTCGGCACCCGCCTGTTGATCACCCGAACCCCTTGCGAGATCACCACGTCGTCGCCCACCACCGAGCCGGCGGCCACCGAACTGCCCGGATAGAGCACCACCCGGTCGCCGATCGTCGGGATCTGGTCCTTGTGCCGCCCCACCGTCGCCCCCTGATAGAGCACCAGGAAATTGCCGTAGGTCGCCTTGGCGAGCACGATGCCGACACTATGGCCGATGTAGAACACCTCCGGCATGGCGATCTCGTAGAACAGGTCGATGCCGTTGAAGGCCTTGTTCATCAGGAACAGCCGGGTCGGCGCCTCGGTGTCGCCCGACCGCGTCCAGATGGTGTTGGCCAGGTAGTAGAGGAACGTGGTGTGCTGCGATGACTGCAGCACGTTGAACTCGCCCGGCCGCCAGGGTGCGCAGGCGTCGATGCAGCGGGCGACGCGCTCCAGCGCCTCGTCCAGGTGGGCGTCGACGACGGCGCGGAACACCGCCTCCCGCCCGTCCGGCACGACATGGGCGCACTGGGCCGTCACATAGCTCAGCAGGGTTTCGCGGGTATGGCCCCGAAGCTTCACGCCTTCAGTCCTTCGAGATAGCGGCGGACCACATCCTTGACCGGCGCTGGCGTGACGCCAAGCGTCCGCAGACGGGAATTGTCGGCGCGCGGCGGCGGCCCGGGCGAGACGTCCCGTGAGAAACTGACCCGCCAGCCGGCCTGCAGGAACAGGTTGGCGATCTCGCCATTGGCGGTCAGCTCGCCGCCGCAGACGTTGACCACGCCCGACGCCGGCTTTTCCGACATGGCGATCAGGGCAGCGACCACATCGTCCAGATGGATGTAGTCGCGGGCGATGTGCGGGCTGGAGTCCAGTTGCAGTTCGTGGGTGCGGGCCGCCTGGATCAGCCATTCGGAGAGGAAGCCCGGCGCCTCCGGCTCCCAGTCGAAGACGTTGGATAGCCTCGCCACCGCGCCGCGCCCCTCGCTGCGGGTGAGCGTGATGTTTTCGCCCAGCGCCTTGGAGAGGTCATAGGTGCGGCGCGGATCGGCGGGGTCGAAGATCAGGGGCGCGGTCTCGTCCAGCGAGGTCGCCGCCTGGCTGTCGTAGAGCCTGGTCGAGGACAGGTAGATGAGCTGCTCGAACCGGCCCGCCTGGATGAACTCGCTGACCAGCGTCGCGTGCGCCTCCACCGTGTCGAAGGGCCGGCGGTCGAAGTCGGCGGTCAGGCCCGCGCAATAGAACACCACCCCCATGTCGCGGCCGAACAGCGACTTGTCGCCCTTGGCCGGCGCATAGACGTCCCAGCCCTCGGCGGTGAGCCTGGCCTGCAGCCGGCGGCCGACGAAGCCCGTGGCCCCGACGATGGTGGCGAGGCCGGTCAATCGCCCCCCTCGCGCGCGCCGCGCTGGCCGATTCGCCGGGCCGGGACGCCGGCGTGGATCTCGTAGGCCGGCACCTCGCCGCGCACCACCGAGCCCGCGGCGATCACCGCGCCCTTGCGGATGATCGCTCCGTCGAGCACCACCACATTGGCGCCCAGCCAGGCGTCCTCCTCGATGATTATGCCGCCCTTGGAGGGCTGAAAGCCCTGGTCGCGGATGCGCCTCGTGACATCGGCCACCGCGTGGTTGGTGGGAGCCAGCGTGCAGTTGGCGGCGATGGCGACGGCGTCGCCGATGGTCACGCCATTGCCGGTATAGATCACCACGCCGGAGTTGATCGCGCAGTCTGCGCCGATCACCACGTCGCCCATGCCACCGGCCGGTTTGATCTTCACGAAGGCGTCGACGAAGGTCCGGGCGCCGATCTCGATCAGGGTGCCGCGGATCGAATCCTCGATGTCCGCCAGCGCCGAGATCTTCGCGGTGGGATCGATCTTCAACATCCCGCAGCGTCCCCCAAATCGTCAGACCGCCGATAGTCAGGGTAGGTCGCGTCGCGCTGCGAGATCAATGCCGGCGCTTGCGGCCAGGCGATGGCGAAGGCCGGGTCGTCCCAGCGAACGCCCGCTTCGTGCCCGGGTTCGAACTTCGGGCTGATCTGGTAGAGCACGTCGGTCTCAGGCTCCAGTGTCAGGAAGCCGTGGGCGACGCCCTCCGGGATAAACAGGGCGCGGGCGTTTTGCGCCGATAGTTCGATCCCGAACCACTTTTTCAGCATCGAGCTGCCAGGCCGAAGATCGACCACCACGTCGAACATCCGCCCACGGACGGTCCGCACCAGTTTGGTCTCGGCGTGCGGCGCGGGCTGGTAGTGCATGCCCCGCAGGGTGCCGGCGCGCGGGTTGCGCGACAGGCTGGTCTGGGCCGGGGCGAAGGGGTGGCCGGCGGCGGCGAATTCGTCCGGGCACTGCAGGCGGGCGAAGGCCCCGCGCTCGTCCTCGCGGGCCTCGATGTCGACCACCAAGACGCCGGGGATGTCGGTCCCGGAAAACCGCATCAGCCGATCACCTTGGTCTCCGGCGAGGCGGTGACGAAACGGCCGCCCCAGTCGGCGATGAAGGCCATCTGCCCCATGATCTCGTCCTTCAGGTTCCAGGGCAGGATCAACAGGTCGTCGGGACGGACATCTCGCACCTCGGCGGGCGGGAGGATGGGCACGTGGCTGCCGGGCAGGAAGCGGCCCTGCTTGGCGAGGCTGGCGTCGAACACCGCCACGACATCGTCGGTGGTCGTCCCGCAGTAGTTCAGGAAGGTGTTGCCCTTGGCCGCCGCGCCATAGGCGGCGATCCGCCGGCCGGCGGCCTTTTCCGCCGCCAGGAAGCTGCGGAAGCTTGCCCGCACCGCCTCGACCCGGGGCGCGAAGCCCGCATAGCTTTCGATGCGGTCGAAGCCGGCGGCCTGTTCCTCCTCACGGAGCGCCGCCAGCGCGTCAGTCTCCTCGTGGCCGGAGCCCATATGGCAGCAGAACAGCCGCAGCGATCCCCCATGGGTGGCCAATCGTTCGACATCGAACGGCCTAAGCCCATTGGCCCGCAGCACCTGCTCCACGGCCAGTAGCGAGAGATAGGAGAAGTGCTCGTGGTAGATGGTGTCGAACTGCACCTTCTGGATCAGGTTCAGCAGGTGCGGGAATTCGAAGGTCAGCACGCCCTCGTCCTTCAGCACCTCGCGGAAGCCGGCCACGAAGTCGCCGATGTCGGGCACGTGGGCGAGCACATTGTTGGCCGCCATCAGGTCGGCGCGATCACCCCTCTCTGACAAAAGTTTGCTGGCGAGAACCTGGCCGGTCTGCTCGCCGAAGAACATCACCTCGGTGGGGACGCCCGCGGCGATGGCGGTCTGGGCGGTGTTGGCGGTGGGCTCGACGCCTAGCACCGGGATGTCCATTTCGACGAAATGCTTCAGCAGATAGCCGTCATTGCTCGCCACTTCGACGACCAGTGACTCTGGACCGAGCCCGAACCGCTCGGTCATGGCCGCCGCATAGCGCCGCGCATGCTCCACCCAGCTTGTCGAATAAGAGGAGAAATAGGCGTAGTCGCCATCGAAGATCGCGTCGGCCGGCACCGCGTCGTCGGCCTGCACCAGGAAGCAGTTGTGGCAGACGCGGACGTGCAGCGGATAGGCCCGCTCGGTCCCGGCGGCCAGTTGCTCGGCGGTCAGGTAGCTGTTGGCCAAGGGCTGGCGGCCGAGGTCCAGGAAGGTGTGGACGAGCGGCGTCTTGCAGAAGCGGCAAAGGGGCGGGGTCATGCGGCGCCTTCGTAGGCTGCGATCTGGGCCCGGCACAAGTCCAGCGCCGCTTCGCCGTTCGCCTGGCGGCGATACCATTCCATGGTGAGCGCCACGGCCGAGGGCGCATCGAGCCGGCTTTCGAACCCCAGCGCCCGTTTGGCCAGGCTGGCGTCGATAGCCAGGGACCGGGCTTCGATGGAATTGGGGTCCGGTTCATGCCGCCAGGGCTGCGCGCCCAGGGCCTCGACGCCAAGCGTCGCGAGTTCGCCCACCGTCACCTCGCGCCCGCCGGGCTTAGGCCCAAAGTTCATCGCCCGCGGCGTTCCGGGCGTCGTCGCCAGGGTCTGCAGATAGACGAGATAGCCCGCCACGCAGTCCAGCACGTGCTGCCAGGGGCGCGTCGCGTCCGGATGGCGCAGCACCACCTGCCGCTGGCCCCGCGCCGCGCGGACGACGTCGGCCACGATGCGGTCCGGCGAGAAGTCGCCGCCGCCGATGACGTTGCCGCCCCGCGCGGTGGCGAGCGGCACGCCCGCCGCTTCGTAATAGCTCTTCGCGAAGCTTTGGACCGCGATCTCGGTGGCCGCCTTTGAGGCCGAATAGGGGTCCTTGCCGCCCAGTGCATCGCCCTCGGCGAAGGCGCGGCCGGTCTCGGCGTTGGCGTAGACCTTGTCCGACGTGATCGCGAGCGCCGCCTTCAGCCCGGCCTGCGCCCTCAAACCCTGCAGCAGATGCACCGTCCCCATCACATTGCTGGCGAAGGTCGCCACCGGATCGGCGATCGCCGTGCGCACGATCGGCTGGGCGGCCATGTGCAGCACGAGGTCGAAGCTGCGCCCCTGCAGCGCCGCCTCCACCGCCGCCGCATCCCGCAGGTCGACGATCAGGGATTGGGTCAGACGCTCGACCCCCGCCAGCTCGAACAGGCTGGGCTCCTGATCGGGCGCCAGCGCCAGGCCGGTGACCTGCGCGCCCAGCCCGCTCAGCCAGATCGCCGCCCACGAGCCCTTGAACCCGGTGTGACCGGTGAGCAGGACCCGTTTGCCGCGCCAGAAGGCCGCGTCTAGCGCCGCCACGGCGCCTCGCCGGACGCCCACAGCGCCTCGAGGTTGTTCTTGTCGCGAAGGGTGTCCATGGCCGCCCAGAAGCCCTCGTGCGGATAGGCGGTGAGCTGGCCGTCCCGCGCCAGGCCCTCCAGCGGACCCTGTTCGAAGATCGTCGTGTCGCCCTCGATCCGCTGCAACACGCTGGGCTCGACGACGAAGAAGCCGCCATTGATCAGGCCGTTGTCGCCGGGGGGCTTTTCCACGAACCGCTGGACGGTGTCGTCCTTGATCTCCAGCGCGCCATAACGGCCGGGCGGCAGGACGGCGGTGACCGTCGCCTCCTTGCCGTGCGCCTTGTGGAACGCCAGCAACGCCGCCAGATCGACGTCGGAGACCCCGTCGCCATAGGTCAGGAAGAACGGCTCGTCCTTGTCCAGATAGTCGGCGACGCGCTTCACCCGCCCGCCGGTCATGGTGGCCTCGCCGGTGTCCACCAGGGTCACCTTCCAGGGCTCGTGCTTGGTCGCGTGGTATTCGGTGGTCCCGCGCGCCATGTCGATGGTGAGGTCGGCGTTGTGCAGCACGTAGTTGGCGAAATACTCCTTCACCACATAGCCCTTGTAGCCGAGGCAGACGATGAAGTCGTTGAATCCATAGTGCGAATAGAGCTTCATGATGTGCCACAGGATCGGCCGGCCGCCGATCTCGATCATCGGCTTGGGCTTCAGGTGGCTCTCTTCCGAGATGCGCGTGCCGAGGCCGCCCGCCAGGATCACCGTCTTCATGTCGAAACCTTCGCCTCTCCCCCAGCCGCCCCTCTTAGCGCCTAGGCCGCGAGGCGCTAAGGGATTTCCGTGGCTTGAAAGCGGCGCCGCGCGCTAAGTCAACACGCATTGACATGCCGCCGCACGGCGAGCAGGCTCGACCCCGCCAGCGCCCAACCTCCGACGGGCGAGGCAACCGGAGCGCGCCATGAACATCGCCGTGAAAGTCGAAGCTGCCCAAGGTGAGCAACAGGCCGCCGCCAAGGAAGCCGCCTACGCCATCCCGTTGGCCGAGCTCAATCCGGCCCGGGCCCAGCGCTTCCAGGACGACACCATCTGGCCGGTGTTCGAACGCCTGCGCCAGGAGGACCCCGTCCACTTCACGCCGGACAGCGAGTTTGGGCCCTATTGGTCGATCACCAAGTGGAACGACATCATGGCGGTAGACACCGACCATGAGGCCTTTTCGTCGGCCGACGGCATCTCGCTGGTCAATCTTGAAGCGGCGAAGGAGGCGGAGCGAGTGATGGGGCCGCGGCGCCGCGGCGCGGGCTTCATCACCATGGACGAGCCGGAGCACGCCCTGCACCGCAAAGCGGTCAGCCCGACGGTCGCGCCATCGAACATCGGCGCCATGGCCCCGGTTGTGCGCGAGCGCGCTGGCCAAATCCTCGACAGCCTGCCGATCGGCAAGGAATTCGACTGGGTCGACCTGGTCTCGAAGGAACTCACGGCCATGACGCTGGCCACCCTCTTCGACTTCCCCTTCGAGGACCGCCGCAAGCTCACTCACTGGTCGGACATGGTCACCAACCTGCCCGGCCACGGCCCGGTGACCAGCTGGGAGCAGAAGGGCGCGGCGATCTTCGAGTGCTTCAGCACGTTCAATGGGCTGTGGAACGAGCGGATCAACGCCGAACCCAGCATCGACCTGATCTCGATGCTCGCCCACAATCCGGCCACCCGAAACATGGACCCCAACGAATACAACGGGACCGTCATCCTGCTGATCGTCGGCGGCAACGACACCACGCGGAACACCATCTCCGGCAGCGTCTACAACCTGAACAAATACCCGGAGCAGTACGACAAGCTGCGCGCCGACCCGAGCCTAATCACCTCCATGGTGTCGGAGACCATCCGCTACCAGACACCCCTGTCGCACATGCGCCGCATCGCCACCCGCGACGTAGAGGTCGGCGGCAAGACCATCAGGAAGGGCGACAACGTCGCCATGTGGTACATCTCGGGCAACCGCGACGACAGCGTGATCGACAACCCCAACGCCTACGTCATCGACCGCGAGCGGCCGCGCCAGCACCTGTCCTTCGGCTTTGGCGTCCACCGCTGCGTCGGCAACCGCGTGGCCGAGATGCAGCTCACCATCATCTGGGAAGAGATCCTCAAGCGCTTCCCGCGGATCGACGTGGTGGGCGAGCCGACGCGGACCTATTCGCCCTTCGTCCACGGCTTCGAGACCCTGCCGGTGATCATCCCGGCCCGCGCCTGACCCCGTCGTCGAGGGTAAGGCCGGCGCATGAATGACATCGCGATCCTGAGCGGCGGACGCGCGGCGCCGCGACGGCGCGACGCCGAGGCGACCCGTGCGGCGATCCTGGAGGCGGCCAAGGACCACTTCTCCCGCTCCGGCTACGACCGCGCCGGCCTGCGTGACATCGCCGCCGACGCCGGCTGCGACGTCGCCCTGATCAAGCGCTACTTCGGCGGCAAGGAGGCCCTGTTCACCCAGGCGCTGCGGGCTTCGATCCATCCCGACCGCCTGCGCGCCTGGAACCGCGCCACCTTCGCCCGCGACATCGCGGTGATGATGGCCGGCAGTCCGCACGCCGAGGAGGCCCAGACCCAGAGCTTCCAGTTCCTGCTGCGCGCCTCGACCTCGCCGATCACCGCGCCGCTGCTGAACCTGGCGGTGCAAGAGCGCTTCCTGGCCCCGATCCGCGACTGGCTTGGGGGCGAGGACGCGGCCGCCCGCGCCCGGGTGCTGGCGGCGGTGTTCATCGGCTTCCTGGTCGAGCGGTTGATCCGCGACGAGCCCCTGGCCGGGCGCGAGCGCGAGGTGTTCATCGCCCGCGCCACGGCGGCCTTCGAGACCCTGGCGCCGCCGCCGTGCGCCGACGCGCATGACTAGGCTCGCACCGACCGATCCCGTCGACGCGGCGGCCATCGAAGCCAGTCTGGAGTTGGCGGCGGGGCGGGGCGGCGACCTCTCGCCCGCCGTCTACGCCCGGCTCTTCACCCGCGAACCCGCCATGCAAGTGCTGTTCTGGCGAGACACGTCGGGCGCCATCAAGGGCGAGATGCTGGCCAAGGTGTTCGAGGCGATCTTCGATTTCATCGGCCCGCGCGCCTATGCTCACCACCTGATCGAGACCGAGGTGATCACCCACGAGGGCTACGAAGTGCCCCGCGCGGTGTTCGCCACCTTCTTCGGCATCGTCGCCGAGGTGGTGCGCGAGACCTGCGGCGGCGGCTGGACGCCCGCCATGGACACCGCTTGGCGGCGCCTCCTCGACGACCTCGAGCACTACGTGGCCCCCCCCACTGAAGGTTTGGGCGGCCGCGCGGCCGCCTGAAACGAACCAAAGGAATCCCGTGCCCAAGATTACCTACATCGAACACGACGGGACCGAGCACGTCCTGGAGGTGAAGACCGGCCTGACGGTCATGGAAGGCGCGGTGAAGAACAACGTGCCCGGCATCGACGCCGACTGCGGCGGCGCCTGCGCCTGCGCCACCTGCCATGTCTATGTGGACGAGGCTTGGCGCGAGAAAACCGGCACGCAGTCCGCCATGGAGGAATCCATGCTCGACTTCGCCGAGAACGTGGAGGCCAACAGCCGGCTCTCCTGCCAGATCAAGGTCACCGACGCGCTCGACGGCTTGGTGGTGCGCATGCCGGAGAGCCAGCACTAGGGTGGCGGCGCGCCTTGGGTTTCATCCAAGGAGAGGATCTAGTCGTGCCCTACTGCTCCGCCCCCGTCGCCGCCTTGTCGGCGCGCGCCTTTTCGGCGGCCCGGGCGCCGGCCAGGATGCCGGGGAGCGCGTAGTTGCCCTCGTTGCAGGCGTATTCGTAGATCACCCCGTGCAGGGGCGAAAACTCGTACTCGCCGCCCCACGGCTTGTCCCAGGAGCTGGGCGCGTTGATCGTGAACGAATAGCGCAGCCGGTCCTTGGCCGTGCGGGTGAAGCGCTCGGTGATGGTCAGGTCCTTCCAGGCCCCCTGGAACGCCTGCTTCTGCGGGATGTGGTTGGTCTCGACCACCAGGGTGTCGCCGTCCCACCAGCCGATGGAATCGCCGAACCACGGCCGCACGTCGTCGTCGCGGTGCTTGGCGTTCAGCCGCACGATGCGGGTGTCGTGGACCATCTCCACCTGGATCGCCACGGCGTCCCTGGTCTGCACGATGTTGTAGTCGTTGTTGTAGAAGCCGTTGGGGATCATGGGCGGGCCGACATTGCCGCCGAACATGATGCAGCGCTCGCTGAGCGGCCTGTTCTCCGGATTGTCGAAGGAGCCCAGGGGCCCGTGGCTGCCTTCGCCACCCTCCGTGCCATAGCCCGCCGAGACCGCCGCCGCGGCGGTCTTGCGCCGCGGGACGCGGCCGTCCCTGGTGGTGATCAGCGACGTGCGCGGTTCACCCGCCACCCGCATCACCGTGTGGCCGGGATCGAGCCAGCCGCGGTTGTAGCCGCCCACGTCGCCGCCGGCCGCCAGGAACGAGGGTTTCAGCTCCAGGCCATTGGGCGCGTTGACCGGCGCGTTGGGATCGGTGCGCTTGTTGCCGACCTCCACCTGGTGGGCCTCGTCGCTCTCCAGCGCCTTGGCTTCCGCCGGGGTGTAGGCCAGCCGGTCGCCGAGCTTGGGGTCGCGCACCATCGGCGTGAGCGTCGCGTTGGACCAGTAGCCCGAGAGGTCTGGATGCCCGTCGGCGGCCAGCGGCGCCACATAGGCGCGGGCCGGCGCGGCGAGCGGCGCCGAAAGCGGGGCAAGCGCCAGGGCGGCGCCCAGGGCCGTTCCAAGGGTCAGGGTCAGGCGGCGGAAGCCGGCGGTCTGCATGGATTGGATCCTCCCTTTTTGAGATCGGCGCGTTCGGCGCGCCTTGTCTCTTTGGGCGGCATCTTGATCCCTCGAACGCCGTTCGGAAAGACGGTCGGCGTTCGCCAAGGTCGCAGGCGGACCGCCGGTTGTGGCGCCAGGGCAGCACAGCCTTAAGGGACTCGCGCGACTCCCAAAGTTCTGCTTTTGTTCTAGCTCTTGAGGGAGGCCAGACATGGCGGACGGCGCATCGCATCGGACCTTCGACGGCTGGCCGGCCTGGCCCAGGCTCAGCCAAGCGCTCGCCGCCCGCTCCAGCCTGTGGGCCATCTGCCGCTGCGGACGCGAGGCGGTGATCGACCCCAGGCCCTGGGTCGGCCAGGGGCTGACGCGTCAGGCCACCGCGCATCTGGAGACCCGCCTGCGATGCGTCTGCGGCGCCAGGCGGGCGCGCCTGGAGATCCGCGGCCTCGCCGAGGCGCCGCAGGCCGGCGCCGGGGGCATCTACGTCTTCCGCTAGCTGGCGACGAGGTCGGTCAGCAACGGGGTGGAGCGGAAGATCGCCAGCTCCTCCTCGGTCATATCGCTGGGCGTGTCGGCGAACAGCGGGGTGGAGAGATAGCGCTCGCCGGTGTCGGGCAACATGGCCAGGATGTTCGAGCCCCTGGGCGCATCGGCGGCGATCTGCAGCGCGCCGGCGAAGGTCGCGCCGGAGGTGATGCCGCAGAAGATGCCCTCCTGTTTCGCCAGCGCCTGGCTCAGGCGGATGGCTTCGGGTCCCGGGATCGCCACCAGCCGGTCGATCAGATGCTGCTCCACCACATCGCCGGTCAGCTTGCCGATGAAGTCCGGCGTCCAGCCCTGCAGAGGGTGCGGCTTCCACGCCGGATGGCCGGCGGCCGGCGTGCCGTCGGGGTTGTAGGCCTGGGCCTCGCCGCTGGCGATCAGCGCCGCGTCGGCGGGCTCGCAGACCACGATCTTGGTGTTAGGGCTCTTCTCGCGCAGCACGCGGGCGACGCCCTTCAGGGTGCCGCCGGTGCCATAGCCGGTCACCCAGTAGTCGAGCCCGTCGCTCTCGAAGTCCTTGAGGATCTCCGGCGCGGTGGTCTTGGAGTGGAAGTCGGCGTTGGCCTCGTTCTCGAACTGGCGAGTCATGAACCAGCCGTGCGCCTTGGCGAGCTCGATGGTCTTGTCGATCATCCCGATCGCGCGGGCGGCCGGCGGCGTCAGGATCACCTTGGCGCCCAGGAACCGCATCAGCCGGCGCCGTTCAATGGAGAAGCTTTCGGCCATGGTCACCACCAGCGGATAGCCCTTGGCCGCGCAGACCATGGCCAGGCCGATGCCGGTGTTGCCGCTGGTGGCCTCGATCACCGTCTGGCCGGGCTTCAGCTCGCCAGACCTCTCCGCCGCCTCGATGACGCCGAGCGCCAGCCGGTCCTTGACCGAGCCCAGCGGATTGAACGCCTCGACCTTGACGAACAGGTTCACGCCGGGCGGCGCCAGGCGGTTGATCCGCACCACCGGCGTGTTCCCCACGGTCCCCAGGATGCTGTCGTATCTGGCCATCTGGCGTCCTCCCTCAACGGCGGAACAGGAAGCGCCACGCCAGGCGCGGGAGTCAATTCAACAGAACAAGGGTCGCCTAGACTCTTTGTCGAGGGCTTGAGGCGGCGCGTGCTTGGGGCCAAGGTCGCGCGCCATTGGGGGAGAACGACGACATGACGCTGAAGGTGATCGGATCGGGCTTTGGCCGCACAGGGACCATGTCCCTGAAACTGGCCCTGGAGCAGATCGGCCTGGGCCCCTGCTATCACATGAGCGAGGTGTTCAAGAACCCGGCCGCGCCGGACATGTGGTCAGCGGCCGCCGACGATCCGGCCCACGCCGATTGGGAGACGATCTTCGAAGGCTACAATTCCACCGTCGATTGGCCCAACGCCACCTACTACAAGGAACTGGCCGACGCCTATCCGGCCGCCAAGGTGGTCCACACCGAGCGCGATGCGGAGGACTGGTACGCCTCCACCCAGGCCACGATCTTCGCCGACCGCGGCCCGATGGACCCCGACGCGCCGTTTCCGCGGATGATCGGCAAGGTGATCTTCCCGCTGTTCGGCGGGCGCATGGCCGACAAGGATCACCTGATCGCCGTCTACAAAGCCCACAACGCCCAGGTCCGCCAGGTCATCCCAGCGGAGCGCCTGCTGATCTATCACGTGGCCGACGGCTGGGCGCCTCTGTGCGACTTCCTGGGCGTTCCGGTCCCGCAAGGGGCGACGCCGAAGGTCAACTCCCGCGAGGAGTTCGGGGCCCGTCTGGCGGGCGAGGTCAAGGCGGCGCTGACCTAGCGGCCGCCGCCGCCGGTGATTTCCTTGATCAGGCCTTGGATCGGAGCCTTGCCGCCCGCGCCCCAAACCGCCTTCATGAAGGCCAGGGTGCGGCCGGCCGCGTCCTCGAATTTCCACTCGCAGTCGTCGATACGGCAGTCGGTGAAGCTGGGCGTCTCGCCGCCGGAATAGACCAGCCGGCAGTCGCGGAACTCGCAGGATGAGAAGTGTTCGCCATCGAGCACGACGGTCTCGTGGTTGTAGATCGCATTGTCAGCCATGGATCAGGCCTGGCCGTCGTCAGAAGCATCCGGCTCGGCCGGGGCGCCGCCGGCGTCCAGGCGCGCGCGTTCGCGGGCCTCGGCCTTGGCGCGGGCCTTTTCGGCGACCTTGGCCGCCTTCTGCCGTTCGCGCTCCATGCGCTCAAAGGGGTAGTTGGGCTTGCGCGCCATGGGTCGGGTCTTTCGTCGAAATGAGGCAGGCGAGGTGCGGAGCCGGGCCGGCGAGCAGGCTCTCTTACACTGAAAAGCGCGGCCTTGCGCTGAAATCACGGCGCGGAGCGCATCCCGCCTGGGAAGACCCCGCGCCGTCGGTGTGTCGATCCAGGGCTACTTCAGGGGATCGTTGTCCCCGCTGGCGCCGGGCTGGATGGCCCCCACGTCAACGCCGGTGTCGAGGCCCCGTAGGGGTTTGTCGCGACCGAGCTTCGGGCCGACGTCCTTGCCCTGCTGCACCTGACGGGGCGCCTTGGGCGTGTTGAGCGTGGGGTCGCGGCGCGGTTTGCTGGTCATCGAAAGGTCCTCCTCTTCGGCCTTCGAGAACGGAGGCTCGCCGACACGGGTTCCATGACCCATCCGACCGATCACAGGGAAGTGGCAGGCGAAGGCGGCTCCTCCGCGGGGGGCGGAGGAGCCTTGGCGGCGGCGCGGAGCATGGGGGCTGAGGGCTCCGCGAAACCGGTCTTCTACGTGCGCGATGCGGACTTGGGGGGAGGAAGCACCGCCTCACCGCACAAGGCCAAAATGACCGGGCTCCGCGGCGCGAGTTGGGCCGGTTCGTATCGCCAGCGTCTCGAAATCGTGGCGAAGTCGAGGGATACTGACATCTGGCGACGCAAAGGCCGCGCTAACGCTCGCCGCCGAAAGCTTGGCCAGACCGCCCGGCCGCCCCATCTGCCGGTCAGGCCCAGCCATGGAGAACGCCTTGAGCGAAGCAACTGCCGACCTGACCGCGACCGATGAAAGCGTCATGGTCGAGGAAACCCGCGTGGGCCGCTTCCAGATGGAGGCCCGCGTCGGGGCGACCGCCTTCCTGGTGGACGAGCCGGTCAAGGTCGGCGGGCTAGGCACGGGGCCGAACCCCTACGACCTGCTGAGCGCCGCGCTCGGATCCTGCACGGCGATGACCGTGCGGCTCTACGCCGAGCACAAGGCCTGGCCGCTGGAGAAGGTCCGCGTCCGCGTCGCCCATCGGCGCGGCGCCCTGCAGGCCCGCGACAGCTTCGCCCGCGAGATCGAGCTGGAAGGCCCGCTGGACGACACCCAGCGCGCCCGCCTGCTGGAGATCGCCGAGCGCTGCCCGGTGCACCTCACTCTCGAGCGCGGCTCCGACGTGGCCACCAAGCTCCTCCCCGCCAAGGCCCGCGCCGCCGGCGAAGGCGCCACCGAAGGCGAGCACATGAAGCACATGGAAGAAGCCTGCGCGGCGCCCATTGGGTGAGCCGGCTGCGGCTTAGCCGACGAGCGGTCAGCCGATTGTTGTCAACATCCGGCGGCGCTGGCGGCGAAGGCCAAGCCCCATCAACGGAAAGCTGACGAGCATCAAGGTCCAGGTCGCGGGCTCGGGCGCCGGAGTAAGGGTGAGGTTGGGCGGATTCAACAACTCTACGGACGTCAGAGTACTCGTAATATTCCCATCCCCCGTCACGTTTATGATGAGGGGGGGCGGGTTCAATGTCGGATCTATATTGATCGTGAAGGGTCCCGAAACGACCGGTTGAACAGGGGTGTCAAACTGTTCCTCGGCATTAAAACTGAAGACACCGCCGGTGGTTGCGGCCGCGACATAGGCGATAGCTGTCAGAACCCCACCGCCGTAGGAAATCGATTGCTGGTAGCTGGTAGCAGCTGGGTTCGTCAGATTGGGTCCGAATGTACGACTGATCCCGTCGATTTCGACGTTCACGCTTTGGAGTTGCGGACCTCCGGCGGCCCCGCTGTCATTGAAAATGTAATCCACGCTGTACGGCGAGGCGGGAATGAATTCCCCCGGGGAGCCGAATACGCCCGCCACATCGGAAAATCCGCTGACCTGCCCGCTGTAGATCGTCTCGATCGTGTCCGCACGGGTTGACCCGGCCACAAGGAACAATGCCGACACTGCGAGCCCAAGAGTCAAACGCTTCATCTCATCCCCTAGAAACAGGTCGGTGAACTCCACCGCGAGAGAAAAACGAGCGATCACACCGCACGTCCAAGCGTGCAAGCCAATTCAACGAACAAGCGATTTTGGATGCTTGAAGGACAGCCCACGGCCTCAGCCGCCACCGCCAGGGGGCGGCGCGAGGCCGTGGACCGCTTCGGCGACGAAGGCGTCGGCGGCGCGGGTGCGGTGGCGGGCCTTGTGCCGGATGATGCGGAACGGGCGGGGCGGCAGGTCGAGCGGCGCGCGGACCAGGCGGCCGGCGGCCAGGGACGCCGCGGCGACGCTGGTCGATAGGGCAGCCGCGCCTGCTCCAGCCTCCGCCGCGGCGAGCACCGCATCGTTGGACGGCAAGGTCATCACGACCTGCAGCCGCCCCGGGGCGACGTCGAGGTTGGTCAGGGCGTCCTCGAGGCTTGAACGGGTGCCGGAGCCCTGTTCGCGCAGCACCCACGGCGTCGCCAGGATGTCCTGCGGGCCGATCTGCGCGCGCCGCGCCCAGGGGTGGTCCGGGCGGACCAGCACCACGAGCTGGTCGTACCCGACGACCTCTAGGCTAAGGGTCGGCTCGTCGACCTCGCCCTCCACGAACCCTAGCTCCGCCGCCCCGTCGCGCACCGCCTGCATCGCTTCGTGGGTGTTGCCGATGGAGACCGACAGCTCGATGCCGGGATGCAGGGTGTGGAAGGCGACCAAGCGGCCGGGCAGCCAGTAACTGGCGATCGTCTGGCTGGCGAAGATCAGCAGCCGACCCCGATTGAGCTGGGTGAGATCGGCCAGCACCGCCTGGGCGCCGTCGGCCCGCGCCAGCACCGCCCAGGCCTCCGGCAGGAAGGCGCGGCCGGCCTCGTTCAGCCGCACCCCGCGCCCGATCCGGTCGAACAGGCGCACGCCATGCCGGCCCTCCAGGCTGGAAAGCGCGTTGCTGACCGCCGACTGGCTGAGGTTTAGCGCCAGGGCGGCGGCGGTGACGTGCTCGCGCTCGGCGACCATCACGAAGATGCGGAGCTGCTCTAGCGTCATAACCAATCTGCCAAGCGGATCATATCAACCGTTTTAATCCGTTGGATCGAAGACTGCGAGTCCCGCACCCTGGCGCTGACTCGAAGGTTTGGATTCCCAGCTTGTCGCTCGGCCTATCAACCCCGGCCTTTGGCGCCCGCCGCGCCGCGCAGCATCTGGCGCGGCTGCCAGCGGCCGGCCGCGACCGTCTTCCCGGAATCGTCCTGTGCCTGCTGGTGGCCTGCGGCGCGGTGGGGTTGCAGGCGCTGGAGCGCGCGACGTTCGGGCGCTCGTGGCTGGAGAGCCTGGTGCTGGCGATCCTGCTGGGGGCGGCGATCCGCACCGCCTGGACGCCCGGGGCGCGGTGGCGCGCGGGCATCGACTTCTGCGCCAGGCCGGTGCTGGAGGTGGCCGTCGTCCTGCTCGGCCTGTCGGTCAGCGCCACCACCCTGCTGTCGGCCGGATGGGCCCTCCCTCTGGCGGTCGCCGGCACCGTCTGCGTTTCGTTGCTGACCGCGTTTGGAATCGGACGCGCGCTGGGCTTGAACCGGCGCATGGCGATCCTGATCGCCTGCGGCAATTCGATCTGCGGCAACTCCGCGATCGCCGCCGTCGCGCCCCTGATCGGCGCGGACGCCGACGACGTCACCGCCTCCATCGCCTTCACCGCGGTGCTGGGGGTCCTGACGGTCCTGGTGCTACCGCTGGCCGGCGCCGCCCTGCACTTGAGCCCGACCGGCCTTGGCGCCCTGGCCGGCCTGACAGTCTACGCCGTGCCCCAGGTGCTCGCCGCCACGGCGGCCATGGGCCCCACGGCCATGCAGTTCGGGGCGCTCGTCAAGCTCACCCGCGTCCTGATGCTGGGGCCGGTGTTCGCCGTCCTGGCTCTGATCCTCGGGCGCCGGGCGTCCAGCGCCTCGGCGCGCGCCTGGCCGCCGGTCCACAAGCTGCTGCCCTGGTTCATCGTCGGCTTTCTGGTCTGCCTGGCGGCGCGTTCGGCGGGCGTGGTTCCCACTCCGGTGATCGCGCCGGCGGAAACCGTCACCGGCCTGCTGACCACGCTTTCCATGGCGGGGCTGGGACTGATGACCGACCTGCGCGCCCTGCGCCGCGCCGGCGGACGGGCCGCCGTCGCCGCCACTCTTTCGCTGTCGGTCCTGGCGGTGATCGCCCTGGGCGTGGTGCGGCTTCTGGGCCTCGCCTGAACGGGACCTACGCCTCCAGCTCGATGTCCCAGTAGAGATAGTCCAGCCAGCTTTCGTGCAGGTGGTGCGGCGGGAAGCGGCGGCCGTGCTCCTGCAGCTCGTAGGCCGAGGGCCGGTGCGGGGTGTGCAGCGGGTGCATGTGCGCCTCGCGCGGCGTGCGCCCGCCCTTGGTCAGGTTGCAGCGCGCGCACGCGGTGACGATGTTTTCCCAGGTCGTGCGCCCGCCCCGCGAGCGAGGGATCACGTGGTCGAAGGTAAGATCCTCGCCGGCCCGGCAATATTGGCAGGTGAAGGCGTCGCGCAGGAAGAGGTTGAACCGCGTGAAGGCCGGCGGCCGATCCTGGGTGACGTACTGCTTCAGCGACACGACGCTCGGCAGCTTCATTTCGAAGGACGGCGAATGCACCGTCTGGTCGTAGGTGGAGACCACATCGACGCGGTCGAGGAACACCGCCTTGATGACGTCCTGCCATGGCCAGAGCGAGAGCGGATAATAGCTGAGCGGCCGGAAGTCAGCGTTCAGGACGAGCGCGGGAAACCCCGACGGAGGGCGGCTAAGCACCTGCATGGCAAGCCTCCCGATCACGGGATCCTGGGGTGCGCTGGGCGCCTATTTCAAACGCTGATGAACTGAAGACTCAAGCCCCTGTTCGCGACGCGTGGATGCGGCGACGGGCCCTTCAGTTGTGTCGGGCGGTCCCGCGGATGGGACCCTTATAGAAAAGATTCGGAGACATCTCCATGACGGAGAAGAGGCGCCGGAGCCTCGCCACACGTCTAAGCGCGGGCGAGGCTTATCGGCAACGCATCTTGGTCTTAGGCGCCGACAACGGCGGTGGCGCCGGCGAGGCTGATGCCGAGGACGACGATCGCGAAGGAGGCGACGACGTCGAGGATGCGGTTCATTTGGATCGACATGACTTAGTTCCTTTTTTGGTCCGGCTCCCGGTTGCCCCAGTCGCCCTGTCCGATCTGGACGATGCTTAGATAGCACTAATCTGAGCATTGCCTAGATGTCGAATTGTGCAGTGCAGCTATGCAAAAATGCATGCATCCGATGACCGGCCCCCGCGGCGACGATACCCGGCGACGAAAAAGGGCCCCGCGAAGGGGGCCCTGATCCGGTCGGCGGCGACGGTCGGGGGAGGATCAGACGCCGGCGGCTGAGGCCAGGCTGGCGGCGAAGGCGGCGGCCACCGTGGATCCCACGATGAGGATCAGGGCCGGAGCGATTCTGTCGAAGAAACGGGCGAGAGAGCGGGCGAAGGACATGGACACACACCTTTGAGTTCGAGCCGCCGGCCACCTCCGAAAAGATCGGTTGAAACGGGTGGACGTGCGGAGGATCTGTTATCTGATCAGCGTCAAGATAGCGCACATCTAAGCGATGTCAAGATATCTTTACGGCGCCAAGATCGAGTATTACAGTGAGGTAATGAAAGACTCGCAAGCCGCCGAGGCCCGGCCCTATCACCACGGCGATCTTCGCCGCGCCCTGATCGACGCCGCCCGCCGGTTGCTGGAGTCCGAAGGCCCCAGCGCGCTCTCGCTGCGCGCCGTGGCCCGCGAAGCAGGCGTCAGTCCCGCCGCGCCCTACCACCACTTCAAGGACAAGGGCGAGCTGCTCGAAGCCGTCGCCCATGAGGGCTGGGACCTGCTGGACGCGGCGCTCGGCAAGGCCAAGGCGGCCGCCGCCCAGCCGCGCGAAGCGATGAGCAACCTGGGCGTGGCCTACGTCTGCTTCGCCCGCGAGAACCCGGCGCTCTACCGGGTGATGTACGACACCGCCCGGGACAAGGCCGACCTGCCCGACCAGATGCAGGACAGCGAAGACAGCGCCTACTGCAAGGTGCGCGACACCATGGTCGAGGGCGGCGCCGATCCGGACGACACCCACGAGATCGACCTGGCCACCACCGCGGCCTGGTGCTCGGCCCACGGCCTGGCTGAGATGGCCGGCTTCAAGCAGTTCGAGCACATCAAGGACGCTTGTGGCGGGGAAATTCCGTTCCTGCGGGCCGTCTTCGCCCACATGGGTCTGTTTCACCCGGGCGGCGCGGACTAGACGCTAAGGGGCCGTGTCCCCAGCCGCCTTCGTCACCCGCTTCGCGCCCTCGCCCACCGGCTACTTGCACCGGGGCCACGCCTTTTCCGCGCTCACCGCCTTCCAGGCCGTGCGCGACGCCGCCGATGAGGGCTTGGGGGGCCGCTTCCTGCTGCGGCTGGAAGACATCGACGCGACCCGCTGCCGGCCGCAGTACGAGGCGGCGATCTATGAGGACCTGGCTTGGCTCGGCCTCGATTGGGAACAGCCGGTCCGCCAGCAGTCTCAGCATATGGCCGACTATGGCGCGGCGCTGCGCGACCTTTCCGAGCGCGGCCTAGCCTACCGCTGCTTCCGCACGCGCCGGGAGGTGGCCGAGGCGATCGAGAGCGCTCCGCATGGCGCCATGGAGGCGTTCCGCGGCGGGCCCTTGCCGGCGGATGAAGAGGAAGCCCGGGTCAAGGCCGGCGAGGGCTATGCCTGGCGCCTCTCCCTGGTCGCCGCCGAACGGGCGCTCGGCGGCTTTGGCGCGCTGACCTTTGAGGAGTTGGGCCAAGGCCCAAAAGGCGAGCATGGCGTGATCCAGGCTCGCCCCGACCTCGGCGGCGACGTGGTGCTGGCGCGCAAGGACGTGGGCGTCGCCTATCACCTGGCCGTGGTGGTCGATGACGCCCTGCAAGGCGTGACCCAGGTGATCCGTGGCCAGGACCTCTTCGAGGCGACCCATGTGCAGCGCTTGCTGCAGGCCCTGCTGGCGCTGCCGACGCCGACCTATCGCCACCACCGCCTGCTCACCGGGTCCGATGGCAAACGCTACGCCAAGCGCGATCGCGCCGAGACGCTGCGCGACCTGCGCGCGTCCGGTATGACGCCCCAGCAACTTCGCGGGGAGCTGGGCTTTTGACCGACACGGCGATCCATCCGGACCACTCGCACCGCTGGCAGGCGGTGGGCGCGCTGGTGTTCGGTGCCTGCGTGATCGGGTTTTCCGGCATCCTGGTGCGGCTGACCGGCACCGGCCCAGCGGCGGCCGGCGTCTGGCGGCTGGTGTTCGCCCTGCCGCTGCTGGCGGTGATGACGCGGCGGGCCAGCGGGCCGCTGGGCAAGCCCACGCCCATCGCGCTCCTCTGCGGCCTGTTCTTCGCGCTCGACCTGGGCTTCTGGCACTACGGGCTGAAGTACACCTCGGTGGGCGCGTCCACGGTGCTGTCGAACCTGGCGCCGGTGGTGGTGACCGCATTCGCCTGGATCTTCCTGAAGCAGCGGCCCCGGGCGCTGTTCCTGCTGGCCATGACCGTCGCGGTGGCCGGCGCCTGGATGATGGGGATCGGCCGGGGCGCCGGCGCGCCCGTGGTCAACGCCCCGCTGGGCAACGCGCTGTCGCTGACCACCGCCTTCTGGTACGCGCTGTACTTCCTGGCGATCGCGCAAGGCCGGAAGACCCAGGCCGCCAGCCGGCTGATGTTCTGGTCGGGCGTGGTCGGCGTCCCTCTGCTGCTGGTCACGGCCCTGCTGCTGGGCGAGCGGATCTGGCCCACGACGCTCGCCGGCCTCGCCGCCTGCGTCGGCCTGGGCTTCGTGCATTTCGCTGGCCAGGGCTCCATCGCCTGGGCCATGGGCCGACTGCCGACCTCGCTTGCCTCGGTGGTGGTGCTGGTCCAGCCGGTGGTGGCGACCTATGCCGGCTTCGTGCTGTTCGGCGAGGCGCTGGGACCCCTGCAGACCGCGGGCGCGGTGGTGGCCTTGAGCGGCGTGGTGCTGGCGCAGTGGGCTTCGCGCCCCCGCACCGCCGCCGCCTCGATCAGCTCTTAGGCGCCTGGAAGGTCCCCACGATCTCGCCCTTGGCCACAACGTGGCCCTTGGCGGCGGCCAGCACCGCGTCACGCTGCGCGCCGGCCGGCGTGTTGAGCATGGTGTCCAGCGCCAGCACCTGGAAGTGATAGTGGTGCGGCGGATCCTTGGCCGGTGGGTGCGGCCCCGTATAGCCCTTGGTCTTGTGGCTGTTGGTCCCCTGCACCCCGGTGTTCGACCCCTCCGGTAGCATGGTGACGTTCGCCGGGATGTTTCAGGCGACCCAGTGCGACACGGGCTGCGGGCCCGACCCGTCCGGGTCGTCCACCAGCACGGCGTAGGACTTGGCCTTGGTCGATAGGCTCCAGGACAATTGCGGCGAGATGCTCTGGCCAAAGGCGCTGTACTTCACCGGGATCGGCTGGCCGGCCTTGAACGCCGAGGAGGTCACGCTGAGCTTGCTGGTGGTGGCCGTCTCCGGCCGCTGCACCGAAACCAGGCCGCCGGCCAGGACCGGCGTAGCGACCAGCGCGGCCGCGGCGGCGATCAGGGCGAGTTTCATGGGCTTCCTCCCGCAAGCGGAGCGATCATCGTCACAACTCGCAGCTTGCGGCGAAGGTTTCCGCTAGGCGCCCAGCGCCGGCAGGCCCCAGGCCACCCGCGCGGTCTCTATGCCGGCCAGCTTGGCGTGGAAGCCCGACCAGTCGTCATCCGCCGCGATCGACGCCCACAGAGCCTCGATCTGGTCGACCAGCAGTTCTTCCGGCTCCGGCGCGGCGAAATAGGGATGCGCCAAGCGCCGCGGCCGGTCCGGCGTGAAGCCGGCCAGCATGCGCCGGAACTCGGCGAAGCCTTCCTTTGCGTAGAGGTCGCCGCGTGGACCGGAGAGCGCGCGATCCTCCCCGCCGCAGAACCAGTCGAAAAAGAACGGCTCCCAGCGCAGCCGCTCGCCTCCTTCGGCGAAGGCGCGGAAGGCGCCCTGGACCAGGGCCGCGTCGGCGTCGGTCCCGGTGGGCTGCACGCCCAGCCGCGCCAGCATGGCGGCGGTCAGCTCGGCGCGATAGGCGGCGGCAAAGCCGTTCAGGGCGTCGACCAGGGCGTCGCTCTCCGCCACCATGCTGAGCGCGCCGGCCAGTTGCTGCAGGTTCCAGAACACCGCCTCTGGCTGGCGTCCGAAGCTGTAGAGCCCGGCGTGGTCGAAATAGGCCGCCGTGAAGTTCGGATCGTTGTACGGCAGGAACCGGTAGGGCCCGTAGTCGAAGCTCTCGCCGGTCAGGTTCATGTTGTCGGTGTTGAGCACCCCGTGCACGAACCCCGCCGCCATCCAGCGCGCGGTCAGCCGGGCGTCGCGAGCCACCACCGCCTTCAGCAGCGCGACGGGCCGGTCGTTGGCCCCGAGCAGCTCCGGATAATAGGTCTCCACCACGTGGTCGGTGAGCTGGATCAGCCGGTCGGGGCGCTCGAAGTAGGCATGCCGCTGGAAGCTGCCGAACCGGATATGGCCCCACGACAGCCGGACCAGCACCGCCGAGCGGGTCGGACTGGGCTCGTCGCCGCGCTCCAGTTCCTCGCCGGTCTCGATCAGCGAAAACGAGCGCGAGGTCGGCACGCCCAGCGCCTCCAGCAGGGCGGTCGCCAGCACCTCGCGCACGCCGCCCTTCAGGGTCAGCCGCCCATCGGCGGTGCGCGACCAGGGCGTCTTGCCCGAGCCCTTGGTCCCTAGATCGAGCAAACGGTCGGTTCCGGCCTCGCGCATCTGGGCGAAGGTGAAGCCCCGCCCGTCGCCGAGCTCGGGGTTGTAGGTGCGGAACTGATGGCCGTGATAGCGCTGGGCCAGCGGCGGATCGATGTTGCCCGGCAACGGTTCGAAGCGACCGAAATGGGCGATCCATTCTTCGTCGGTGAGCGTATCCAGCCCCACCGTCGCGGCGGCCCGGTCGTTGCGGAACCGCAGGATCGTCTTCGGGAACACCTCGGCCCGCACCGGGTCGGCGAACTCCGGCCCAAGCTCCGGGTATCGCGGATCGGGCCGATAAGCGGGCGACACCGGCATGGGCCTAGCCCATCCGCCGCGCGCCGGGGCCAAGGGAGATCCGCACCTCTTCCATGCTGAGCGCCGCCGTCTTGGGGTCGGCGGTCAACACCACCCGCGCCGGCCGGCCGCTTTTCGGCTCGGTCACACGGATCACGGGGCCCTCCTTGGCCGGCGCCCAGCGTTGCCGCCATTCCCCCAGCGCCAGCAGCGCCGGCACCGCATCCCAGCCCATGTCGGTGAGGTGATATTCCGCCCGCGGCCGCTGACCAGGCTCGGCGTAGGCCTTGCGCTCCAAAACCCCAGCCGCCGTCAGCTTCTTCAGCCGGTCGCTGAGCACACCGCGCCCGCAGCCGAGCGCGCGGGCGAAATCGTCGAACCGTCGCAGGCCATAGACCGCCTCGCGCAGGATCTTCAGCGTCCAGCTATCGCCCACTGTCTCGATGGCGCTCAGGATCGCGCAGTCATTCAGGTCGTAGAGGAAACGCGGATGCATGGAGGCCTCTTCAGGCGGCGTCTAAGTCCTTATTCCGCATCCAGAGGCCCGGGGCCAGGGGGCGTCAGCCGATCCGCACGCCCATGGCGCCGTCCACCGGCAGGATCGCGCCGGAGATGAACCGCGCGTCGTCCGAGGCCAGGAACAGGGCGGCGTGGGCGGTATCCCAGCCGTCGCCCATCTTGCCCTTCAGCGGCACCCGCGCATCGCGCTCGGCGCGGACCTCGGCGGTGGAGCGGCCGGTGGCCGTGGCGATGCCGCTCACCGCCATGGGGGTGTCCATGTAGCCCATCTCGATGGCGTTGCAGCGCACGCCGTAGCGGGCGTTGGACTGCGCCACGCTGGTCGTCAGCCGGTTCACCCCGGCCTTGGAGACCTCGTAGGCGAGCTGGATGCCGCCGGCCCGCGCGGCCAGGGAGGAGATGTTGACGATCGCGCCCGCACCCTGCTCGCGCATCACCGGCAGGGCCTGCTTGATGGTCAGCCACATGCCCTTAAGGTTCACCGACAGGATGCGGTCGAACGCCGCCTCTTCCAGCCGATGCGCCGGCGCGTCGCCGCCACCGATACCGACGTTGTTGATCAGCACGTCCAGCCGGCCGTAGCGCGCCTTGGCCTCCTCGACGATCCGCGCGCAGTCGACGGCCTTGACCACGTCGGCGGCCATGGCCGAGGCGACGCCGCCCTCGGCCGCCACCTGGGCCGCGGTCTCCTCGGCGCGCTCCAGCACCCGGTCGACGCAGAGCACGCTCGCGCCTTCCCGGGCGAACAGCACCGCCATGGCGCGGCCGTTGCCGATGGTCTCGCCCGGCGTCTGGCCGGCGCCGACGACGACCGCGATCTTGCCCTCCAGGCGCCCAGCCATGGCTAGAACCCCTTCAGGTCGGGATCGAGGGTCTGGCCCTCGTCGAGCTGCACCCCGAAGGTGTTCAGCATCATCGAGACCTGGGTGTACTGGCCGGCGGTGAACACCACGTCCATGCGCTGCTTGTCGCTAAAATGCTGGCCGAGTTCGGCCCAGGTCGCGTCCCCGATGAACTGGTCGGCGTGCAGCTCGTCGCTCGCCCGGATCAGGGCGGCGTCGGCGGCGCTCCAGCCAGCGTCCGCGCCCTGCTTGATCCGCGCGATCTCGTCCGCCGTCAGGCCCTCGCGCAGCCCGATACGGTGGTGCTGGGTCCACTCATAGCCCGACTTGCACAGGTAGCCGGTCCGCAGGATCACGATCTCCCGCTCCCGCGCCGGCAGGTCGTTGCGCCGCGACAGCACATAGCCGCCCCAGGCGTTGAACCGCGTCAGCGCCTTGGGCGCGCGCGCCAGCGTGCGGAAGATGTTGAGCACGGGGCCCGGCCGGAAGTCCTTCAACGCCTCTTCCTGCTCGGGCGAGAGCTCGGCGTCGCTCAGCGGCGCGAACCGGGGCTTGGTCAGTCGCATCTCGTCCCTCCATCGCGGCCTGAGGATCTTGCGCGCGGTCCTTGTCGGATACCTTAGCGGCGGGCGCGAGGCCATGCTAACCGGAGCCATGGCCAAGCGGATCACGCTGGATTTCCTGAAGACCGAGAGCGCGTCGGGGCTGGTCCTGGCGGCGGCGGCCATCGCGGCCATCGCGCTCGCCAATTCGCCTTGGGCGCACATCTATTTCGGTTTTCTCGCCGAGCCCTTCACCGTCCAACTGGGCGCCTTCACCGAGACCCTGCCGGTGCTCGACTGGGTGAAGGACGGGCTGATGGCGATCTTCTTCTTCGTCGTCGGTCTGGAGATCAAATACGAGATCGTGCGCGGCGAGCTGGCCAATCCACGGCGCCTGGCGCTGCCGGTGATCGCCGCGCTGGGCGGCATGGTCGGGCCGGCGCTGATCTACCTGGCCATCAACATGACCGGCTTCCACGGCGTGCGGCCGGAGGGTTGGCCCGTTCCGGTCGCCACCGACATCGCCTTCGCCATCGCCGCCCTGGCCGTCGCGGGCCCCAAGCTGCCGCCGAACCTGCGGGTCTTCCTGCTGACGCTGGCCATCGTCGACGACCTGGCCGCCGTCGGCCTGATCGGGGCGCTGTTCACCCACCACTTCCGCGTCTTCGAGCTGGCGGGAGCCCTGGTGGCCCTAGCCGGCATGGGCCTGCTCGGAAGCTGGCGGCGGGCGCCCTACCTGCTCTATGCCGTGGGCTTCGTGATCGTCTGGGGCTTCATGCTGAAGTCGGGGATTTCCACCTCGTTGGCCGGCGTCGCCGCGGCCGCCACCATCCCGCTGGAGCCGCGCAAGCCGGGCCGCCCGGGGGTGCTGGAGGACTTCATGGAGGGGCTGCACCCCTACGTCGCCTTCCTGATCCTGCCGCTGTTCGCCTTCGTCGCCGCCGGCTTCTCGATCCGCGGCATCGGCCTGCCGGAGCTTTTCGGACCGATCGCGCTGGGCGTCGCGGCCGGCCTCTTCCTCGGCAAGCAGATCGGGGTCTTCGGCGCCTCGATCCTGGTGATCGGCCTGAAGCTCGCCCGGCGGCCCACCGGCGCCACGTGGATCGAGCTCTATGGCCTGTCGCTGCTCTGCGGCCTGGGCTTCACCATGAGCCTGTTCATCGGCCAGCTCGCCTTCCCCTTGAGCGACGCCGGCGCCCAGGCCGAGGTGCGCATCGGCGTGGTGGCCGGCTCCCTGCTCTCCACCGTCGCTGGCATGGCGGTGCTCGCCTGGGCCCAGCGCCGGCGGGCCCGCGAGGAAGACTAACCCAGCGCCGCCTTCAGCGCCGCCGCCGTCTCGGCCGCGGCCTTGGGCACGGCCGGCGAGACGTCGCCCATGATATAGAAGTCGTGGACCAGGGTCGGATAGTGGACGAGGCTCGCCTTGACGCCCGCCGCCGTCAGCCGCTCGGCGTAGTCACGGCCCTCATCCTGCAACGGATCGAAGCCGGCGGTGACCACCAGGGCGGGCGGCGCCCCGGCGAGCTCGCGGTTTCCCAGCATGGCGCGCTCGGCGTGCGGATGGCCGACGGCGGCCAGCAGCTTCTCGAACCAGTCCAGCGCGGCTCGCGTCAGCACCGGCCCGTCCAGGTCCTTGCGCGACTGGGTCTCCTGGTCCGGCCAGATGCCGGGATAGAGCAGCAGTTGGAAGACCAGCCGGCGCTTCGCATCGCCCACTAGGTCGAGCGCGACGGAGGCCGCCAGGTTGCCGCCGGCGCTGTCGCCGCCCACCGCGACGCGGGCTGGATCCGCGCCCAGCTCGGCGGCGTGGTCGAAGGCCCATTTGGTCGCCGCCAGGGCATCGTCATGGCCGGCCGGAAACGGATGCTCCGGCGCCAGGCGATAATCCACCGCCAAGACCCGGCAACCGGCCCCTGCCGCCAGCCGACGGCAATGGCCGTCGTGGGTCTCCAGGTCGCCGATCACGAAGCCGCCGCCATGGAAATAGACCAGCAGGCCCGACGGCGTCGCCGCGCCCGCCGGCGTGTAGAGCCTGGCTGGAACCTCGCCCGCCCCTCCGGCTGCCTTGAGGTCACGAGTCTCCACGTCCTTGGGCGCGTTCAAGTTCTGCGCCTGGCGTTGCATGCGGTAGCCGGCCCGAACCATCTCCGGCGGGATCGCGTCCAGCGGCGGCTGAGGCTGCGCCTGCGCAGCCTGCGCCTGCATCTGCAGCATGGCCTCGAAGTCGGCGTCCATCACGGACATGGCGGGGTCTCCTGAATACGAAAAAGGGGCCACCCTGCGGGCGACCCCTTCAATCGGGATGAGCGCGTTTGCGCCTACTCCGCGGCCTGCTTCGGCGCATAGCCGAGCACGGCCTTGGTTTCGAGGAACTCATGGAAGGCGAAGTCGCCCCACTCGCGCCCGTTGCCGCTCATCTTGTAGCCGCCGAAGGGGGCCATCAGGTCGCCGCCGCCGCCGTTGATCGACACCTGGCCCGCGCGCAGCTTCGACGCCACCTTGCGGGCCTTCTCAATGTCGCCGGACTGCACGTAGGCGGCCAGGCCGTATTCGGTGTCGTTGCCGATATCGACAGCCTGGTCGAGGTTGTCGTAGCCGAGGATCGACAGCACCGGGCCGAAGATTTCCTCGCGCGCGATGGTCATGTCGTTGGTGACGTTGGCGAAGACGGTGGGCTTCACATAGTAGCCCTTGTCCAGGCCTTCGGGCCGACCGGTCCCGCCGATCACCAGGGTCGCGCCCTCGTCGATGCCCTTCTGGATCAGCTTCTGGATCTTCTCGAACTGCACCTTGGAGACCACCGGGCCGAGCTGGCTGTTGCCGTTCGGGTCGCCGACGGTGACCTGGCCGGCCGCCTCGCGGGCGACAGTGATCGCCTCGTCCATGCGGGTCTTCGGCACCAGCATGCGCGAGGGGGCGTTACAGCTCTGGCCGGAGTTCGGCATCATCGAGGCGACGCCTCGGCCGACGCCCTTGGCGAACGCGTCGTCGTCCAGCACGATGTTGGGGCTCTTGCCGCCCAGTTCCTGCGCCACGCGCTTGACGGTCGGCGCCGCGGCCTTGGCGACCTCGATGCCGGCCCGGGTCGAGCCGGTGAACGAGACCATGTCCACGTCCGGGTGGCTGGACATCGCCGCGCCGACCGTCGGGCCATCGCCATGCACCAGGTTGAACACGCCGGCCGGCACGCCCGCCGCATGCATGATCTCCGCGAAGATCTGGCCGGAGAACGGCGCCACTTCCGAGGGCTTCAGCACCATGGTGCAGCCCGTGGCGATGGCCGGCGCCACCTTGCAGACGATCTGGTTCAGCGGCCAGTTCCAGGGCGTGATGAACGAGCAGACGCCGATCGGCTCCTTGACGATCATCGTCGGGCCGCGGTCGTCCTCGAACTTGAAGGTCTTCAGGACCTCGATGGCGGTGGAGAGGTGGCCCATGCCGATCGGCACCTGGGCCCGTTGCGCCAGCGAGGCCGGCGCGCCCATTTCCTCGGTCACCGCGGTGGCCAGATCGCCGAAGCGCTTCTGATACTCGGCCAGGATGCGGCCCAGCACTTCCAGGCGCTCTTCACGGCTGGTCTGCGACCAGGAGGCGAAGGCCTTGCGGGCGGCCTTCACGGCCTTGTCCACGTCGGCGGCCGAGCCCATGGCGATCTTGCCGGCGACCTCTTCGGTGGCGGGATTTTCGACGTCGAGCGTCTTCAGCTCGGTGGGCTCGACCCATTTTCCATCGATGTAGAACTTGAGGTACTCGCGCATGACGTCCTCCCGGGATCGTTCGGTTTTGGCGGATCGCCGGGCGGGGGCCCATCCGGCTTCGGGAGCTATTTTAGTGATCGGCGGTAAGTGGGGAAGACAGATTCCCTAAAAGCCGTGGAATGACCCCAATTGGCGGCCTGCGCGGTGCAAAGCTTGCGGCTCGGCCACGCCGCCGATAAAGCCCCCATGTCCCCTGGATTTGGGGCGACCTGCCACTCGGAGCAAACCCATGGCCTTCGTCGCCATCGCCACCGTCGTCATCCTGTTCGCCGCCCTCAACTTCCTGGACTTCAAGCGGTTCGACTAGGTTGAGCCTGGCGCGCCGTCATGGCTGAACCCCCGGTCAGCCGCGGCGCGGCCCTGATCACTGGCGGCGCGCGCCGGATCGGCCGGGAGCTGGTCGGCGCGGCCGCCGACGCCGGCTACGACGTGGCGATCCATGTGCGCGCCATGGACGACGAGGCCGAGGCCGCCGCCGCCGAGGTCCGCGCCAAGGGGCGCAGATCGACGATCATCGTCTGCGACCTGCGCAAGGAATCCGCCACCGTCGCCCTGGTGGGCGAGGCCGAAACCGAGCTTGGGCCCGTCACCCTGCTGGTCAATTCCGCCAGCGTCTTCGAGGAAGACGCCTTCAGCGACATGAACCGGGCCTCCTGGGACGCCCACGTGGAGACCAACCTGCGCGCCCCCTTGGTGCTGGCGCAGGTGTTCGCGCGTCGCCTGCCCGCCGACCGCGAGGGGCTGATCGTCAACCTGATCGATCAGCGGGTGCTGAATCCCACGCCGGACTTCTTCTCCTATTCGCTCTCCAAGGCGGCCTTGTGGGACGCCACCCGGCTGATGGCCCAGGCGCTCGCGCCCCGCGTCCGGGTGAACGGCATCGGACCGGGCCCGACCCTGCCGTCGATCCATCAGGACCAGGCCGCCTTCGACGCGGAGGTCGCGCAGACCCTGATGCAGCGCCCGGCGACGCCCGCCGAGATCGCGGGCGCCCTTCGCTTCCTGATCGACTCGCCCTCGGTGACCGGCCAGATGATCGCCATCGACGCCGGCCAGCACCTGGCTCCGCGGCGCAACAGCACGTCAGGAAAACACTGATGGCCGTGACCGCCATGACCCGCGTCTTCGTCACCGGCCTGAAGTTGCAGGCGGAGATCGGCGTCTATCGCCACGAGATCGGCCGCAAACAGCCGCTGGTGGTCGACGTGGAGCTCGACGTGCCCACCGCCGGCGCCGGGCGGCTGTCGGAAACGCTCAACTACGAAACCATCCTGGCCGCGGCGCGCGAGATCGCCGGCGCCGGCCACATCGAGCTGGTGGAGACCTTCGCCGAGCGCCTGGCGCTGGCCTGCCTCGCCGACCCTCGCGTCACCCAGGCTCGTGTCCGCGTGGAGAAGCCCCTGGCGCTGGCGCCCGACGCCGTCGCCGCCGGCGTTGAGATCGTACTGGTCCGCGACTGACGTTCGCGGCATCATCGGCCCACGGGAGGACCCACCCCATGGCTGAATACGGCGACCCGAACCACCAGCAACCCGGAAGCTCAGACCCCTACTATCGCGACTATGGCGTCCCGGAGGAGCGCACCCTGCCGGCCGTGGTCTATGTGCTCTACATCCTGGGCCTTTTCCACGGCGTGACGCTGATCATCGGCCTGATCATGGCCTATGTGCTGCGCGGCGGCGCCGGGCCGATCATGGCTGGGCACTATACCTATCTGATCCGCACCTTCTGGACCTCGTTCCTGGTGGCTATCGCCGGTGGGGCGATCATGCTGGTGAGCATCCCCTTCACCTTCATCCTGATCGGCATTCCGTTCATGTGGGCCGGGGGCGTGGTCTGCTTCCTGGCCTGGCTGTGGGCGATCATTCGCTGCATCGTCGGGGTGGTGCGGCTGGCCGAGGGCGCGCCGATCCGCCAGCCCTACGGCTGGGCGGTCTAGGCTCTGGAGCCTTCATGAGCGCCGGCGGCCGTCTGATGGCGCTCCTGCTGATCGAGAATGGCCTGCTGGCGGTCGTGCTGGCGGGCCTGCTGTTCGGCGCGGCTGGAACCGCCGACTGGCCCAGCGGCTGGGTTTATCTGGGCCTGATGACCGGTATTGGCCTGGGCATCTGCCTGTGGCTCGCCAAGGCCGACCCGGCCCTGCTGGAAGAACGGCTGAAGCCCGCATTCCAGTCCGGGCAAAAGGCCTGGGACAAGGCGTTCCTGACCGGCATGATAGTCGTCTACGCCGCCTGGACGGCGTTGATGGGCCTGGATGCGCGGCGCTTTGAATGGTCGCACATACCGGTCTGGGCGCAGGCGATCGGCGCCCTTTTGCTGATCGCCAGCTTCCTGGGCGTCGGCTGGGTGTTCGCCACCAACAGCTTCGCCGCCCCGGTGATCCGGCTGCAGGCCGAGCGCGGCCAGACGGTGATCTCCACCGGCCCCTACGCCCTGGTCCGCCACCCGATGTACGCCTTCGCCCTGCCGCAGTTCGTGGCCGCGCCCCTGATGCTGGGCTCCTGGTGGGGCCTGGTCGTCGTGCCGCCCGCCATCCTGGCGCTCGCCTGGCGGACGCTGGGCGAGGAGAAGATGCTGCGGAACGAACTTGATGGTTACGAGGCTTACGCCCGCAAGGTGCGCTGGCGTTACCTGCCCGGAGTCTGGTGAGGCCCTAGGCCGATACCAGCTCCCGCCGCACCAGCTTGGAATAGTCGTCGGCGAGGCTGAGCGAGATGTTGCCCGGCGTGAAGCTGTACTCGCCGATCTGCGAGACCGGCGTCACCTCGGCGGCGCTGCCGGTCACGAAGCACTCGGAGAACTCGGTGAGCTCTTCGGGCTTGATGTGCCGCTCGATCACCTCGAATCCCTGGGACCTCGCGAGCTTGATCACCGATTGCCGCGTGATGCCGTTCAGGAAGCAGTCGGGCAGCGGCGTGTGGATCGCGCCGTCCTTGATGAAGAACACGTTGGATCCGGTGCTCTCCGCCACGAAGCCGCGGTAGTCGAGCATCATGGCGTCGGTGAACCCGTCCTTCTCCGCGGCGTGCTTGGAGATGGTGCAGATCATGTAGAGGCCGGCGGCCTTCGCGTGGACCGGCTCGGTCTCGGGCGACGGGCGCTTGTACTTGGCCCAGCACATGCGGATGCCCTTGGCCTTGGCCTCGGGGGTGAAATAGCTCGGCCACTCCCAGCAGGCGATGGCCACGTGGATCGTGGTGTTCTGAGCCGAGACCCCGATCATTTCCGAGCCGCGCCAGGCGATCGGCCGCACATAGGCCTCGGTCAGGCCGTTCTTGGCGCAGGTGTCCTTGCAGGCCTGGTCGATCTGGGCGACCGTGAACGGGATCTCCATGTCCATGATCTCAGCAGACTTGAAGAGACGTTCCGTGTGCGCCGTCAGCTCGAAGATCTCGCCCCCGTACATCCGCTCACCCTCGAACACGGCCGAGGCGTAGTGCAGGCCGTGCGTCAGTACGTGCACCGTCGCCTCGCGCCAGGGCACGAACTGGCCGTCCAGCCAGATCCAACCG